>CAZGEA010000002.1:0-60398 GCA_964524515.1 uncultured Gammaproteobacteria bacterium | reverse complement strand
TTTTTTCAACTACTACCACTATTTCCCCTTTTATTCTTCCCAATGCTTGTTTTTCGGCCAATAGTTTTGTTTTTACTTCATCTAAACTTCCACGATATACTTTTTCGTGAAGCTTTGTTAATTCCATGCACACGCAAACTCTTCTGTTTAAATTTAGTTTAATTAATTCATCAATTGTTTTTTCAATCCTGAATGGTGACTCAAAAAAAACAACAGCTTCATCTCTTGCAAAAATTTCACTATATAATTTTTGCCTTTTTTTCTTTGGCAAGAAACCAACAAAGCTAAAGCGTGAACAATCAAAGCCTGATATTGAAATTGCTACAGTTAGGCTTGATGCTCCAGGAATTGCTACCACTTTTAAATCTTTGTTTTGATCTAATAGATAATCTACCAATTCATTGCCTGGATCTGATATTCCTGGAGTTCCAGCGTCAGTGACTAGTGCTATTTTTTTGCCGTTATTTAATTCCGCTAATATTTCTAGTTTTTTATCGAAACTGCTTTGCTGGTGGTAATTTCTAAGTGCTGATTTGATCTCGAAATGGTTTAAAAGGTTTAAAGTTACTCTTTTGTCTTCGGCATAGATAATATCCACTTCTTTTAAAACTTCGATTGCACGATTTGAGATATCGCTTAGATTTCCTATTGGTGTGGCTACAAGATAAAGCATATTTATAAATTATACACTTATTTTTAGTTTTAATACTATAGACATATGTTTTTATACACTGAAATTGTGGATAAGTCTGATAGCATAATTATTATGGGGTATTTATTAAATTTCACAAAAATAATCATATTAAAATTACAACTAAAATAATAAATGAAGTGAATTTACTCAGTGGGTAGAAGAACTGTATCAATGTATTGGATCATTCCATTTGATGTTTGGACATCAGCTTTGACAATTTTTGCCTTACCGTCAATTAATATTTCGCCGTCATTTGAAATACCTAGTTTTCCCCCATCAATTGGTGTAAGAGTTGTTAGTGTCATTAAATCAGTAGTACTTACTAGTGCAGGGACTACATGGTGGCTTACAAGCAATTTAAGCTTATCTGGACTGGCTAAAAACTCATTTTTTGTATCCTCTGGAAGTTTATTTATAGCTTCATCAGTAGGTACAAATAAAGTGTATGGGCCAGGCTGTGCGAGAGTTGCTTCCATCCCTGCCAGCTTTACCATTTCATTAAAAAGTGTTGATTCTGCTGGAGTTAGATTGTTTTGATTTTCTTTTAATGCATCAGTTGAAGGCTTATTTATAACTTGGCCTGAGCTTTGAGTTTTTGAGGTTGAATCTGAAACTTTTGGTGAGTTTGAGTTTTTAACTGGAATTAGCAAAGAAATTCCAACTACAATAAATGCGAAAATAATTACTATAAAAATGGCAGCTTTTTTGTTCATTTTAACAATCTAAATTAATCATATACCAATTAAAATTATGGTGCAATAGATTCTCATCATGGTGCAATTTCTTGCCAAATGAGTCTTTTTCTTGATAGTTCTGATGGGTATAAAGCTAGTAAATCAGGAGCCTGGACTACTCTTTCTGAAGGAGAGTCTTGATTGCCTGCACCTAAATCTCTTGAGAAATTAACTCCTCTTAAACCAACAACTGAACCTCTAATTAATAATTGGCTTGATCCAATTCCTGATGCAAATGTTCCGTCTGTTTCAAATAATCCTTCCAAGTGAGGGCCAGCATTTCCACCAACTGAAGGATTAACTGATGTATCACCTGAGACTATTGTTATTAGAAATCCTGAACCGTCATTTAGATTAATGTTGCCATTTATTGTGAGATTACCGTTTACAAATAATATTACTCTGGAATTACCAAGGTTAATATTTCCATTTAGTGCGAGATTTCCATTTCTTTTGATCCACCTGTAACCATTTCTTACCGTTCCTGATCCTAACAATTGCGCTTCATTTAGTGAATTGGAACCTGTTATAAAGCTTGAAACACTTACAACATCTGATGGAATAAGAGAATCAAAAAATGCGTAGTCAAACCTTTTACCTTGATATGATGTGTTTGCTAAATAATTTTGACTAGATGCATTTCCTGATCCAAAATTGGCTGATCCTGAACCGTAAATTACTGATCCCGGAGCGTTTCCTTCAATCAAAACAGGGTCACAGTTTGGAGGGGTACAAGTAGATGGAATTTCAGAAGTTACTGACCCACCAGCTGAGACTCCACCTTCACCTGCTTGAAGCCAAGCTCGAGGATTGGTTACATTTACAAGTGACGGACCACTTCCGCACGTAATTACACCATTCATATATGCTTGAGCTGTTAATGTTGTTGTTCCAGGATTAACACCTGTAATGTTGGTTGAAAATGTTCCAGATGATACTGAGGCAGGGTTTGCTGAAGCTACTGATGACCCACCAAGATCATAATCAATTCTTGTAATAGTGCCGTTTTGCTGAGAAACGATTGAAGGCGTAATGGATGTTGAATCACCAACCACAACATTTATTGCTGCGGGGAGTGTAATGTTGCAACTTGGTGGAGGCGATACTGTTACATTTCTACTTGCTGTTGCCACTCCACCCACTCCGCTACAGGTTAGAGTGAATGTTGTATTTGAAAACAAAGCTGATGATATTTGTGATCCTGAAATTGCTTTTGCTCCAGACCATCCACCTGTTGCGTTACATGTTGTGGCTCCAGTTGAGCTCCAAGATAGATTTGTTGTACTTCCTGATTGAACAGCTGCTGGATTAACATTCAAAGTTACAGTTGGTGCTACACAAGTTCCCACTGTAATTGTCGATGATTGACTAAAGTTTGATTGAGTACAAGTACCTCTTGCTCTTACTCTTGAGTAATAATTTCCGTTTGGCAAATTAGTTGGATAACTACAAACTCCCAATCCGCAATTAAATGATCCTGCTGTTTGCCAACCATTATTTATTACTGTTGTTCCAGTTGTAGCATTATAGATATCAATTTCATATTCAGTGGCGCCTGCTACTGGGAACCAATGCCATACAACTGATGTGGAACAAGAAGGACATGGTGTACAAGTGTACGTTGGAGGATCATCTGGTGCTGGCTGGTTACATTGCAAAACTGGTGGAGCCCCAACTGTAACTGTGGTTGAAGCAGAGTTGGAACCTCCAGCTCCTGTGCAAGTTAGGAAAAAGTTTGTTGTTGATAAAAGACTTCCAGTTGATTGGCTTCCAGTTACTGATTTACTACCACTCCATCCACCACTTGCCGAACAAGTTGTGGCACCTGATGAATTCCAAGAAAGATTAGATGAACTTCCAGAAGTAACTGAACCAGGATTGGCAGTTATTGAAACTGATGGCGGATTGGGACCTGCAATTACAGTTACTATTACACTTCTTGAGGTTGTTCCACCTGCACCAGTACAACTTAGCGTAAATGTTGTATTTGCAACAAGTGACCCAGAAACTTGTGATCCTGAGGTAGATTTGCCACCTGACCACCCACCAGATGCATTACAAGTCGTGGCTCCAGTTGAGCTCCAAGATAGATTTGTTGTACTTCCTGAATTAACAGTTGTTGGATTTGCAGTAAATGTTAAGGTTGGAGGTGCGGCATTTACAGTTACTGTTACGCTATCTGAGGCTGAACCACCTGGGCCAGTACAAGTAATTAGAAAATTAGTTGTCGATGATAAATTTCCAGTTGATTGACTGCCTGATGTGCCTTTTGTTCCACTCCACCCACCACTGGCTGAACAAGTTGTTGTATTGCTTGAACTCCAAGTAATTGTTGATGCTGATCCTGGTGAAACTGACACTGGATTTGCTGAAATATTTACAGATGGAGCTAGTGAATTTACAGTTACTGTTACGCTATCTGAGGCTGAACCACCTGGGCCAGTACAAGTTAGAATGAATGTTCTATTGGCTGATAATGCACCTGTTGATTGGCTGCCTGATGTCCCCTTTGTTCCAGACCAACCATTTGATGCAGTACAAGTTGTTGCTCCAGTAGAAGTCCATGATAGATTTGATGAACCGCCAGAGGAAACATTTCCTGGATTTGCAATTAAATTAACTGTTGGAACTGCTGCATTTACTGTTACTGTTGTGCTGGCTGATGCAGACCCTCCAGCTCCAGTACAAGTGATTAGGAAATTTGTGGTTGATGATATGTTTCCTGTTGATTGGCTGCCTGATGTCCCCTTTGTTCCAGACCAACCACCACTTGCCGAACAAGTTGTCGCATTTGTAGAAGACCAAGTGAGAGTTGATGCGGACCCTGAAGAAACTGATCCTGGGTTTGCAATTAAATTAACTGTCGGAACTGGACTTGAAACGTTAACTGTAACTGATGCTGTGGCACTTCCTCCTGCACCTGTGCAAGTTATTGTGAATGTACGAGCAGAGCTTAGTGCTCCAGTTGATTGACTGCCTGATGTTCCCTTTGTTCCAGACCAACCATTTGATGCAGTACAAGTTGTTGTATTAGTAGATGTCCAAGTAAGAGTTGATGATCCACCTGATGAAACTGTAAGAGGTGATGCATTTAGTGAAACAGTTGGAGCTTGTGCAGGTGGCGCGCCAACCGTAACAGTTGCTGTATCTGTTGCAGATCCACCAGTACCAGAGCATGAAATTGTATAAGTTGCGTTTGCTGTTAACCCGGTAATCGATTGAGATCCACCAGATGAGGTTTTGCTTCCTGTGAATTTTCCATCGGTACTTGATGCATTACAACTTGTAACATTTGAAGTGGTCCAAGTCAAAGTTGAGCTACTATTGTATGCAACTGAAGTTGGATTTGCTACCAAATTAACAGTTGGAACTGCAGGAGCTGCAACATCGATTATTATTGTATCTGTTGCAAATGCACCTACTGCATTCCAGCAAGTCATTCCATAGGTTCTGTCAGCTGTCATAGCTCCAGTTGATTCAGAACCTGACAGTCCTTTGGGGACATCACCCCAATAAATATATCCTCGGCAACTTGTTGCGTTTGAGGATGACCAAGATACTGTGTTTGATGAATTATATCCAACATTTACAGTTGCTTGATTTAATCCGTTAACTAATAAATTTACAGTTGGAGCAGGAGCAGCGTTAACATTTACTGTAACACTTCGAGAAACTGTTCCACCAGCTCCTGAACAACTAAGATTAAATGTTGTAGTTTGAGTTAGTATGATATTGTTTTGACTACCGCTTAATGCTGGTGCTCCATTCCATGCTGCAGTTGTTGGGCTTGATGTTGCTGTACAGCTTGTTGTGTTTGCTGAAGACCATGTTAAATTTGTTGTGCCGCCTGCAGTAATTGTTGTTGGGCTTGCAGAAAAAGTTAAGGTTGGTGCAGGAGGAGGAGCTGCTACAACTGTAATTGATCTTCTACCTAGACACATATCTGTACCATTATCAAGTTCAACTATAAACTCCACAGTTGAAGTACCTACAGATGTTCCAGTAAAGGTTGTTGTATAGGTTGTTCCTGTTCCAACATGGCCAGGATTAAATGTTCCTCTTGGTGTATTTCCAACCATCCATCCCCAATTTCCATCCCAAATTTGTAAACCACCACGAGCAAATGCTTGAAGTGTTGCTGTTTGTCCTACTGCAACACTGTTTGGCCAAGTTTGAAATTCAACTGTACAATTTCCTCCTCCACCACCGCCATCAACACAACACATCTGACCACCGCTACAAGAACCAGTACCTGCAACTTTTCCAACTTGGCCACAGTTTGAAACTGAGTAACAGGCAGGGTTTGATCCACCGCCACAAGATCCGCCCCCTCCACCTGTTGGAGCTGGTGTTGCAGGACGTGGTGTTGCCCCAGCTATGGGACAAAACATTGGAATATTTCCACTTCCAATAAGACAATTTGATCCATTTATACTACAGCTATTGGATAGTGCTGAGGCAGTTCCTCTACATTCTACCCCATCAAAAGTACATGTTGCTGTTCCATTGAAAGTACTACCTTGACATATTGGATTATTGAATTGATCTCTTCCACATGTATATCTGGTGTAACTGTAGCTTTGCGCTACACAGCTTTGGGCTAAAGTAACTTTTGAAAAACCAAAAAAAAGACTAAAAAAAATTGATATAAATGAAATTATTTTTATTGTTTTCATATTGGAACAGAAATTCTAAGCAAAGGATCGATTGTATGGGTTTGGTAATTGACAGTTTCACTTATTTTTTGCTGATCAAGAGAAATTAGAACTTGAAGATTTAATTTTATTGATCTTTTTAAAACATCTGCACTTACAAGTTTCCATTCTTGGATATCTGGAGTTTTTCCGTCTGGAAGTTCCAACAAAAAGGCTTTTCCGTCTTTTTTATCAAGATATATTTTCCATTCAACTTCTTGATCTTTGGAATCTTTTGATTTTATTTTAAAAAATATGCGATCTCCTTCATTTTGTGCTTCACTTGAAACTACACCGCTTATTATTGTTTCCACACTGTCACTTTCCACTCCATAATCTCTTAATTCTTCTTTTCCTGTTTTTGGATCAGGCGCATTTAATATTTTTTTAGGAATTCTATCAATCGAACTGGAGTATTTTTTTTGATAAAAAATGAAGCTAATTGCAATTATTACTAGCAATATTAATATAAAAATGGATCCAATAATTATTTTTCTAGTTACTTTGGGCATTATATATATCCTAGAAAGATATTGGAGTGAAGTCAATAAATACTATTTTAAAATTAAACTTTAGGCTTCATTTCTGTACTTATTTGCCCAAAAAAACCTTTTACTGGTATTTGATCATTGATTGTCATTTTCTCACGATTTTTAAAACTATTGGTAATAATTGCAACTGTTTCACATTTTGGTCCACAATCTTTATAGTAATTAGATAAATATTTCATAAGCCCATCATATGTTCCTGGATTACCAATGCTAAGTCTTAAAATTGGAATGTTGCTATTATCCCAAGTGAATAATGAACCAATTCCATCTATTGGCATTGTTTTGAAATTAGATTCACTTCCTCCTTCAAAAACTCCTACTTCATTCATAACACTAGTTCCTTCTGCTGGTCTAATATAAGCTTGTGGAGTAAATTTTCCATTACTGTCAGGTGTTAGCATAATAATGTAATAAACTGGAAGTTCATATTCTTTGCCTTTTGGATCTTTAACTAAAATATTACTTTGACCTTGTTCAAGTGCCCATCCGTAGGTAAATTGACCAATATAAAATGCCTCTTTGTTTCCGGATGAATATGTGCCTGGTTTTCTTTTTGGATTTTTATCTCCATTTTCTATCATACTTGCTTCGTTGTCAGCCACAAATGTTTGCACATCACCGTTTTCTTTTGTGATTTGAATTCTTACTTTACCATCTTTTGCAAGGGATTTATCATTTATTACTTTAAATTTGTCTGTAGCATTAAATATATAAGCACCGTTGGTAATATCTGGGTATGAAATAGGATTTTCGTTTGCATTTCTAATTAATGCCTCCAATGGGGTTTCGTTTGGAATCTCAACATTAACTACTCTTTCAACTCCTGAATTATTAATACCAGGGGTTGGGATTGTTGCAGCATTTTGTGACCCAAATTCTAGATCAAAGTATCTAAAAGCATATCCATCTTTACTTTTTACTACTTCAACTGCAGCAGATGTTGGGACATTGTTTGCATTTACATAGGAAGGAAGAAGTACGTCTCCTGATTTAGGATGAAATGTGGAGTAAGTTGCGGTTGAGCCAATACGATCAACATATGAAACTACAACGAGTTGATCTATGCCGTTGTCAATTATCGGGTACATGGCAGCATTTTTGTTCCCTTCATTGTTTTTTGTATATATAATTGGAGCCAAGACATACTTAGTTTCAGTTCCGACAACTAAGGTTCCCCATGCGATTTGGCCTTCAACTCCACCGCCATTATATGCAGCTTCAATTTGATTCATGTATTCGGCGGTTTTTTTACCAGCCTCGATGACTGTTGGGTCATCACGCAATAAAAGTGCAATATCAAGTTCTTCTTGGCTTAAGTTTGTACCATCAGATTCACCAATTTTTGATATAAAATCTTCTATTTTGATACCTTTTGTTCCATCTTGATTTTGGTAATTTTGGAGTCTTTTTGCCACTTCAGGATTGTTTATTACCCAAGTTTTAATTTCAAATTGTGGAGCTTGTTCTGGATTAGCTGAATACTCTCTTGAAACAAATTTGTCTTGATGATTTGGAGTAAAAGTAACTGAAACCTGTTTGTCTTTATTATTTAAAGCAACAACAAGATCAGTATTAATTTGTCGGGGTGAATAAGCTGGACCGGCTGAAGATAGTGTGACGGCCCCTGATAAAACTACATTGATAAATTCGTGTTCGGCAGACATAATTTATATTATGGGTCTAAGCATAACATCAAATAAGCCTAAAGTCAAATATTATCGGATACTTTTTGATTCCTGTGGTATTTTTAATGCTTTTTTCCCAGAAAAAAACCCCGTCTTGCGGGGCTTGTGAATTTTGCCCGTTTATAACCGGGCTAAATCTATTTTGCGTTCTAACTGTTGGCGCTTTAATTATGCGCATTTTTACATTTATATTTTGCAATCAAACGCTCTATGATGTCAATGGGGTTTTTGAGCACAAAAACTAGATGTATAATTTTAATTTTACAGGGTGTAGTGGATCGGTAACACGCTGCGTTCGGGACGCAGAGATACTGGGTTCAATTCCCAGCACCCTGACTAAGACTTATTTACTTCTAACTTGAGTATATTTCTGATGAAGAATGTCGTAATCAAAAATTTCATTATCAGAAAACCAATGGGCAATTTCAAGCTTAGCATCGCTTTCGTCGCCTGATGCGTGAAGAAGATTAGGCAAATATGATTGAATTTCGTCACTATCAACATATGAAAAACTTAAATGAGAATAATCACCTCTAATTGTTCCAGGCAATGCTGATTTGGGCTCTGTAGCACCTGTGATTTTTCTTACCAATGAGACTGCCTCTACTCCTTCAAGAACAATAGCAATAACTGGACTTTCTTGAAGCAATTTAATTGTAATATTGAAAGCTTTTTCCCCTCTTCTTGTTTTTAATTTACCAATATCTTCATAATGTTTCTCGAGATGTTCTTTGCTTGGCCTGACCATTTTTGCAGCAACAATCTTTAATCCTACTTTTTCAAAACGTGATAATATTTCACCCACCAAACCTCTTTCAATTGAATCTGGTTTAAAAACAATAAGAGTTCTTTCTATTTTCATTTTATTAATTTTAAAAAATTTATTTTATTAATTTTGCAAATCTTTCCTGATCATCGTAAGGCCCAATAATTGCTAAGCTCATACGATCTTTTTTGAAAAACTTATTTGCAACTTCTACTATATCACTTACTGTTACTTCATCAAGAGCTTTAAATGTTTCGTGAACATCTTCAATAACACCTAGTAATAATTCATCTTCACCAAAAAATCTATTTACTTTTTTTGTATCTTCCAAAGAGAGGGCGATATGGCCTTTTAGGTACTCTTTTGCTTTTGATAACTCTTTTTGTTCAATTGGCTTTGTCCCATCTTTAAGGGCATTATATTCATCTATTATTACTTTGATTGCATCGTCTATTTTCCCGACTTCAACTCCTGCGTAAGTTGAAATATAACCGGTGTCTAAGTAATGATCGACATCAGTTTGAACTGAATATGCTAATCCTCTTTTTTCTCTAACTTCACTCCATACACGAGATGACATTCCCCCTCCTAAGATTGTTGCCAAAAGTTCTTCGGCGAAGCGATCTTTAGTTCCCCTTTTATTGCCCGTAAAACCAAGAACTAAATGAGCTTGTTCGTTTTTCTTTGTAACCAATTTGAGCTTTGGCTCAGTTTGATTATTCAATGCAATTTCTATTTTTGTTTTTTCACCACTCTTGATTTCGCCAAAATATTTCTCAGCTAGTTCAATAACATTTTGAAGGTCAACTCCACCTGCAACAGTTAACACTATATTATCTGTAAAATAATGCATACTTCTATATCTAACAAAATCATCTCTAGTGATATTTTTAACTGATTCCTTGGTTCCAATGATATCTGGAGCCAATTGTGTGCCTTCAAACATTAATTGTTCAAAGACTTCTCCCACTCTATACATTGGAGTATCTTCATACATAGCCATTTCTTCAATAATTACTCCTTTTTCTTTTTCAATTTCTTCATCTTTTAGGATTGGGTTTAATACCATATCCGATAAAACATCAAATGAAGTTTCAAGTGACCCTTTTCTAGCTTTAATATAGAAATTTGTCCATTCCTTGCTTGTACCTGCATTAAATTCTCCTCCTATTGCATCTATTGCTTCTGATATTTCGCGGGCTGATGGTCGCTTAACGGAACCTTTAAATACCATATGCTCCAAAAAGTGGCTAATTCCACCTATTTTTGTTTCTTCGTACCTGGAGCCCACATTTACCCAAACTGTTAAAGTGGCTGATTCAAGTGTTGGCATTGGAGTAACTAGCAATCTTAGGCCGTTTTTAAGGGTTATTTTGTTTGGTTTCATATACCGATTATACCAAAACATCCCAAGAATTTCTTTTTTGGTTGTTGTATGATGATTTTGTAGTCATTTTATGGAGCCAAAACACAGATCAAGACAATTTATAAAAAGCTTTGAAAGTAGTGCACTTAAAAAACGTCCATTCATTATACGAGTTGCAGATTTAATGACTAATTTTTTTGGTAGTTTAATTTTTTTAGGATTAAACATTGTTGGTTTTATTGTCTGGATATTAATAAATTCAAACAATATCCCTCAGATTGCTCCTTTTGATCCATATCCATTTAATTTTTTAACAATGACTGTTTCACTTGAGGCAATTGTTTTATCAATTATTGTTTTGGTCACACAAAAGAGGCAATCGCAAATTGATTCACTGCGGGAGGAATTGCATTTACAAGTTAATTTAATTGCAGAGAGGGAAATTACTGAAGCACTTCGATTACTTGATGCAATTGCTGATAAAACTGGGGTGAAACATGTTCATAGCCCAGAACTAGTTGAGATGCTAAAAGATACTGACACATCATATATTGAGCGTAAGCTTGAAAAAGAACTGGAACCAAAAACTATTAATAATTTATTAAATATTAAGAAGAAATAGTGTTTACATCTTTTCAGGCGTACTGATTCCCATAATTCCAAGTCCCTTTTTTAATATTAACGCCGTACTTTTGGTTAAATGAACTCCAAGCATTTCTTTATCACTCCCTATTATCTTGTGCTTAGCATAATATTCATTATAAATTTGTGCTAACTCAAATAAATAATTACAAAGTAAATTTGGAGAAAAAGTATTTGCAGATCTTATAACTACATCTTCAAATTTAACCGCATGCCTTAGTAGCTTTTCTTCTTCTAAATTAAAATCAATACTTTCCAAATTTTTGATTTCCGCAGTATCAGATTCAGATTTCTTCAATACACTCATACATCTTGCGTATGTGTACTGAAGGTATGGCCCTGAGTTACCTTCCATTGAAAGAATTTCATCCCAATCAAAAACAATATCGCCAATTGGATCACGCTTGAGTTCGTTCCAAATCAAAGCACCTGTCGCAACACTTAATGAAAGTTCTTCGTTTGAACCTAATTCTTTTGCTCTTTTAATGGCTTCATTTATGACATCTTCAAGCCAGATGACATTACCCTTTCTGGTTGACATTTTTTTATCTTTAAATCTAAAGAGTCCATGTTTGATATGAATTCGCTGTCCTTCTTTTACCCATCCTAATATCTTTTCAAGCTCATATAACTGTTTGAAATATAAAGACTGTTCAGAACCTACTTCATTAATTATTAGAATATCTTTTCCATATTTATTTAGTCTAAATTTATCGGTTGCTAAGTCACGTGTTGAATATAAAGTTGTGCCATCCTTTTTTAGAATCATCAAAGCAGGATATTTATCTTGTGGAAAGAATACCAACTGCGCGCCTTCTTTTCCTTCTTGAAGTAAATTTTTCTCTTTGAGCTCATCAATTACTGGCTCCATTTTGTCTTCAAAATATGATTCCCCATAACCACGACCTGAATTTTCAGTAAATTCAATACCTAATTGATTATAGATTTTTTCAAATTGAACCCATGACCAATCGATACATTTGAGCCACAAACGTTTGGCTTCTGGATCACCATTTTCTAATTTTTTGAACCATTCTCTTGCTTTATCTTCAATTGAGGAATCAATCTCAGCTTCTTGATGAAATTTTACATATAAAGCCACTAAGTCTTTGACTGGATTTGGAGATTTTGCAATTTCTTCTTCATTACCCCAAGTTTTGATTGCATAGATTTGCTTTCCAAATTGAGTTCCCCAATCACCAATGTGGTTATCTTTATAGACACTCCATCCAGTTTCATTCATTAAATTCGCAATTGCATTTCCAATAATTGTTGACCTCAAATGACCAACAGTGAATGGTTTTGCGATATTGGGAGAGCTAAATTCAACAATTACTTTTTTACCACTATTTACTTCTGTTTTAATATCTGAATAATCATCTTTTATAAGCTTATCTTTTTTAATCCAAAAATTCATAAATCCAGGGCCAGCAATTTCTATTTTATCTACGTAACTATATATTTCTGTATCATTTTTTAACTTCTCTATTAGTTCTTTTGCCAAATCTAGCGGATTTTTGTTTTCTTTTTTTGAAGAAATGAGAGCAATGTTTGAAGTGAAATCGCCAAACTCAAAGTGACTTGAAAATTCCAGATTAGTATCTGCCTTAACTACCTTATCTATAACTTTTTTTAAATCTAATAAAATTGACATATTAATTTATAGTATACCAGAGCCCATTTGTATCAATTACAACATCACCTGCCTCATCAGTTCTTATTACTTTACTACCTAAACTTTTGAGTTTTTCAATTATTTTATTACTTGGGTGACCATAACTATTTTTCCCTACTGAGATTACCGACACCTCAGGCTTTACTTTGCTTAGTAGGTTATCTGTTGCACCATGATCTGATCCATGGTGAGGCAATTTTAAAATTTTAATATTTTCTATTTCATTGTTTGTTGAAAGATTATCACTTTCTGGCTCTTGAATATCACCTGTCAAAAGGGAAGTAAATTTGCCATATGTTAATTTATTTACAATAGAATAGGTGTTTAAATCATTTGCATCAATTAAAGATTCTATTGGAGCTATGGTTTTAAAGATAACTCCATCAAAGCTGAAATAGCTTCCAATAATTGGTTTAATTATTTTAGTATTTTCATTTTTAATTTTTTCTTTTAGCAGATTGTATGATTTTGTGCTATCAAGATCGACCTCATTTGCTAAATAATTTTGAACTTCATATTGATCAAATATTTTGATTAATCCTGTAAGGTGATCTGCGTGTGGATGTGTTAATACCACCAATTCAATTTTCCTATCCCAGAATGGAACATGCTTTGAGATACAATCTAAAATTTTATCATTTGGGCCGCCATCAATTATTATTTGGACTGTACCTTTTGCAATCAGTACTCCATCCCCCTGGCCGACATTGCAAAATACTAATTTGAGATTGGGTTTATCGGGCAGTGAAAAAACTGAAATCCAAATTAGAATAGTGATTAAACTCAAAATAGATAAAATTATTTTGGTTTTTGTTTTCATTTAGGAGAATATGTTTATAACCCAGACAAACCACAACGAGAATGGATAGGATAATAATAGTAAAGCATAAGCTACAAAATTTGAAATAAAACTTGTAAATCCAGCAATCATTCCAATTATTGTAATTGGTGCCACAACCCAAAGTGTTATAGCGTTAATTAATGGAGAGAAAATATTAAACTGACCGAAAACTGCAAATATTAAAGGTGCCGTTGCTACTTGTGCAGCAAGAGATGATGATAATGATTCTCTTATTATTTCTGGAACAAAACGTAACAATCTACTAAATTCTGGCTCAAATAAAATTATTGAAAATGTGGCTCCCGTTGATAGCCAAAACGAAATAGATATAATCCATGAAGGAAAAATAATTAGCATAATTAATACGGTAATCAAAAGTAAACGCAATGATTGAGATTTTTTTCCAGTTACTTGAGCTAAAAAAGTTAATGTACCCATAATTCCAGCTCTAACAATAGGTGCTTCAAATCCAACCAATAAAACATAGCCCCAAACAAAAATACCTGAAATTATAATTGCCTTTTTTCTATTTGTTACTTTAACTAAAATACCCATAACAAATGAAGCAACGATTGTGACATTCATTCCAGAGGCCACTATAACGTGTGCAGTTCCTGTGTTTTTAAGTTTTTCGTAAAAGCTTTTTGAAAGCATAGTTTTATCCCCTACAACCATCCCAGCAAGAAGTGATGCATGTGGATCTGGAATTGATTTGTGAAAAAAATTAACAATGTGATTTTTGATAGGAGATAAAAAATTATTACTATTATTCGAGCTATTTTGTGTTTGATTAATTACTGGCAGTCTAAGAATTAGTGTGATAAAAATGAGCGTCCAGATAATTTTGTTTTTCATTAAAAATATTAATTTGTTGATATTAAATCTTTAATAGATTCGTATGCCTTTTCTGGTATTATTTTGTTGTTTTTAAGCTCTTCTATCGATGAGTATGGCCTTTGTTCAATTATCTTTTGGGCGTATACTTGGCCTATTTTTGGAAGGCTTTCAAGTTGACTTTGTGTAGCCGTATTTATATTTACAAGTTGACTGGTTGAGCCTAAAACTAATTTTGTCTCTTGGTTTGTATATTTTTCATTATCTGAATCATGGACTGATGGGATAAATATTTTTTGGCCATCAACCAATTTGGATGCTTTATTTAAATTTTTTGAGATAAAATCTAGATCTGCATTATTTGTAAATCCTCCGCTTTTAATTATAAGGTCGTTTACTCTTGCATCGGAGCTTAATTCATAAACACCTGGGTTTTGAATTTGACCTGATATTTCTACAACAATTTTATTTATTGATAATGATGGTGAACTAGAAGACGTTGGAGTTTTGCTGTTTTGATTATAGGCGAAGCTGTCATTTGATGAATTAGTGCGAGAAAGAAATATACCAATTCCCAAGAAAGAAAGGCCTACCAATAATATTGATATCGGAAGTTTGAACTTCTCGAGAAGCTCTTGAAGAAAAGATGGCATCTTAAACTATTTTGTAACGAAGTTGATTAATTTTCCAGGTACAAAAATAGATTTGACAATTTCTTTATCTTTTAGCCATAGTGCGATCTTTTTATCAGACTTTGCTTGATTTTCCAAATCACTATCCATTTTTTCAATACCAGATGGGATTTTGATTTCACTTCGTGGTTTGCCGTTAACCATAATTGGAATTATAATCTCTGATTGGTAAAGATGTTTCTCATCAAACGTAGGCCAAGCTGAATTGTGAACTGAAAATTCTTCATTTAACACTTGGCACCAAATTTCCTCCATCATGTGTGGTGCAAAAGGAGCCAAAAGTTTAACGATAACCTTTAAAGTATCTTTGTTTATTTGTGATTTTTCTTCCTTGATCACATTTATCAATTCCATAATTGATGCAATTGCAGTGTTATAGCTGAATTTATTGATATCTTCTGTTACCTTTTTAACTGTTTTGTGCATCTTGACAATAATTTTGTCATTTACGGAATCACCAATTTGTGAATTTGAAATTTCCCAAATTTTATTCAAAAACTTTTGCGAGCCTTCTATTCCTGTATCTCGAAAATCAGGATAGCCATCCATGGGGCCCATAAACATTAAATACAGCCTTAAGGCATCTGCTCCATATTTATCAATGTAAACATCAGGATTGACCACATTTCCTCTGCTTTTACTCATCTTTGCACCATCTTTAATCATCAATCCGTGGGCATAGAACTTTGGAAATGGCTCATCGTGATCAACATAACCTCTGTCATGCATTACCATATTTACAAACCTTGCATACATTAAATGAAGAACTGAATGCTCTGCTCCTCCAAAATATAGATCAACAGGTAGTAGATTTTTTGAAATCACTGGATCAAAAGCTTGAGTATCTGCTTCGCCGCTGCCTATAGATGGATAGCGCAGGAAATACCAGCTTGAATCAACAAATGTATCCATAACATCAGTTTCTCTTGTGGCTTTACCACCGCAATTTGGGCAGTCTACTTTGTAAAACTCAGGGTGACTGGCAAGCGGACCACGGCCTTCACCTTCTGGTTTAAAATCGGTGATATCCGGTAAAATTACAGGTAATTTTTCATCTATTTGCCAGCCACATTTTTCGCAAAAAATCATTGGAATTGGTGCTCCCCAATAACGCTGTCTTGAAACTAACCAGTCACGCAAATGATAATTTGTATGGCGCTTTCCCCAACCTTCTTTTTCAATTTTACCCCAGAGAGATTCATCTGGATCTTTTTTTAATATATCAATCTGATACTTTGTAGCAAATTCCATATCACGTTCATCGTGAGCTGGAACTCCCATCACAAAACCTGTTCCATAATTTGGAGCAACATAATTTGTATCCCAGACTGGAACTTCATCTCCAGTTAGCGGATTGACAGCAATTTTGCCAGATAATTCACCAACTTTTTCTATAACACCTTCTTTGTAATTTTTTGAGGTTGCGATGAAAGTTACACCATTTAGAGTATCTGGTCTTGTTGTGAATACTTCAATAAAATCATCGGAATCTTTAATTTTGAATTTAATTATCATTCCAGATGACTTTCCAATCCACTCTCTTTGAGCTACTTTAACTCTTGAGCTCCAATCAATTTCATCTAAGCCATCCAATAACCTATCAGCATAGTCAGTAATCTTGAAAAACCATTGATCTAAATCTCTTTTTTCAACAATAGTTCCACAACGTTCACATACTTTAAGATCTTCCGTGACGGCAACTACGTTGCCATCTCTATCTTTAGGCTCTTTACCTGCTTGCTTTGGGCTCATTATCTGCTCATCGGCCAAAACGGTTTTACAAGATGGACAAAAATTAACTTGTGCTTTTTTTCTATATGCCAATCCTGCTTTGTACATTTCAATAAATAACCACTGAGTCCATTTATAGTATTCTGGTTGGGATGTTGTGACTGTTCTTGTCCAATCATATCCATGGCCTAAAGATTTCATTTGTTCCTCGTAGTGTTTTGTTGTTCTTTTGACCACCTCTTTTGGATTTTGGTTTATCTTGATTGCATAGTTTTCTGAATGAATACCAAATGAATCATATCCAATTGGTTGAAATACCTCAGTACCATTCATTCTCATGTACCTACCATAGACATCACTTCCAGTTGATGCAAAAGCATGTCCGGCATGTAATCCTTCCGCTGAGGGATATGGGAACATCCAGAGATTATAGAAAAATTTATTACCACTTTGAAAATTTGGAGAATATGTTTTAACTTCAAGCCACTTTTTTTGCCATTTATTTTCAATATTTTTGTGGATATAGTCTTTTGACATAATGTATTTTACGAGTGAAGCTTGTTTAAATCAACAATAGTTTCAAATTTTATAAATACTATTTGTATTTTTTAAAAGAAAAATAAAATAACTATATCTTTAATTTTTTAATATTTTTGGCTTTTTTCGTACATGAGGCATGTGCGGTAAAAGTGTTATCGATTTCGTGAAATGATAAAAACTTAAATACTATATTTCAATAAATGCCGAAATTTGATTATTAACAACACGAATTAAACCACTTGATAGTTTATATTCACTTTTCTTACCATTACTATCGATAAAACTTATAGTATTTTTAATAAGCGAAATATATTGTTCATGATCTGGAAGAATATCGAATTTCCCAAAGCTATTAAATGAGGTAAAAAATGAAACCTCACCGTAAAATATTAGCTCTTTTCTTGTTCTTATTTTCAAATTTAACATTTATTTTTTGATCTCATCAAGGGATCCCACAAAAAGAAATTTATCAATTGATACTGAATCCATTTCACCGTCTATTATTTTTTTAGAATCTTTAATTGTTTTTTGAAGCGGAACAAAATCTCCACTTTCCCCTTTTTGGCCTTCAGCAGTAAAGAATTTTTGAGTCATGAAGTTTCTTAGCTTCTTTCCCCTCAAATAAATTGTTTGATCATCTGGAGATAATTCTGCTTCACCTACCAATGAGACAATTCTTTCCAATGCATGCGTCTTTTGGAGAAGCTCCTTCCCTGATCGTGCAACTTCGATATGCTCTTTATCAAGTGTTTCTTCGTTCATATTACCAGTTGAGGAAGATAATATATCAACTGCTGGAAGCAATCCTTCTTGATATATACTTCGAGACAAAACGATCATTGAATCAAGATATGGAAATATTGCCTGAACTGCGTTATCTAATAAATCATCAGCAGGCACATATACTGCTTCAAGACTTGTTACAAAGTTCTTTTCATTTGAGACCAACCTTTCATGAAATGATGCCATTTGTGATTCAAGTGAGGCTTGATATCCATCTTCTGAAGGCAACATATTGGTTAAAGTTGATATTTCGTTTCCAGCTTGGGCAAACCGGAAAACGTTATCTACGAAAAATAGAACGTTTTTATTTAATTTGTCTCTATAATATTCAGTTAAAGTGGCTGCTGAAAAAGCGGAAAGGTAACGAGCAACAGGAGACTCGCCCATTGTTCCAAAAATTAAAGTACTTTGAGGCATAACATTTGATTTAATTAAGTTTTGATGAAGTTCAAAACCTTCTCTTGCACGCTCACCGACTCCAGCAAATACTGATACTGAATCTTCTTTTTGGTTTGCTAAAATATTATGAAGTAGTTCAGTTAATAGCATTGTTTTACCAACGCCTGCGCCACCAAATAGTCCAATTTTTCCACCTTGAGTTAGCGGACAGAATAAATCAATTATTTTTATTCCAGTTTCCAAAACTAATTTTTTACTATTCTTTCTTATTGTGGGACTTGGTGGTGTGTAAATTGGCATACTTACCGTATCTGTGATATCTCCTAATGAATCTTGGGGTTCTCCAAAAGTATCTACTACTCTACCTAATAATTTTGGACTTACTGGGAACGATGTGAATGAAGATGTTTTTATAATTGTGGCACCTCTAAAAACCCTTCGAATTCCCTTTATTACAATGCAATAGAATGAGTCTGCACCTGCTGATGAGTAAACTTGAAGTATTACCTCTTTATCACCTTCTAAAGTTAATATTTCGCCAACTGAAGGCTTATCATCAAGGAATTCTACTTCAACAATTCTTCCTCTGATTCCAATTACTGATGGTTTTGACATTTAGTTTCTCCCCCACATAGCTGATGCTATTATATTTTGTTGTTTTTTGTTTTGAGTTGCATGAATTATTTTTTGTTTAACCAATAGTGTCTCTTTAAGCTTATCAGAAATACGCTGCTCTGCCTCATCCATTGAAACTAATCGAGAAGCAAATTTAGCTAATTGAGATTCTCTAATTGTTTGTTCAAAAATTGAATCAAATATTTGAATTTCAAAGAAAGCTAATACTTCAGTTAGACTAGGTTCAAATAAATAAGATTTATTTGGAGTTAATTTTTGTTTCTTTATATCCTCAACTGAGTTTATATCAAAAACATCTGGATATTGATTGACGACATTTTTAAATTTTGGATAGTAAATTCTAATTTTTTCGTATTGAACAATGTGTTTTAAAATTTCTGTTAAACTTTCAACTTCAATTTTGGAATCTGCGACATCAAAATATGTAAATGGTTTATTTATATTTGATTCTTTAATCATTCTTAATGCATATTTACCCATTACTGTTATTTCGACATCTTTTGATATAGTTTCTTCAAAGAATTTATTGAAAGTATCTTGCATTACTTTTCCATAAAGTCTTCCTTCAGATCCTAAAAGTACATGAACTGTTCTTCCATTGTGAGATAGAAAAGTTAGTTTATTTTTAGATTTAGTGCTTTTTTTAACTTCCTTAGCATAAGTTTTCAAAACTTCTTGGAAGATTAAATTTATATCATCCAGATACAATCTTGAACCTAACACTTTATCTCTTATCTTTTTCATTCTATTGGCTGATATTGAAGCATATGCTTTGGACATTTGTTTTAATGCCTTCATTTCATCAATTTCTAAGTTAACTTGTTTTTTTGTGATCATATTATTGAATTACTTGTGACGTTTATTACTAATTCATTGAAATTTTTTGAGTTTTGAATCTGTGAATCAACAATATTTCTCTTTGTATTTGATAAATAGGAAGTTATTATTGTTTCTTTATCGAGCTTGAATTTTGATATTGCTGAACCTTTCCATTTCCCTGACCAAATCAAGGCCAATATGTATAATGATGCGTTAATTGGAACAATTAAATTTCTTGGCTGATTAAATAATTCAAAAAGTTGATTTCCTGTACTTATTTTTTCAGAGGTTTTGATATCAAACTCTGCGCCAAAATGAGAGAGTTGAGAAATTCTTTGGAATTCTATCAAAAAGCGAAGCAGTATCCTCGATGCGTCTCTGACTAAAGGAATTTGTGCCTGTGAACCAATACGTGTGACTGATAAATAAGGGTTAATTGCTGGAATTTTTGACCCGTTAAATAAATCACTATCAAAATATAAATGTCCATCTGTTATAGCCATTAAGTTTGTTTGAATATAGCCTGATAAATCCCCAGCTGTAGTTTCTGCAATTGGTAAAACTGTAATTGATCCTTTTGTAAATTTTCCACCGCGCTCTAGAAGTCTTGATTGAATAAAAAAGATATCGCCTGGATAAGAATTTCTACCAGGAAACCGTTTTGCCTCGAGTGTTATTTCTCTATAGTATTTTGCATGAGTTGTCATGTCATCCAAAATTAACAGTACATCTTCTCCAAGACCTGCATAATACTCAGCAATAGTCATTGCAACATATGGTGCACGAAATATTATTCCTGCAGCATCGCTTCCGTATGTGACTATGTGAATTACATTTTTAACTAAATTATTTGTGGTTAAAAAATCACGAATACCTTGCACATCATCAGATCTTTTTCCAATTGAGCAGATAATCGCTTTTTTTCCTCTCAAGATATGGGATTTTGCAGCTTGTAATGCAAATGATGTTTTTCCGGTTTTTCTATCGCCTAAAATTAATTCTCTTTGACCCACTGCCATTGGAACAACAAGATCAACCAATGAAACTCCAGTTTCAAATGCTGAATCAACTACTGCTCTGCCCATAATTCCCTTACTTAATTTTTCTAAAGGAACATATTCACTTTGTTTTCCTGCGTCAATTATCACTCCATGAAACTCTTTGCCAAGTAAATCATTACCAATATTTACCCCAAACGATCGCCCTGTTCTTGCTATTTTCGTGCCTGCAGGCATTGAACTATCTCCAAACAAAAGGATTTCTACATATTTGCTGGTTAAACCAATTACCTCACCCTTAATACCGTTTTCTAAAATCACTTCTTCTTCAAGATGTACTGAAGGCAATCCACGAGCGTAAACAACCGATCTATAGACTTCTTCGATATAACCTATCTCTTCATTTTTTTTAAGACACTCTTCAAAAGTAAGTTCTTTATTCATTTTTTATTAATTCATTTATTTTTTTTGAAATTGAATAGTCTAAGTATTTTCCATCATATTCAACGATTGCTCCACTTACTACAAAAGGGTTAACTTCAATTTTTACAAAAACAGTTTTTTTTGCTAAATCGCGCAATTTTTCTACAATTTGTTGTTCGAGTGTTTTGTTGGGAGTAATTGATAAAATTATCCGTATAATCGGAGTTTTTTTAATTGCGTCTAAAATATACTCTATTTTTTTAACAATTTCTTCGAGGCTATTGTCTTTTAATAACTCTTCTTTAACTAAAACAGGAAGATCAAGCGTTTCAATTTTAATTTGATTGCTTTTATATAGCTCCCCTTTTAGGTTTTCGAGTTTAGTTATCAGAAAGTCAGCATCTTCAATTGTTTGTAGTTCAGGAATGTTCATACCTTTCTTTAGCAGAGTTAATTGAATTTAATATAAGTTCAGTGTGTATTTGTTCAGGTATTGCTTTTGATCCAGATTTTTCAATTGACTCTAATAATATTTCTTTTGCTTGATCTTCTATCTTTGAAAAGACAGTTTCCTTATATTGTTTTATCTCATTAGTTAATAAATTATATTGTTCAGTTGATTTTTGATATGCATCATTTCTATATTTTTCCAAATCTGATTTTAGAGATAAAAGACTTTCTTCAGTAGTTTTGTTTAATTTTTGTGCTAAAGATTCATTTAATTTATTTACGTAATCTTTAATTACGACAAATTCTTTTTCTTGAAGGCTATCTACTTTGTTTTGTATATCAGATTGTGAAGTAGAAACAGAAAGCGAGGCTGATGCAATAATCTCGGCTGCCTTTTTTTGTGCATTGTCGATAATTATTTTTGCTTTATCTTTTTCTGAATCAAGACTATCTTCTTCTTTTTTTAAATTTAAAATTTTATCAAGAAGTTTTCTGTAATAAAGAGTTGTGGCTGCTGAAATCACACCTACTAGGCACATTGCAATTAAAGCTAATAAGATTAGGGCAGATTCTATCATTTTAGTTATTTAAGTATACCTTCAAGAAGAGATATTTTTAAGTAGATTTATTCCAGTCATTGATGCTGGCTTTTGAATATTTAAAATTGACAATATAGTTGGGGCAATGTCAGCAAGTGTACCTTGTGGTAATTCTATTTTTTTGCCAAAAAGATTTTTTTGCACAAAGATTACAGGGACTGGGTTGTTTGAATGATCAGTGTTTCTTGAGCCTTTGTCGGTCGTAAAAAAATAGCTTTTTTGAGGGTAAGTGACCAATTCTTCTGCGTTACCGTGATCGGCGGTTATAATTAAAAAACCATCAAGATCTAAAAGTGAGTTGACAATTTTTTTAATTGCCTTATCAACATACCCAATTGCTTCAACTGTTTTTTTGAAATTTCCCGTATGACCAACCATATCTGGGTTTGCGAAATTTACTACAAAAAAACCATATTTTTGAAGATACAGCTTCTCTACAATCTTATCTGATAACTTTTGAACAGACATTTGAGGCCGTTTATCGTATGTTGCAACCTTTGGAGATGGAATGATTAGTGTTTCCTCGCCTTGAAATTGAGTTTCACTTAAACCATCAAAATAATAAGTTACGAACCTTTCTTTTTCACTTTCTGAAATATGGATTTGATTAATTGAATTTTGAGATAATACAAATCCAAGTGGATCATCTATTTTTAAAGGTGGAAATAAAATACCTGAAACTGGAATGTTTTTTTGGTACTCAGTCATTGTCGCAAAAAATAAATTTTTAGGCATGATTCCCCTTTGAAAAGTACTATTTAACTCTACTTTTCCTTCACCTTTGTCAACATCAGAAACATATCCAAATTCAAAAGCCTTAAGATTTTCAAAATCTGGAATCGTAAACGCCATAGCAAGTTGCCGTGGTCTATCAACTCTGAAATTAAATAATACAATTGCGTCATTATCTTGCAGAGTTGCAGTTGGTCTGCCATTTTTTAATATAACTGTTGGATCGATAAATTCATCAAAAATATTTTTTGAATAACTTTCAGTTATGCATTCATCAGGATTTTGTGCAGTAGCCCCAACGCCATGGACTATTGCATCAAAAGCTTTTTTTGTTCTATCCCATCTCCTATCTCTATCCATTGCATAATATCTTCCGGAAATGGTTGCAATTTCCCCTATTCCAATTTCGAAAATTTTGCTTTGAAGAAGCTTGATTGTCTCTTGAGCTTCTTTTGGAGGCGAATCACGCCCATCAGTAAAAATATGTAGGTAAACTTTTTTAATTTCTTCTCTTTGAGCATACTTTAATAATGCAAAAAGATGTTCTTTTGATGAATGTACATTTCCAGAACTAAAAAGACCTATAATATGTAAGGCAGAATTTTGGCTTTTAACATGTGCAGCTGCTTTAACTAATGTTTGATTATCATAAAAAGTCTCATCTTTTATTGACGAATTTATTCGATTTAAATCTTGCAAAACGACCCTGCCTGCTCCGAGCGTCAAATGTCCAACTTCTGTATTACCTACTTCGTTGGCTGGTAACCCTACTGCTTCACCTGATGCAATTAAAGAGCCATTGGGGTAGTTATTCAATAAATAATTAATGTTTGGTTTTTTTGCTCTTGTTATTGCGTTACCCTCAGAATCAGGTGCGATACCAAAGCCATCCAAGATCAACAATACAACAGGTTTATATGATGGGTTTTTCTTAAAAAATAATTTATTTAGAAATAACATTTTAAATGGCTAATATAATGTATGCTAAACCGAGACCTACTATAAATATGGCAACTGTAATCAAGGTATTTATTAAGACTATAAATTGAATTCTAGACTTAGCTAGTGGATTTCTGGCAACTGATTCAATACCTGCTTTGGCGATCCTTCCAAAGAAGATAAATGCCAATATAAATGAACTTATGACAACAGCTGCAGCAACAATATACCTTAGTGCAGTAAGTGGAGTTAGTACAGGAGTTCTAAGTGCATCTGAAAGTATTTGAAATAAGTTTGATCTTGAATCAGTAAATGCTGTTGTATAGTGAATACCAATAGTGACAAAAACTGAAGATTCATTTTGTGTACTTTGTAATTCTTCAATTGCATTTCCAACTACAAAACCGTTTTTAGAAGCTTTACTACCCACTCCCGGTGTGTCACTTATTGAAATTAAGTCTCCACTTTGAATTTGAGTGTTTTCCTTTATTCTTACTTTTGCGATTCCATTAGTTAAAACAAACTTTTCATTAATATCAGCTATTTCTCCAAAATTTGCAGAAGGAGATGCAACAACTACACCAAATATTGAATCACTATTTGCAGAATCACATAATCTATATCCTGTACTGGATGAACAAATTAGGCTCCCTTCGTTTGCATTTTCCGCAATCTTTACGGGAATTGCTACCCCAGTACCTATATCTTGTGCGTTAGCTTTATCTGTAAATATAAACATACTGAAAGTAATTACTGCTGCAAAGCAAATGCATTGATACTTGTTTGACATAACTAATGCTATTGCATGATTCAGCTCAAAGCAAATATTAATATTAATTAACGTATGTTTTGCGTTAATAATTAATTAGTAGCCATATATTAAGTCTGCGGTTAATTGAAAATGTCATTGCGGTTATTGAGCCTACTGAACAAATTTTAGTCAGATGAATATTAAATATTTAACTATTATTTAACCAAACCAGGTGCAAGCCTAATGTCTAGGCATGAGACTTTAATATTGGACATTTTGTGCGTTAATTGTGCTCGTTGACAACAGTTTAAAATTATGAGGAAATGATATTAGACAATTAAAGCTAAAAGTACAAGTTTTTGTCCAATTAAGAAATATGAGTAAACTGCCAAAGATATTACAAAAGGATTATTTAACAATTCAGGAGGCTGCAAAGTTTTTGAAGGTTTCTACAAAAACACTTCGTAGATGGGAAGATGCTGGTCGTTTATCACCTATCAGAACAAGTGGTGGACACAGAAGATATATATCTTCACAACTATTTGAATTTTCAAGACCAAAGAAAAACACAAACATTGTTATTACCCCAACTAATGTCCCAAGTATTAATTTGAATCAAGATCAAAAAAATGAAACAATTTCTATCTCAAACAAAGAGTTAATTTCCGATGAAATTGCGGAAATAAAACAAGCACAATTAGCAATTCTTGATCATTTAAAGTCAAACTCTGAAAAGCAAGAAACAAGAATAAACACAGAAGGGCCAACTCAATATTCATTTTTAGCTGAAGATACAATTGCTGATGATCAGAAATTAATTACAAATTCACTTTCGTTATTTAGGAAATTTACATTCTCTACATTTTCGGTGATTTTATTTTTTATTTTGATAGTAAAAGGGTCACCTTTTTTGATTGAATCATATAAAAATATTAGATCGGAAGAATCAAATAGTAACCAAGAATCAGCAAACGGTAACTCATTTATTAACCAGGCTAAAGTATTAGCAGCTTCTATTGTCTCTGGAAATAGTGATTTTTTTGTTAATGTAGCGACGAATTTTGCCAAAGACGTTGATATCACTAATGATTTGGCAGTAAACGGAGGCGACATAACATCAAGTTCAGATACTTTTAACATCGCTAACAATTCAACAACGGTTACAATATCAGCCGCAACTGGAAGCACAAGAGTTAATAATTCATTAATTGTTGGATCTGGGACTGCAGGGAATGTTAACTTAACTGGATCAGATTTATTAGTAAGTGGTGATTTGGAAGTAAATGGAACATCTTATATCCCCACCCTTTCAATTGGCGGAGATACATTGACTGATTTAACTGGAACAGGTCTATCAGTATCAAACGGTGTACTTTCTGCAACACTTGGTACATCAATTGATTCAACTGAGATTACAGACGACACAATAAAAGAAGTTGATTTAAACCTTTCAAATGATGCATCTAATGGGAAAGCGTTAACCTATAATTCATCAACTGGTGGATTTACTTGGACCAGCTTTCCAGGGGACGATAATGGACCATGGGGATCTTCGAGTAGTGTTGTTAGTCTTGACACTACAACTGACTCGGTAGTTATTGGTGGAACTACAGAATTGGGTAAATTTGCAATTGATGGTGACACTGATGAAATTCAATTATTGGTCCAAGGGAATTCTACGCAAACTTCAAATCTTGCAGTGTTTGAACAATCAGATGGCACAGATGCATTAACTCTGACAAATGCTGGTGATTTAACACTAACAGGTGATCAAATAATTTCTGGTGGAGATTTAACACTTGGATCAACAAGTACAAATGGAACATTAACTATTTACAATAATTCAACAGATTTTACTAACTTATTTCAAACATCTGATTCACAAACTCAAAATATTACATATACTCTACCCGTTGATGATGGAGCAAGTAATCAAGTTTTGGTTAGCAATGGATCGGGAGTTTTGTCTTGGTCTTCAGTTTCAGGAGTTGGTGGACTCTCAGGATCCGGAACTGCAGGGCAAATTGCTTTTTTTGATGGATCAAGTTCAATATCATCAGAGTCTAGTGGATTTGGATGGGATAGCACAAATAAACAATTTAGCCTATCATCATCAACAACTGCTGGACCAACCGCAAGCATTACATCATCAGGGGCAATAACAACTGGAACTGCGGCTTCACTTAATGTAAACACTTCGAATGCTTCAACCAGTGTCCCATCAGTTGTAATTACAAACGCCGGAACTGGATCATCATTCAGAATTAACGATGATGGAACAACGAGTGATTCAACGCCATTTGTAGTTGATGCAAGTGGAAATATCGGAATTGGAGTAACAACACCTAGCTACAAACTTGAAGTTGTAGGTGGAACCACAAGCTTGGCTACTGGAACATGGCTTCAGTTTGGGGCGGATGCGACACTTTATGGAGATGGGTCAACTACAACTCTTGATGCTCCAGATTCCGGAGGTACTGTAAAAATAAATACAGAAGGATCTGAGAAGGCAAGATTAACATCAACTGGATTATTTGGTATTGGGACAACTGGACCTGATGCAAGACTTGATTCGCTCTCAACAACTGAACAGCTTCGATTAACATACACAGATGGATCAGTTTATACAAGCTTTACAACAGATTCATCTGGAAATCTAACGATTGATGGAACTGGAACAAAAACTATGATTGCTGATGATTTGCAAGTAACTGGAAATGATATTTTGGATTCAGGAGCAGTAAGTCGATTAACTCTCGGTGATACAACCACACTAACCAACACCACAACTACACTTTCAGGAACTACTACCTTGACAGCCTCGTCACTTTCAACACTTTCTACTGCTGCAACTTTAACTGCCTCAGGGGATGTAGTAATTGGTGGTGGAGATTTAACACTTGGATCAACTACCACAAATGGAACATTAACTGTATATAACAATGCCACTGATTTTTATAATCTTTTCCAAACATCTGATTCACAAACACAAAATGTTACCTATACTCTACCCGTTGATGATGGATCAAGTAATTATGTCTTAACATCAAATGGATCTGGTGTCCTTTCATGGCAATCTGTAACTGGTGTTGGAGCTGGAACTGGAACCATTACGGCTGTTGGCAATATCACAAGTGGCGATGCATTTACATCAGGGACTCCTGGATCATCACTTTATTTTGCAACTGGTGGAGATGTTTTAGATGCTAATGGCAATGAACTTATTCAATTGACAACAACCGCTTCTGCAGTTAACGAACTAACTTTGGCCAATGCCGCAACTGGAAACAATGTGAATTGGACATTAACTGGCGGAGATACAAATATAGGACTTACAACAACACTAAAGGGAACAGGATCTGCCCTGTTCTCATCAACAACTGCAAACACTGACACGATCGCTATCAAACCACAAACAACTACTGCAACTAATTCTTTTACAGGTACAGTTACATCAGCAGACTTAACAGCTGCAAGAACTTGGACTTTACCTGATACCACTGGAACAGTTTGTTTGGATACCGGAAACTGTGCAGGAAGTGGAACTGGAGTAACACAATCTGGAACAAACGCATCAAGTCAGATTGCTTACTTTACTAGCTCAAACAATATCAGCTCATCTTCAAATTGGGCATTTACTGATTCTGTAACAACTGGAAATACACTTGCCGTTGCTGCAACAACATTGACCACTGGAAATTTGTTTGATTTGACGGCAACTTATGTGGATGCATCAGGAGGCACAGACAGTGCAATTGATATTAATTTAACAAACAATCCTTCAGCTTCTGCTAATACCCTACGCGGAATTGATGTTGGCTTTACTGATGCGGGAAGCTTAGCTAATACAGTCTATGGACTGTATATTGATGCAACGACTGCAAACTCTAGTGACACGACATATGCAGCTTCTTTTATAGGGGGAAATGTGGGAATTGGAACCGCTGCTCCAAGTAAGAAATTGTCAGTCGTTACTTCTGGCTCTGGCGCAGATGGTATATCGCTTAGTGGTACTGGTTATAACTCATTAAATATTGACAGAGATACCACTTCAAGATATGCGAGTGTCAATTTTAGCACGGGTACTGCAAATAAATTTAACATAGGTCTTCATGATGACTCAACTGATACATTCCATATTTGGGATGCTAGTGGAAACAAATTTCTATCAATCGTTGACGGCGGAAGTACTGGAAGTATTGGAGTAAATGACACAACTCCTGATGCAAAACTTGAAGTACTTTCTACTTCAGAACAGCTTAGATTAACATATACCGATGGAACGGTTGATTCAAGATTTACAGTTGGATCTGCTGGGGATTTAACTATTGATGGATCATCTGATGGAACAGGAAGCCAAACTTTGACTTTGACTGGATACTCTACTTTGACTGGAACTGATATTACAACACTAAACTGTACTGATTGTATTAATTTTGACGATATGAGTGATTCATTATCGCTCGATGCAAATACAACACTAGCTCAAGGAAATAGTACTTGGGCACAAACTTTTACTGGAGATACTACAACAGGATTTACTTACACAGCATCAAGTTTAACTTCTGGAAAGGCAGCACTATTTACAACAGCTGCAACAGCTTTTACTGGAAAATTAGTGGATATTACTTCAACCGGAGGCAATGCCAATAACACCGGAACTCTTTTGCATGTACAGTCAGCGGCATCGGACGCAGAAACAACAGCCATGTTTACTAATCTAGGAAGTGGAATTTCTTTTAGAGTTAATGATGAAACCGGAGATGCGGACACTACCCCATTTGTTGTTGATAATGCTGGAAATGTAGGTGTTGGAACTACAACTCCAGCGAAACTTCTAACTGTAAGTGCAGCAGCCCCATATTTACGTTTAAACAGTTCAAATAATGCATTAGCAGATGGGGGTGGCACTATAGCTGATCTTGATTTTTACGCTAATGACGCGTCAGCTCTTGGAACAGGGATTGCTGCTAGTATCCGTGCTATCACTGCCCGTAGTGGTGGAGGCCAAGATGTTGGAAGCGAGATAGTATTTAGTACTAGAGATAGTTCTGCAGACGCAGTAGAACGTACAGTTATCGATAGGACTGGAAAAATTGGAGCTGGTGATACAACTCCTGATGCAAAACTTGAAGTACTTTCTACTTCAGAACAGCTTAGATTAACATATACCGATGGAACGGTTGATTCAAGATTTACAGTTGGATCTGCTGGGGATTTAACTATTGATGGATCATCTGATGGAACAGGAAGCCAAACTTTGACTTTGACTGGATACTCTACTTTGACTGCATCAAGTTTGTCTACTTTGACTACTGCTGCCACATTAACTACTTCTGGAGACTTGGTGGTTGGTGGTGGAGATTTAACTTTAGGACAAGCTGGCACTGATGGTTCACTTACAATTTATAATGAACTTGGTGCAACAGATTATTCAGTAATATTGCAACCTAGTGCTTCACAAACTGGAACTACGACATATACTCTTCCAGTTGATGATGGAACTGATAATTATGTTTTAACAACTGATGGTAATGGAGTTTTGGCTTGGGAATCAACTTCTGGAATCGGTGGAATTAGTGGATCTGGGACTTCAGGACAAATTGCATTTTTCAACGGTGCCAGCTCTGTTGTTTCAGAATCTTCCGGATTTGGTTGGGATACTACTAACAAACTATTCACTATTGCATCAAACTCACTCACAACAGGAACAGCTGAGGCAATAAGCTCAACATCAAATGGGTTTACAACTGGTGGACTTCTTTCTGCAACACTAACTCAATCTGCTGCAACTGGGACTTCAGTATCTGGAGATATTGCAAATCTTTCATTCTCTCCAATCTATTCAACAGCTGTGACTACACCTGCAATCAGTGGACAAGTCTTGGATGTTTCAAGATCAGCCACTACCAACTCATCGTTTGTTTCAACATTAACTGTTTCTGGATCACTTGCAACATTTGCAGATAGCGCAACACAAACCACTGGAACGTTAACTCATACTGCAAACGTAGTTGATATTACACAAAATTACACATCTTCTAGCGGTACCGCACTGTATGTAAAAAATTATGGTGGTGCTTCTTCTTCCTCGTTTAGAGTAGATGATGTTTCAGGCGATACTTCACCATTTATTATTGATGCAAGTGGAAATGTTGGAATTGGGATTGTAACCCCAACATCTAAATTACATGTATATGGACCAACTGACGGATCAAGTCTATCTGTTTCCCTTGATGCAACAGGTCATGTTGATAATAATTCAACACTAAGGATACTTTCAGGAGCAACAACTGGACGTTCTGAAATATTTTTAGGAGATACAAATGACAATGACATTGGAGCAATTGTCTACAACCAAGTTGATAATACTTTAAACATAAACGCAAATAATTCAACAGCAATAAAGGTACTTAGTACAGGCAACATAGGACTTGGAGATACCAGCCCAGACGCAAAACTCGAAGTGTTGTCAACAACAGAACAACTTCGCTTAACCTATACTGATGGGACAGTTGATTCAAGATTTACAGTTGACTCTTCAGGAGATTTGACCATTGATAACACTGGAACCAAAACTACAATATCTGATGATTTGACTGTAGCAGGAGGAGACATAACGCTAAATACCGCAGGAACAATTATTGGATCAGCTGCCGGAACAATTACAATTGGAGACAGTAATTTGCAAAGCTTGACTGTGACAACTGATGGAACTGGAACAGCTGAAGTTGCACTTCCTGCGGGCTCGATTGATTCAACTGAAGTACTTGATAACACCCTTACAACAAGTGATTTGAATGCAACTTTGACTTTTTCAGATGCCGACTTTGTTGATTTAGCTTCAATTTTACATGATGATACAGCTCTACAAGGACTTCGTTTGCCACAAAATACTACATTTACAAATCCGACTTCTGGAGAAGGATTTGTTGCATGGGATACAGATGATAATACTTTAAAAGTTTATGATGGAGCTAATTGGAGCAATGTTGGTGGAGCGTTTACACTCACAGCCGACTCAGGAAGCAATCAAACATTAAATGCAGGAGATACAATTACACTATCTGGTGGAACAGATGGAATTGATACAGTAGTAGGTGCCACTGATACTGTGACAATTAATTTTGATAGTACTGAAGTTGGAACAACAACCTGGAACGCAGGAGGCACTGACCCAACGTGGACTTTTAATACATCAGGAGCCACTGATCCAACTCTTGCATTTGCCAACGCTTCACTTACTATTGGCAACGCAACAACAATAACTGCAACTGACACAACAACATTTAACTGTACTGACTGTTTGAATTTTGATGATTTTAGCGATGCGTTAACTATGGATGCTGCAACTACCATTACCAATGCAACATCCGGGGACTTATCAATTGATTTAACATCAACTGGGGACTTTATTATTAAAGACTCGTCAACTGCTGTTGCAACGTTTGCTGATACTGGAGCTATTACATTTGCCCCGACATCTGGGACTAATTTCGCTGTTACAACAGCTGGCGCTGGAACTATTGGACTGACAACTGCAACTGGAACACAAACATTTACATCGTCTGTTGTATCTGGCACCACAACAACATCAGCATTTGCATTTATTGACAATGCACTAACCACAGGAACTGGAGCTTATATATCCTCTACTTCAATAACACAAGGAAAGTTATTGCAGCTTTCAAGTGCTGCCAATACATTAACCTCTGGAACTTTATTTGATATAACTACCACTTCAACTGGATTAACATCTGGAAAACTAGCTTCACTTGACTGGTCACCAGGATCTGCAACTACTGCAACTGGAGATTTAGTAAATATTAATATTGGAACAAATGGTTCGACTTCTGGATATTTGTTTAGCGTTTCAGACACCGGATCAGCATTATTTGGAGTAACTGAGACTCAAATCACTTCTGCAGTACCACATCAGTTTACTGCTGCTGGAGATTTGTCAGCTGCTTATGATTTACAATTCACAAACCAGACATCAAGCTCAATTAAGTCCTCTGCACCACTTATAATTCAGGCTGGAGAGACATTTGAAAATAACAATTTATCACTTCAAACCTTTGGAGCTGGAAATGTTTCAGTTGAACCACAAGGAACTGGATATTTTTCAGTTGATCAACCATCAACATCTATTGTTGGAACGACTGCTACAAACTTGAATGTAGCTGGTGCATATATTCGATCAAACGATATTGATACAGTTACAACCTTAATACGAAATAGCAATACAGGGGCCATTACAATGACAAACGTTGGAACAGCTGGTGCACAAGGTGACCCTGGAGTGTTAACAATTGAAGGTGCTGGATCATCAACTACTGCATACAATTTGATAACAGCTTACAACTCTTTAACTCGAAGTGATGCAGCTGCAGTATTTAGAGTACGTGCTGATGGAAATGTTTACGGAGAGGCTGCATTTAATGCATCTGGTGCTGATATGGCTGAGTATTTTGAAAAAGAAGGTGAAGTTGCAGCAGGAGATATTATTGGACTAAACCCAGCGACTGGACTTGCACGTAAATATCAATCTGGAGATTCACTTCTTGGAGCATATTCAACTCGACCAGGATTTGTTGGAAATAGACCTGAAGCAATGACTGACGAAGAAGTTGCTGCAAAATACGCTCTCGTTGGATTGGTTGGACAAATTAGAGTTAATGTAAATACAACTGGTGGAAACATTAACCCAGGCGACCCAATTACTGTTTCCCAAACAACAGGCATTGGAACAAAAGCTAATGGAGCTGGAGTGATTTTAGGAACTGCAATTGAAGGTTATTCAAATTCTGATACAACAGCAACAGGACTTGTTAATGTGTATATAAATAAAAGTTGGTATGGAGGAAGTTTGGCAGCAGCACCTGCCAATCTTGATTCAACAGAATTGGCACTTATTAGTTCATCCTTATCTGGAAGTGATCAAGGAGTTGTAGCTAATTTTGCAAAATTAACAGTAGTTGGTGAAACACTACTTTCAGATACTGTTATAAATGGGAAATTAAATATAGGAACTTTGACTTTTGACAATATTAATCAAAGCATTAATGCGATTGGAGCCTTGAAGATTCAGGATTTGGCACTAGGAGATATAGAATTTGAGGGTGGACTTATAACCTTTGATACAGAAGGTAACATTATAGCTCAAACTATAACAGCAAATAAGTATAAAGTGGCTGGTGCATCAGCTGGAGTTGCAACACTTTCTGCCAACAATACATCTGTATTTGTACAAACATCAGAAGTAACCGATAATTCGCTTATTTTTGTAACTGCCAAAACATTGGCAAACTCACCTATTACAGTGACAGCAAAAAATACAGGATCAGGATTTACAGTTAGCATTGCAAGTAGTCAAAACCAAGCAATAGATTTTGATTGGTTTATTGTCGATAAACAATAGTGCTGTGAGCATAATAACTAAAAGTAAAATGGGTAAAAAAATAGATAATCAAAAAAAAGGCCGATTAATTGTTGGAATAGTTGTTTTGTTGCTTCTTTTATCAATTGCTATATTGAGGCAATTTTTGACTCCATTTACCTCTGCATCTTGGTTTGATGATGCATGGAGCTTTCGAAAACGTATTAATATACCAACTCATACGGCATCAGAAAATAATGTTTATGTATCAGTTCCCTCTTTTGATGCAACTGATACTTCAAAGTTTCAATCGGACTGTGGAAATATTCGTTTTACCAAAGAAAGCGGGCAAGTACTTCCCTTTTATGCAGTTGATTGTGATGCGACTGCAAATGTTCATGTTTTTTTTGATACTCTTGGGGCAGGCGAAACAAATTATTATATGTATTATGGAAACACTAGTGCACCTGATGGTTTTGCCTCAGCAGATTTCTCAACTGCAGCCTCAAACATTGGTACACTTACTTTAGCATCTGAAGAGAAGGCATTGGGCCCAATTGGCTACTGGAGATTTGATGAAGGCGTTGATAATACCTGTTCCGGTGGAACAAATGATACTTGTGATGCAACAGTAAATGCAAACAATGGAGTAATAACTAACGGAACAGCTTGGAAAACCGAAGATTTATGTATTACAGGAAAGTGTTTGTGGTTTGATGGAAGCAACGATGTGGTGACAGTAACAAATGCAGCACCAATTGATTTAGATGGCAATCTATCGGCAGGTTTTACAATTGAGGCATGGATTAGACCAAACGGAGCTGGGGAAGGATCTGGAGGACGTGTTTTTTACAAAGGCACTAATACTTGGATTAGAGTTGATACCCTATCAAATGGAAGACTTGATATCGAAACATCTGTTGATTTGGCAACAACCGATGCTACATTAAATGTTAGTCAAGCTGTTACAAATAATGATTGGAATCATATTGCAGTTTCTTATACTGATGATGGAGATGATGAAATTACTATTTGGGTTAATGGAATAAATGTTGGAAGTTCAACAAATGGAGTTGGATCACTTAACACTGATACAAATGATTTATTAATTGGTGGCGATACCTCAAATAATTTTAGCGGTTTTATAGATGAATTTAAAATTTATAATTACGAAAGAAGTGCTACTCAAATCCAGTTTGATTTTGACAGCCGAGGAACTACCAAATCAATTGGGTCTGGTGCATTTGGATACAATCGCGATAACAATAAATCACTATCAGATGGATTATCAGGATATTGGAAAATGGATGAGTCAAGTGGAAATGTTACTGATTATTCAGGAAATAGTTTAACTTTAACAAATAATGGAACGACAACTTTTGTAACGGGAAAATTTGGTAATGGATCCGAACATGTTCCAGCTTCATCTCAGTATCTTTCTACTGCAACAACAATATCTGGAATTAAATCTGTATCATTCTGGACCAATCCAGATAGCACTACAAACTATTACATCAGTTTAACTTCATCAGCTTATATAACTTCTTCCTCTGGAACAATATCGGCAACTGGGTTTACAAATCCAACTATTTATGTAAACGGAATAATTTCATCGACACTGATTGCTGATTCGTGGCAATTGGTGACAGTGACAACTGATACAGCTATTGATGCAGATACTTTTTATATAGGACGACAAGGATCAAATTATTTTGATGGAACAATGGACGAAGTTAGAACATATGGAAGAGTATTGAACTCTGGTGAAATTAATATTTTGTATCAGTGGGCACCAGGGCCTGTTGTTTATTATAAATTAGATGAAAATTCTTGGACAAATGATTGTTCAACAATTACAACTTTTGATTCGTCTGGATATGGAAGTAACTCAACTTCATGTCCAAATGGTACTGGACCTTTAGGAGGAATTACTGGGAAATTTGGTCGAGCTGGGAGCTTTGATGGATCTGATGATTATTTAGACAATACAACATTAAGTTGGCCTGCTTCAGGACATGCTGTTACAGTTTCTTACTGGACATATATTGCAACTGCTGACATCCAAGAGACTTCTTCTTTTAATGTCGGAGGAGCTGTGACGACAACAAACCGCTTTCAGGTACATGCACCTTGGAGTGATCAGATATTTTATTGGGACTATGGCGATTCTGGAGGAAATGGAAGAATTTCTGCAACTTATACAAATTATTTGGATAAATGGACATACGTAACTCTTGTTTCAGATGGTAATGGTGGAAGCTTTAAAGCAATTTATTTTGACGGTGTACTTGCCGCATCTTCAAATGTTAGCGATGGCCCAGACATTGCATTAACTGGAGTTAGACTTGCTGCTTGGCAATCATATCGATTCAAAGGGAAGATTGATGATTTCAAAATTTATAATTATAGAAGAAATCCATCACAAATAATGGAGGATTTAAATGGCGGACATCCAATTGGCGGTTCACCAATTGCATCACAACTTCTTTATTGGAATTTTGATGAAGGATATGGAACTACAGCTGATAATATTGGTACCGCTGGAAGTGGAAGCAATGGAACACTTACTTCAATGGCATCCCCTGCTACAACAACATCAGGGTGGACCAGAACTGGAAAATTAAACAGTGGGTTGTTGTTTGATGGATCAAATGACAACGTAGCACTGGCCACAGCTTCTGATACAGCGGTGGATTTTAATGGAACTGAAGCGTTCTCTGGATCTGCTTGGGTGTATATCACAACGATGCCTGGTACAAATGAGATGGATGCAATTATTACTAAGTGGGATGCAACAACTCCAACACGAGGTTATAGATTAGTTGCAACAAACGATGATGCGGATACAACTGGAAATATAAGAATCGAAATTTATGATGAATCAACTGATCAAACAATTTCTGCCGCAAGTACTACTGATTCAATCTCTGTTAATACTTGGTATCATATTGCTTTTTCATTTAATGGTGGTGCAGCTGGAGCAGCTGGTGATTTGATTTTATATGTTGATGGAAAATTAGCAGCTCAGAATTCATTAAATGCATCGTTTTTAGGACTTGAAGATGTAACTTCTGATTTTACAGTTGGAGATTATGACACAACTGATGCGGTAGCTGCTGATACTGCTCTCACTGGAACTATTGATGAAGTAAAAATTTATTCGGGAGTAATAACTCCAAACCAAGTAATGATTGATAGAAATTACAACTCTGCAGCAAGTATTTCAAACGGAACGGACGAAAAAGCTAATTTTACTGATGGAGCTGGAACAGCACCTTTAATATATTGGAATTTTGATGAAAACACTGGAACTTCTACAGTTTCCAATAAAGGATATGGTAGTACAACTGTTAATAATGGTACATTAACTGCATTTTCATTATCAGATTGGATGCCTGGAAAAATTGGGTCTGCCCTTTATTTTGATAGAACGGATAATATAGTTGAGCTTGCAGACACTGCTGATTTAACTCCTACTACAATTAGTACAAGTGTATGGATAAAACCAACAGTACTATCGTCAACTTTGGCAGATATCCAAGTTATATATGAACATGACAACAGCACAAATCCTTTTGAGGCATACAGCTTGTATATGGATACTGACGATAGATTGTATTGTAAATTTTGTAATACTTCCAATACCTGTGCCGGCCCTGGCTTAGTAGATTCATTGTCACTTAACACTTGGTACCATGTTGCTTGTGTTTGGGATGGATCAACTGTTCGTACATACTTAAATGGAGTTGCCCGTGACACAGCATCACTTACTGGAAGCCTTAAAAATGGTAACGGTGACTTTACAGTTGGAAATGGAGATAGTGGAGATGGTGGATTTGCTAATTCTTTTGGTGGTTTGATAGATGATTTTAAATTGTATGGATATACCAGAACACAATCACAAGTTGCACAGGACTACAACCGAGGAAGACCACTTGCATGGTACAAATTTGACGAATGTTTGGGAACAACCACAAACGATGCTACTGGAAATGGATATTCTGGAACATGGAACGGGACTGGTGCAGGAAGCCAAACTGCTGTTGGAACATGTTCAACTGCCTCAACTGCTTGGGGCAATGGCGTGGCTGGTAAATGGAATTCATCAATAAATTTTGACGGAACTGATGATTATGTTCAAGTAACTGACAATACAAATTTAAGATTTGATGCAAATGTTCAAGACTTTTCGTTATTTGCGTGGATTAAGAGAACAACCACAGGTGAAATGAATATTATCAGCAAAGAAGATGCAGACAATGACGGCTGGAGGCTACAAATCACATCAAGCAATACAGTTCGCTGTAGCGTAAATTCAATAGATGTTGATAGCACATCTACAATTACTGATACAAATTGGCATTTTGTAGGATGCTCTATCTCTCGTGCTGGAAATGGACAAGTATATATTGATGGAATTGCAAACGGGACAGCTACTGCAATATCTTCAACCACAATGGCCACAACAAGCAATATCAGGATTGGTACAAGATCATATACTTCAACTAATTATTTCAGCGGACAAATTGATGATGTAAGGATTTATAATTACTCACTTTCCGCAACACAGGTAAAAATGTTATTAAACAATGATAGCCCAGCTCGATTTGGCCCACTAACTGGAACACCATCCCCATAATATTTAAGTCTTTGACAAGAGATATTTAAATTGTATATATTGTATATACTGTATATATATGAATGTAGCTGGCACTAAAAAAATACTAAACAACTATGTTGAGTATTTGAACGATTTAGGACTTTCTAAGATATCAATTAAAAATTACAAATCAGATATTAATCTTTTTTTAAACTCTACTCAAATATCTGATTCCTCAATAATTAGCCGAGAATTAATTGATCAATATTTAAAATTTCTTGAAAAGACAATATCTATTAATATTCTCAAAAGAAAAAAGACTGCATTTGTACATTTGAAAAATTATTTAGGAATTAATAAGGAAAATTTTTATGATTTTAGGCAAATGTTTAATTTTAAAGCTCCTTATGTGATTCTTTTTGGACTATTAGCCTTTTATGTAATATTTCAGGCTAGCCGAGACATGAATTCACAAAACATGCCATATTCTGATATTGCAATTTCGTCTGTTCCAATAACACAAACACAAGGACAAATAATAATGCGTGGTAATCAAAAAATTGTTTTATTAAATCAGGATGAATCCCCTGCTTTTACTCAACCATTAGCTGGAGAGATGCTTAAAAGTTACACTTATTCTGACCCCAAAAATATAAATGATGAAATTCATGGATTTGCAAACATGAAAATTGGACAAAAAAATGTAGTAGTGTATGACAATGAAATTTCAGCTGATGCAACTGTTTTTCTTACATTAAACACTAAATCTGAATCTCAAATTTACGTATCGCGTGTTTTTGATGGTGGTTTTGAAGTAAACCGTGAAAGAGCATTGGATACAATTTCCTTTAGTTGGCTATCTATTAAATAATAGTTATATATAGATTTATATATATTGACTTATTTACAATAATCGATCATATTTAGAATCAAATGGATATACAAAAATTAAACAATCAAATAAAAAATGCAGAGTTTGCAGTTTATTTATTTACAGTTTTAATTCTTCCTCTAATTTTCTTGCCTATTTTTGCCAACCAACTTGTAACTCCAAAGTTAGTAGTGTTGGTAGTTTGTTCATTTTTAATTCTTATACTGAAGGCTTTAAGAATATTATTGTCTGGCTCTATTTCATTTTCTACATCAGTATTTGATTTACCAATAGTTGTTATGGTGGTTGCATATATTTTATCTACGATTTTTGTAACACCAAATAAAATGGAGGCTTTGTTTTTACCTGGAACTACAACAGTTTTAGTTTTATCTTCTCTGTTTTATTTTTTTACGACACAACTATCTGCAAAACAAAAAGAGATTGTTAAAAATATATTTTTGATATCAGTTTCGTTAGGTTCTTTGATTTCATTTTTATCAATTGCTGGAATATTTAATAGTATAAAAGGTAATTGGTCGTTTTTGGCAGACCAGACTTTTAATAGTTTTGGGGGATCGCTTGCATCGATGCTTATACTTATCCCCGCTTTTGTAATTGCTTTTTCCCATATTACAAATGGCAAACATAATTATAATTTTAGAATTTTTAATGGAATTTTTATTGCAATCACAGGATTATCAATTATTGCCAATATCTTTGTATTATTGCCAAACCAAAAAACCAGTGTTTTACTTCCTTCATTTTCAACATCATGGAGTGTTGCCGCTGATACTCTTAAATTTAGTCCACTTTTTGGCGCAGGCCCTGCTAATTACTTGACTGCTTTTACTCGATTTAAGCCACTTGATTACAATTCAAGCAATATGTGGAATTTGAGATTTGCTAACGCAAACAATTTTTATCTTACAATGATTACTGAAACAGGATTACTAGGATTAACTTCATTAATTTTAATTTTTGTAACATTGATTAAATATACTAAAAAACATTTTGATGCAACATTATTTGCAGCAATATTAGTATTTATTGGATTTTTATTTATTCCATCATATATAACAACGATATTTATATTATTACTACTTATTGGACTTGCAACAGCCACCACCCCAGTTGCATTTACACTTATGACAAAGCGAGAAAATGCATCAAATGATGTTCCATTTTCAAGCAAATTACCTGGAATGATTATGTGTATACCAATTGTGATACTTTCTATATTTGCAATCTTTAGATTTATGAATTTAGCATCTGCTGAAATTATATATAAACAAGCACTTGATAAAACTATTGCAAACGATGGAAAAGGAGCTTACGACAAAATGCAGAGCGCGATTGTTGCAAATCCAAATGTTGATAGATATAGAGCATCTTATGCACAAATAAACCTAGCGATTGCTAATTCTTTGGCATCAAAGAAAGATTTAAACGATAGTGAAAAGCAAACTATTACACAATTGGTTCAACAAGCAATACGAGAAGGTAAAGCTGCAGTATCATTGAATCCACAGAGAGCACAAAGCTGGGAGCTTTTGGCATCCATTTATAGATCTGTAATCCCATTGGCCAAAGGCGCTGATCAGTTTGCAGTTCAAACTTATGCACAGGCGATTGTGTTTGATCAATACAATCCTGATTTAAGATTAGCACTTGGAGGAATATTTTATTCTCAAAAATTGTATGATCAAGCAATTGAAAATTATAGAATGGCTGTAGCTGCAAAGCCTGATTATGCCAATGCAAATTATAATTTAGCGATCGCCTACCGCGAAAAAGGAGATAATGAAATGGCTAAACAATATCTAAACCAAACATTGAGTTTGGTATCATCAAACTCTGAAGATTACAAAAAAGTTCAAAAAGATTTGGAAGAGGTAAACAGCAGGGTTGATAAAAACAAAAAACCAGCAACAAACAATAATGACCAAAATTCTCAAACTGGAGAGTTAACAGTTCCTGAGCAAAACGATAGTAATCCAGTTATTGAATTGCCAAATGAGGCAACTCCACCTGCCACTGAAAATCAACCATAAAATTTGCCGATGGTTTCGATCTGCATCGTGAACTACAACACATCAAAAATACTTTATAAGTGCCTTAATTCGATTTGTAAGCACTTCCCTGCTACTTATGAAGTGATTATTGTTGATAATAAATCAACAGATAATAGCATTGAAATAATTAATAAATTTAAAAAGAAAATTAATTTAAAATTAATTCAGAATAAAAATAATGAATATTTTTCGAAAGCTTATAATCAAGCTGCCAAAAAAGCAAAAGGCGAAATACTTTTAATTCTAAACTCAGACATGATTCTTAGAGAGAATATTGGCAAGGCAATTGATTTTATTTATAAAAATCCAAAATATGGAATCGTTACAGTAAGACATGATTTGGTTAATGGGAAAATTGATCAAACATGCAGCAGAAAGCCTACAAAATTTATAGATTTTTGTGAAAGTAATTTTATGGGACGATTTGTCCCCAATAGAGCAAAAATAATAGCAAAATATAGAATTGATAATTGGAGTAGAAAAACAAGCCGGGATGTTGAAATAGCCCCTGGATCTTTTATTCTTATTAAAAGAGATTTATTTATTAGTATTGGTGGTTTTAATGAAAAAATGAAATTATTTTATTCTGATACAGATTTATGCATTAAGGTTCTTAAAAAAGGATTAAAGATAAGACATATTGGCGATATTGGTGTACTTCACTTTCGACAAACTACAACAAAAATAATTAATTCAGAAATCGTTAACAAATTGTGGAATGGTGATAAAAAAGTGTTTTACAATGCTAACTGAATGTGGACCGTGGCGGAATTGAACCGCCGTTTCTGCAATGCGAATGCAGTGTATTGCCCCTGTACGAACGGCCCTATTACCGTTATTTTAGCATTATTTATTAGGAATGAAGCTTATTGCAAAAGAATCACTTCCAATACCGGCTGCATTGATCCAAATACCCTTTTCAGTTGCAACCAAAAGACTTGATGAACTTGATATTAATCCTTCTTTTGTTGAAATTAATTCCTGCTCGTCATTTTGCGTATTTATCTTAATTAGTCCAAAATCTGTATTTGCATATAAATAATTATTAAATAAAGTAATTAGAAAAACTGACTGTTCACCTTCAATTGGGTAATCAAAAGGAGAGTATCTTTGTTCGGTTTTTAACAATTCAATCTGCTTTTGTGAGTTGTCTGACAAATTAGTTTTTACTAATTTTTCTTTTTCATCAACACTCCATTTGAATGTCTGATTTGAAACAGATTTAGAATCATCAAGTTTGCAGTTTTGTGAATCTAGAAATATATTATTTTCAAATTTAAAATCAGGATTACATTGAGCTCTTGAATTAACCGTATCTGCATTAACTGATGTTGGCTTTTCTGATGACTTTTCCCAAGACAAAGTATCACTATTAAAAAGAATGTAATTTTTTGCTCCTTCTGGTTCTTCTTCTAAGAATGCAAATGTATTGGATTTATCGACCTTACCCAATAAAACTAACGGAAAAGCGGGATTTTTGATTATGTTTGATGGAATTTCAATTTCTTTTGTAAATTTATTTTGCATATCAAGAATATAAACGTAAGGGTTTTGACAGCCTTGGCCGCAAGCTTGTCCGTATACTAACACTTTTGAAGTACCTGAAATTGGCAGGAATCTGCTTAACTGTGAACCCCAACTTAGCTGCAATTTATCAAAATTTGCTAATTTTTCTTTCTCCCCTGTTATTGGATCTAATAGATTAATATTATTTTGAGAGTCTGCAACAATTGCTTTCGAATTTATTGCACCATAAAGTTTGGTTATTTGTGTTGAATTTTCAAATTGATCAAAAACTTTTTCTTTTTTAGTTAATAGATCAAATGATACGAGTTTGGGATAACCCACAATCTTGTCATCTTTCAATTGAATATTTTGCGAATCAGTAAATACATTTGATGATTCACCTTGCCAACGAAGCGGATATAAAACATTTGCAATTGCTAAATTTTTATCAACTGAGACTACAATTTTATCTCCCCTATCAAAAAGTAAAAATGAATTTGAATTTTCACCAAGTAATAAATAATTATGATCTTTATCTGCTAATGTAGCTTTTCTGATTATTGATTGAATATCTAATTGCTTAAAATTTGATTCAACAATATCATCTGCTATCCAAAAGTAATATCCATCACTGACTATTACTTTGTCACCAAATACTTTTACTTGATTTAACTGTGCAGAACTAACAGGATTTTCAAAGGTAGATGCTTGAATTGTTTTCCATGAATTATTTGTTTTATCAAAGCGCAAAACCGCAGATCCTCCGAATGCATTATTAACTGAGAAATAACCAGCAAGATAGATGGCTTTTGAACTGGATGAAATTGAAAGTCCATTATAATTTGAGAATTCATTAATATTTTCAAGTTTTGATGTAGTTGTATTATATCTGGCTATTCCTTTGAACGTAGCAATCCAAAGCCAATCACCATCGATTACTCCTAAAATATTGGCACCATTAATCAATCCTTCTTTTGTAGTTAATGGCGTAATTTCTCTGGACTTTAAATTTATAATTGAAATTCCATTTTGAGTACCAACATATAAATTATCTCCTTTTTTGGCGAGAGTGGTAGTTAAGTAGTCTGTTAAGCCATCTTTTTGAGTGAATTTATCGATTAATTTTAGTGTTGTTGAATCAAGCACTTGAACTCCACCTATACAAGGTAGGTATAATTTACCATTTTCTTCAATTGAATCTCGGATGTTTGAACAATCAATCCATTGTTTAACTGCCAAGTTTTGATTTGAGTTGTTTTCAATTGGAGTTTCAACAAATGATGATGGTACATTTTTAAGAGAATAATAATATGCAAATAAAAATGCACCACCTGACAACATCAGAAGAATTATTGCAATTAAAAGGATATTTCGTTTCTTGTGATTTGGTTTATCTGGGGTGGCTGGCATAAAAGGGACTGATGGAATAGAAGGTGGCATTGTAGAAATTGAAGGATTGGAATCAATTAAAGGCATAACTGGTGGTGAAGTTTGATTGGCAGTATTTGGATCCATAAAAATATTTACTTAGTTTAAGTATATATTAAATTTAATAATTATTTTAGATAATTTAGTGGGTTTAGTTTTCCACCTGATGTGTGAATTTCGAAATGAAGATGTGTACCAGTGGACCTTCCTGTTGATCCCATTTGCCCTACTGGGTTTCCTCTTTTAACTGTTTGGCCTACCACTACAAATAATTTTTGCATATGAGCATAGAGGGTTTTGAAGCCATTTCCGTGGTCAATGATTACACGATTTCCATAGCCTGTTGAATCCCAGCCTGCAGCCACTACTTTACCTGAATCTGCAGCTAAAACATTAGGGGATGCTCGATTTGCGATATCGAGTCCTGGGTGATACCAAGCATATTTTTGACTAATTATTCCTTGTGTGGGCCATACAAAGGTACCTGATGCTGTAACTGATCCTGCATTCGGAGTAGTTTGGCGTGAATTTGCAATTGGTTGCCAAAGTTGTTCTTGAGGTTTCACTCCGTCTGGAACATAAACAGTTTGCCCTATTGCCAATTCAAATGTTTCATCGTTTGTGAATGAATTAAATGGAAAATCAACAATTGCCTGGGCTTCTGAGTCATAGTGCTTTGCAATTGACTCAATAGTGTCACCTTTTTTAACTTTGTGAGCAATTCCTGAAACTGGAAGAATTTCTAATTTTTGCCCGAGTTTAATCGAGTCTATTGTTTTTAAATTGTTTTGCCAGCGAATAGTATCTTGAGTTATTCCAAATTTTTGAGCGATTGAAGAGATCGTGTCTCCCTCTTGGACTTCGTAAATAATGATTGAATCACGCTGATTTGAAAACTCTGTGTCTGTATCTTCAGTGAATGCAGAGAGGACTTGGCCTGATATTGCATCTTGTTGCCATGGATCAATTGATCGACCTGGAAACTCTTGTGCCACTACTGGAGCAATCATTACACCTAGGGCTGCAAGAGAGGCCATACCAGAGTGAGTAAGCCGCCTTGCCCATTTGCCACGCTGCCTGTATAAAACCCAGGTTAAAATACCCTTGCTGTCTTCAAAACGCAAAAACTGTAACCTTAAGTGTTTGATTGCAAAAGTATAGAATTCTCCAAAAAAGATTTTGAAATCGTTTATTAAATTGAGTATTGGATCGTATGGTTCCACTGCCAAATTAACATATCATGTGGAAATAGAATTGACAAATTTTGACAATGAGGTGTAATTAAACAGCTTTTAGTGATGTTATAAACTCGTCGTTATCTTCAGATTTTGATAGACGTTCGAGTAAAGTTTCTGTGCGTTCGTCTTCTGGGAAGGTATCTAACATTCTTCGTAAGGTGTGAATCTTTGGCAATAGATCTTTTCCGTACAAAAGTTCTTCTTGTCTGGTTCCTGACCTTGTAATATCAATTGCTGGAAAAATTCTTCTTTCGGCTAATTTTCTATTTAAATGAAGCTCCATGTTGCCTGTTCCTTTGAATTCTTCATAGATTAAATCGTCCATTCTGCTGCCTGTGTCAATTAGTGTAGTTCCAATGATGGTGAGTGAGCCTGCGTCTTCAATTTTTCTTGCTGCTCCGAAGAATTTTTTAGCTGGGAATAAAGCTTGTGGGTCAAAACCACCAGTTAGAGTTCTACCTGATGAAGGCAATGCCATATTGTATGATCTGGCTAAACGTGTAATTGAATCAAGGACTATGACTACATTAATTCCCTTTTCGACAAGTCGTTTTGCGCGATCGAGGGCTAATTCTGCAATTCTAGTTTGTGAGTCAGCTGGTTCATCAAAATTTGATGCTGCAACTTCCCCGCGACCATCTGTAGCTATTTTTACATGGCGCATAATGTCTGTAACTTCTTCTGGACGTTCGCCTATCAATACGGCCATTAAATGAACTTCTGGATAATTTTTACCAACACCTGAAATTATATCTTTTAATAACCAAGTTTTACCTGCTTTTGGAGGAGAAACTATTAATCCTCGTTGTCCAAAACCAATTGGTGCTATTAAATCTACAATTCTTGTTGTCATTGTAGTTTTGTCTGTCGAGAGCTTGATTTGAGCGTCTGGGTAAATAGCTGTGAGATCATCGTAATCTGATCTCTTTTGAAGCTCAACTGCTGGATCACCATTGACTGTTTCTACTTTTAATAAACCCCAATATCTTTCATTTTCTTTAGGTCTGCGGGCTTGCCCCCCTATTAAATCACCGTTTCTTAAATTAAATCTCATAATTTGAGATGAAGAAATGTAAACATCTTTATCGCTTGGTGCATATTTTGGACGAAGTAATCCTGATCCTTCATTTGCAATATCTAGAATTCCTGTAACTGGCTCTGTAGGAACTTGTGAATCTGGAAGATATCTGTCATCCACGACTAACCCACCCTGAGATTGACTTGGATCATCTGATTGTTGAGATGCGTCAGTGCGGGCGTAGTTATTGGAATAACGTGGTCTGTATTGTGTTCTGCGGGAATACATGAATAATTAATTTATCTATCGGAAGACTGAATGAATAATATATTAATCAGCTTCGTTTGTCAATTATATAGTAAATAAATGCATATAAAAATGGCATTAAAAGTAAAATAAAGCCTAAGTATTGCAATAGTTGTGGCCAGAAAAAGATAGTTACTTGCCCCGCACTTTGAGATTCCCAACCGTTTGCCCAACCGTTAACTTTAAAATGATTTAAAAATTTTCCATTTTGAAAAGCTACCCAACCTGGATCAAAAGATTGAGACAAGACAAGTGTGCTATTTTCATTTAAATCTACTCTCTGAGATAACCATCCAAATTTATTACTTACCTCTATGTTGGTAATGTTTTGACCAGAATTAGTGTCGTCACCTTTGATTATTAAATGTCTAAGCCAAGAATAAGGAATTGGTATTATTTGGATATTATTAAGGATATTTGATGCAGATATTGACCCGAATGATCTGGATTCAAGATTTATGACATAACCTTTGCCGCCATCAATTGTTGGAAGTATTGGATATGTTAAATCATATTTACCATTAGGTAAAACTTCTTCAGTATCAAAAAAACCAGTTTTTTGATTTTGTAAATAGAATTTAATGCTTCGTCCTTCAATGTTTTCACCAGAAATTCTAAGTAAGTAACCATCAGTATGCTCAATTTGAGGATAATCATAATAATCACAACTCACACCACCATTTTTAGCATTATAAAACACTCCACTACCTGTGTTTGTCTTTGTAACAGAACCAATCTTGTCTATATCACAATTTACAGCTTGTGAATTTCCACGACCACGATCAAATGTTTCATCAGCAATAGGAAAACTGGGAATTTCTATTTCTATTTTTTGATTACTATCAATTTTTTTAATCAAATCACTTTGATTTATAAATGGAAGAAATACAGTGACATCTTTTTCATCTATTACAGGTATTATTGAAATTTGAATATTCTCATAGGTTATTGTTCTATTTTTTCCTTCTTGCCCTTGAGCAACAAAGGAAAACCAGTGACTTCCAACATCAACAGGAAGAATATATTCTTCATCCCTGGAACCACCAAATGATAATTTAATTTCAGGGTTTGGATTATCCAAGCAATTAACCTCACCTTCTGGAATAACGCAAAACTTAGGTGCAATACGATCTGGTGATAAAGTTTCTAATTTTACAGACAGGAGTGATTTTTTGGAAATTGGTAAAGTGTTGCCGATACACAAAGATTTATCCCCCACTGTTAACGAGAATGATCTTGATCCAGTAACCAGAGGAATTTTATTTTCAGGATTTGCACACTCTGAAACTTGATTTGATCTAATTCCATCAATAAAACCGTTTATTTGTGTTTGGGATCCAGAATACAGGCCAACTTTGAATGATTTCTTAATTGGAAGAATGGTAGTTGCAATTTTTGTCATATCTTTTTGCAGATTTATTGGATATATTTTGTCATTAATGTGTAGGTATGAAGGCTTTTCTTTTGAAGTTGTAAACAAATCCTGATAAAGGATTACACTACCTCCGTACTCTTTTTGTCCATCGATTTTAATTATTGGAATTTCGCCTTCAATTTTTAAATATATTTTATTATTTTCAATGTATCCGTAAATGTTGGCTATGATTTTTTCCTCTAGATCTGAATAATTAGGAATTAAAAGATTGGTTTTTTTGGCATTTGGTGTGACTGTGAAGTCATAATTTATATATTTTCCATCATTACTTAATTTTATTTGATGCTTATTTCTTAAATCTGTTATCCCATCAAAAATTGAGATATTCGATTCTGAATTTTGGGAATAATTACCCTTTTCTTTGAAAAGAAGATCATCTTGAGTATATTGATAGTTATCATAAACAGGCAATAAACTATTGATTGAATTTTTATTATTATATTTATAGACTGATAAATTTTTAAATGATTTAATTTCAGAAATTGATTTAATTGTTTTTAAAAACTTTTGAGGATCAACATTATCATCTTTTGTTTCACCTGCGTTAATTATTGATTTATCAAAAATTAGATATGTAACTTGATATTTATCGAGTATTTTTTCAAAACTGATCACGTCTTGGTCCCTATTTGCTTTTGACAATTCCCTGTAAAAGTTTTCGTTATTAATACTCCATCTGTCAAAATCTCTATCAAACTGAGGTTGTTCAATTCCAAACCACAAAAAACCTGATCCTTGATAACCCCAAGATGAATATGTCCACCCCCACATTGTATTTAGCGGTAATTTTGCAATTCTACCTGTAGGTTGTACTTTGAACCAATCAAACAAATCAAAGTATTCATTTGGAATTACAACTCTTAATTTTGGACTAATTAGATTTCCTTGAAATGCTGGAAGCATTATTAAAAATGAAAACAATAAAACCAAAATTGAAACAGTATGTTTAAGATATTTTGATCTTGATATTTTAAATATAAAATTTTCAATAAATAAAAGTGAAAATGAAAAGAAATATGTTATTCCAAACAAATATAAAATAGAGAATTTTGTAAATGGCATCCTAAAACCTTCTCTAAATAATGATATTTTTTGAAGGAGTGAATATAAATTTCCAGTTGGAGGGTTTTCATTTATTAAAAAGAAAGCTGACAGAAGAGTCACTGCCAATATACCAACTGTTTCCGGTTTCTTTTTGGAAATTCCAATTACAATTCCAAACAGAGAAAAACCAATGATTAGCACCTGAATTATTTTCAAAAAAGGATTGTCTAGATATTTTTTCCAAGGTATTAATAAATCTTCAAATTGATTATTTTGAAAATTAAAAATTCTCCAAGAAAACAAAAAACTTTTTTGCTCTAATACATTTTCGACTTTTCCATAATCTTTATTTCTTAAAAATGCTTCTTGGCTGAATTGTTCATTTATTCTTGAATTCTCAACAACACTACTTTGTGTTTTTATGGAATATAGATTTGGTATTAACCAAAAAGAATTCGTAAAAATTATTATTAAACCACACAAAAACCATCGTTTAATTGACTCAATTCGATTTTTATGAGCAAAAATAATGTTTATGATTGCATAAAGTAGATAACACATTGCAAATGCATAAAATAGTGTTGCGGCGTATGCTTGTGGTGCTCCAAGAAATGAGACTGTTGCAAGACCAATCCAATTTTTAATTGATTTTTCCTTAAAAATTTTATTGGAAAAGTAAAAAATCCATGGAAGAAACGCAAATTGAGTTGGAAACATTTCAAATGGAATAAAAAGGTGTTGTAAAACAGTTAAATTTAAAATGTAGAGACATGAAGTAATAAATGGAATTGTTTTTGTTTTGAAGATTGAATGTAAATATAAATACATACCAACTGAACCTACAAAAAGGCACAAAAAGATATACATATATCTAAGCATCGATAAAGGAAATACCGCAGACCAGATCCACATTAATAAAATGCGTGGAAGTTCCGACATGTGTGAATGAATTGCAACATCCCCCACTCCTTGTTCTGGGCGCCAAACACCTGAGATAACTCTTGAGATATTTAGTGGAAAATCAAATTCAGGATGCAAAGTATCCCAGCCTGTAAGCCATGTACCTGGTGTGTAATTTGTAAAAAATAAGACTAAAACAAGAATAAGTATGCCAATAATTGGCCAATGGGTTAATTTAATCCTTTTGAAAAATTGAAGCATATATATACTTTACAGTATCAATTTTAAGTGTGGGTTACTAGAATGTTTTTGATAAATTGAATGAAAGTGAGAGAGTGTGATAAGCCAGCCAGAAGTTTTCTTTCCATAAAGGAAGAGATTATTCTGGACTGACTTATCACGATTGCGAGGATGAAAGAAATGTGCGTTATCGAATCGCTAACTGCCTAGGTACTTGTTGAGCTTTTCTTGAGCGTCGAGCCAATTTGTACCGGATTGAACACCAGCAGGAAGCATCATCATCGGATTCGATGAGACATCCATGTCGGTATATGAACCCACTGTGCCGATGTTGATGAGAGTGCCATCCCAGATAAACACCGAGATGTTTTCATTTGCACATTCATTGGGATCGGTGCAGTTAACTAAACGACGATAAGTCTGCGCTTTTTGCGAGACGATTCCCTGATAGATCAGATGATTACGCAGCGATACCACTGTGTCTGGTGTCCAGCTTTGCGCATCGATCAAGGTGTAGCGTCCGACGAAACAGCTAAAGGGGCAGCTTAGGCGCACCTTGTATGTCAGGTCGGTCACGTTCACGAAGATGTTTAGGTCGAATGTCACCTGATTTTCAGGATCTGCTTCCAACAGGATGGGCACACGTGGCGCTGCCAGAATGTAACCAACTGTCTTAGTAGGATCCAACTCTGACATTGCAAAAGCGATATCAGGCTTTGCCAAACTCGTGAGCGCGTTGTTTTCCGCGACCAATAGTTGGAGCATGTCACCGCTCGTTGCAATCGCAGAATACGGTGCGATTTCAATTTCAACGCTGTTTAAGCCATTGACATAGTCGCATGAACCCACAAAGATCGCTTCTGGATCAGTGCAACGTTGGTTGTTTGCAGGTGGAGGCGCGTAAGCCAACGGATAGTTGAGCTTAGTCGGCAAACTTGCCAAATCCACTGGTGCAGACAACGGAGTCGCCCAATCTGCTTGCGCTAAAGCGCTAGTCAGCGGGACGGCTGCAAAAACGATTGCCATGATCACTACGAGCCATTTATTGATTTTCATCGCCTGTTCCTCTTTTTCCTTATTACTTCTAAACTTTTGATGGTCTATGCCCTACAACTTGCTTGGGGTAATTAGGTCTGCAAGCCTATGTTATCTAGAAAAAATTCTAGACAATACAGGCTTGCAAAATAAAGAGTCAGACTATTTATTTCTTCCTCGCTTGTAAAAGAACATTATTTTATTACTAAACAAGTTACTTCCCTATTTATTAGGAAAGTCACCTCTGTAGTAATGTGAACATGACCGCGCAGTGAATAACTTCAGGATAACCTGGAGTATCTGCGCGGGCATGATTAAGGAAGGCTATTGAACACTAACGAGTTGGCATTGCCAATGATCGCTTCCCGTATTATCGGAGATCTTGACCTGTCCGATCAACTTGCCGTTGGCAGTAATATCGACGGTCAGACCGATCCACTCGCGGGTCATTCCAAAAATCTCGCCCTTGGCGATGTTGATGTTGGCATTCCCATTGGCATGAACATTACCATTCATCGACTTCTGAATTTTTCCCGGTAAGATACAGGAACCAATTTGGACTCCTACACCACCGACAGAAGTTTGGACAAAAACGACATCAACTGAGACACCATCGAACGATGCAACATAGTTGCGCGTTGGGTCATAGTTATGCCATGTCCAAAATGTTCCATCTGTCCCCAGAAAAACATCAGTCGATGCGCCATCACCAAAGTGAAACGTTTTCCAAACGTTGGATTCACTCAGGCACTTGCCGAAAAATTCGACGTAGTTGACGGCGACCTGACCTTGTTTCGCTGATAGAGTGCAGCCAACTGCGGCATGTGCTGCGTATGATGGCGCTGACAATAAAACGAAACCGAACACGATCAATAGAACGAAACGAATGGTTTTCATCATCTTCTCCAATGTTACTTTGCTGCTTGTGTTTGAACTGCACTCCGCGTCTGAAGTCCATATGGACGTGTATCAGGAGTCCCTGTAATTTCAGGAACTATAGATGAAACTTCAGTCGCAGTTGATGTACTCGTAAGAGTAGCGGTCGACGTTGGCGGAATTGCCGTCGGAGTCCAAGTTGGACTTGCCGTTGGCGTTGCCGTTAACGTCGCTGTCGGAACATCAGTGTTGTCAGGCATTGGTGATGCCGTAACAAAACTTGGAATATTCTCAGTTGCCATAGGCGTTGCCGTTGGCTCGATAGTTTGCGTTGGAATCTCAGTTGAAATGGGCACCGTAGTCAATGTAGATTCTGGTGTCACTTCACCTGACAAAATCTTCTTCCATGCACTCAAATCGCCGGTCTTGTTGTTATATTGGATGCCAATTGCGACAACCAATACAAAAATTGTACCAAGCATAAGGAGTGCGAAGAACCAACGAATAATTGTCTTCATTTTTACCCCTCCTTAGATCATTGCGAGAACGAAAAAGCCGGCCAGAAGCACAACGATTGTGATTCCAAAAATCGAATAAAGACTGACCCAAAACTTTTGTGTCTCGGCGTCTTTAATCCCTTCTTGATAACCTTCATCGTGTGAAGATTGCTCGTCAGCTTTGACTCGTTTCTTCAGGAAGTTAACATCCTGAATAAGTACAGTCATGCTACCCCCGGGATCATCCCCATTTGCGGGACGAAAATGGTTTGATATCATGTTTGCGATTTGATCGCGGGTGTTGTCGATACCCTCTGTGGCGCTTGCAAGATCTGCTTCGGTCACCACATTTTCAAGCGAAGTTGAAATAGGCTTAAGACGAGCAGCAACAGCCTGATCAATGATTTGCTCGATACGCTTGTAGTCCACTTCGACTTGTCGTGGAGGTGGAGCGGCGGCGGCTGTCTGTTGCGCTGGTTGAGCCGCAGCAGGTACAGTAGGACTACCTAATTTTGGTATCCCTATCTTTGGTGTAGCAGATGTAGCTTGATCGTCTGGCTTGGTGGCCACTTTTGACGATGACCCAAAAACCGGGATTCCAAGGGATGGCACTGGCATTTGCGGTCCAAAGGGATCTGCTTTATTTCCATTGGTCGCGCTTGCTGTGCTCGCCACTGCAACAGGTTTTGGTGTGAGTACATCCAAGACCTCTTCTTCAGTAACGATTGAATTGTCAGATGAACGACGAATAATGACCTTCCATTCATTCATAAATGGATGAAGTTGGTCATCTTCAATAAAATATCCAGCTTTCATTACCTCAGCAATTAGAAAACGAGGATCGTTTTCCAAACCAACCAAGATAACGACACCTTACTTTTTATTCTACTTTGCCATGAGAGTATCCTCTCCTTAAACAGATTCGATATCGATATCGGGCATTATTGCTCCATACTGCGCACAAGCCTCTTGTACGCAATACGGAGCACCCGATTCAATCGAATTTAATCGTTTTGAGAAAATTTATTTTTAGCCTTCCTTGTTAAGGAACCCCAGAAATTATTAAATTTTTTGGGATCAAAGTCTGAAAAATCTTCAGAAGAAGAGGTATGAGGAGGTATATATTATCAAACCCCGTCTTCTAAAGAAAATCGAATATTATACCACGAAATGAGCTTTTCGTTAATAGCCTTTTTCTATATTATCTTGGGGAAATGTTTCTTGACTTAAGGAACGTAAAAGCCCCAAGTGCAAATAATGAGCCTGCGACTAAAGCGGAATTGACATCACCCAAAGCTGTATTTTTAGGAGTATGGACTACAGTTGGAGTTTTAGGAGTTTCAGCTCCACAAACTACTGCTCCACCGTATTGAGTGACACAAGTTGTATTGTCAGCTAAAGCGTTTGTAGGCATAGATAAAAGCCCGAGTAAAACGGTGCTGATCATTAATGTATTTTTGATATTCATATATTTATTGTGTATATAATTAAATGTTATAGGTTATTAAGTAGATTAAGTATATTAACATATAATAGCCATTTGTCAAGTGTTAACAATTAATTATAGGTATTAAATTCAAACAATTTAATATCTCAAATCTATAAGATTTGTAGTCGCTTTTGCACCTTAAATTTCTAGTAACTTGGCGTATTTAAAGACACGCACATTTGAGCTTAAATCAAGACAGGTGTATAAAATTAAGTCAGCTGAATAGTCAGTGATTTCTTCACCTTCTGATTGCCCGTAAATTGCAAAGACATACTTTCTTTGATTCCAAACTACCTCGACAGTATCCCCTTCGTTTAGCTTTGGAAGGTTATAGAATGAGTTATAGTGCCTGTATGAATTGCTCCAAGCTATATAACCAAATCTATGAGCTGCAAAGATTGTTGGGTATGAGCGAGAGAATGGAGTACCAAATTCAGGCACGCGCCAAACTCCTTTTTTTAATGCATCTTCAAAGTCTGAATCTGATGCCTCATTGATTTGAGTTTTTATGCCTATTGAAGGCACTATTAGCCAATTATCTTTTGAGAGTTGAGTATCTAGCCTTGGTTGATAATCTGATGGTGGCTTTCTCATACTCAAAACATCGTTTCCGAAGCTAGTTTGAATTGAGAGATTTTGTGCTGAATCTCCCCTTCCTGATAAATATGATTGTGCCCAAAAGAAGATTGATGGACCATAGGAGAAAATTGCGAAAATTAAAAATGCTGATAAGAACAGGATTGATAGCTTTTTATATATTAAAGCACGTTTGGATACTACCATTTGAGTTTTCTCTGGCAGAGTCATTGACGAATTAACTGGAAATGCTGGGTAATCCCAAGCGTACGGATACATAAATTAATAATAATGATGAAGCTAAAAGAGCTCTAAAAGGTGCGGGTAGTAAGCCTGCCCTACGTACCACCCGCCCCTTCTAGAGCCCTACAACTGACAAAAACACTCTTGACAGAGTGCCTTAATATGTTTAGTCTGAAATTGGTTTATCCTTCTTAGCCTGTCCTGGGTAAACCGCAAAATTTAACAGTTAAGCATCTCTATTAGTGGCTTATCGTATGAGTAATCATACTGAACAGCTAGCGGTAGCGATGCTTTTTCTGTTTCTTGAAGTCATACTATCACTTCCTTTTTTGAAAGTCAAATCCTATAATATAGAATACCTCCATTTTATTACTCCCTATAGTTAACTATCATATTATTTGGTCTTGTTCATGGGAAAAATAAAATCAACCATAAAATGTGGATAAGTATGTGTTTAAATCTATGCCCTATTTGGAGAATATTTCTTTAATTGCCATTGGCAAAAATTGAAATTTTGATGGAGAAAAAACAATTTTATAACCCAATGATTTAGCTTCCTTTAACCTTTTTTCTTGAGAGAAAACTGGGCGAATTTCACCTAGCAAGCCTACTTCCCCAGCTGAAACCGAGAACTTTGGTAGTGGTTTATCAAATTTTGAAGATGCAAGAGACAATGCTACTGCCAAATCAACTGCCGGATCTTTAACGTTTATTCCCCCAACGGCATTAACATAAACATCAAATGTTGATAAATCGATTCCACACCTTCTGGACAGTACAGCGAGGATTAGTTCTAGCCTTTTGGCATCAATTCCTTGTGCGACGCGTCTTGGAAGCGGGAAACTTGATTTTGAAATTAAGGACTGAATTTCAATTATGACAGGACGAGTTCCTTGCATTATGACGGACCTTGCAACACCTGCCACCCCATCACCCACACCACTTTGAAATACTTTTGATGGATCTGAGATTGAAACTAGCCCCGAATCTTTCATTTCAAACATACCAGTTTCATCTGTTGGGCCAAATCTGTTTTTATAGGCTCGAATTACACGAAGTTGTGAATCTTTTTCACCTTCGAACCATAAAACAGTATCGACTAAATGAGCCAGAAGAGCAGGACCTCCAACTGTTCCTTCTTTTGTAACGTGCCCCACAACAACTGTTGGAATGTTTAGAGTTTTAGACATTCGAACTAATCTGTAAGTTGATTCTCTTACTTGGCCCACCGACCCTGACATACCGGACAAATCATCAGTTCGCATTGTTTGGATGGAATCAATGACAGCAAAATTAACCTTATTTTGGGAATTTTCTGATTGAATTGATGAAATAATGTTATCTATGTTTGTCTCTTCGAGTAAGGAAATATTTTTTCCATCTAATTTTAATCTTTCTGCTCGAATTTTGATTTGAAGGGCTGATTCCTCACCTGAAGCGTAGAAAGAATTGCCCAATTTTTGACAGACTTCCAATAAAATTGTTGATTTACCAATGCCCGGTTCCCCAGCAAGTAGTACAATTTGACCTGGAACAAAGCCTCCACCCAATACTCTATCTAGTTCGGGAATATTTGTTTTAATTCTATTGATTTGAGCAAGTTTTATTTCACTTAAAGATTTGGGTTTTACATTTATATTTTTTAATTTTGATGATGAAGATGTGTTTGGTGATTCGGATAGTGTTTCGACAAGTGAGCCCCACTTATTACATTGTGGACATTTTCCGCTCCAACCTACTTGCGAATAGCCACAATTATCACACACATAAACAATTTTTGATTTGGCCATACATGGATTATACGTGAAGTTTATTTGGTGTGCCGAAGAAGTTTTCTGTAGAGTTTGCTCTAAGTCTTCGGCACGCCGTTGGAACTGAAAAAAACTAATAAGTGTTGTTTAAAGTCAATATTTTCGTACAGCCCCGTGCGTGTTCAATGTTGTGTTGATCGAGTGTGAGATCAATACGATTGTATCTACATTTGGAACAGTATGCACCACAGAGTTGGGACTGAGAAGCGGTTTTACGTTTTTCTGTGTCTATTCCTGTAACGATTACTTGACTCAAACGTCTTTGCGGATTCATTTGACATCACTCCTTTTATCGAAGAAGGTGCAAGTAAATTATATTTCCAAAAAGTTTTTTTACAAGGGGAGAGTTTTAGACAAATAAGAATAATTTAAGATAAATTACTCTCCCCCTGCATGGAATGAACAAAACGACACTAAGCCGCAACGGTCTTGATGGCTTCCTGTTCTGCCTTGATTTCGGCTGGAATAGCCATGCACCGAAGGTAGTAGCCTTCGATTGCTTTCAAGCTCGAAATGATACCTTCAAAAACCAGCGGCGTGTCACCTGCAATGGCAAAAGCAGTCGCATTGATTACAGTCGAACGTTCTCCGAAGAGAAGATCGTTGGTGACATTGATGCGTTGTTCGAGCGTCATGGGCTTGAACATGTGTTTCTTATATTTTTTATCAAGCGGTTGACCCACCCGGTTGGCAGCCTTCAGGTTCGTAACCATGTACTGTCGAAGCGTGCGGATACGCTTGAGAAATTCACGCGGTTGTTGTTGAATAAACGCGCGAAGGTACCCAAGCCGGCCCTTTTCCAACAAGAGAGAATCTTCAATCTCACCAATTTGGGCATCAACAAGGTTGAATAGTTCTACGAATTCAGACTTGAGTTGTAGAATCGTGGACATTTTGGACTCCTAACATAAATAGTGCGAAGAACGATAAGACTTCAATTTTGAAGTGAGCCATAATAGCAAATTGAGGCTAATTTGTCAAGCTATGGGGTATTTTTATACTTAAAAGTAAAGTTTACTTATATATCATTGTCTTTGCAGACAAGATAAGCCCTAGTGAAATCTTTTTAGTTTTTGTATCTAATTCTTCAATATAGCAATTTACTTCATCACCAATTTTTAATTTTTGAGCTGGTGGAATTTTTGTAATATGAATTAATCCTTCAACACCTGATTCAATATTTACGATTGCTCCAAACTCTGTAATACGCATTACCTTACCTTTGATTTTGTCGTCAACATGGTACTTTTCTCCGATTGTTGCCCATGGATCTTCTTTTGCAAGTCTAATGGAGAGAGCTAATTTGCCATCGTTTGAAATAACTTTTACATTTATTTTATCGCCAATTGATACAACTGAAGAGACTGAGGCAAACTTTTCCCATGATAATTCTGACAAATGAACTAACCCTTCAACTGGAATTGATGTTCTAGTTTTTCCGTGAACAACGTCAACTGGAATTGTGACAAATGCACCGAAATCTGTGATTGTAACAACTGATCCAGAATAAACTTTTCCAACTTCTAATTTTGCTAGTGCTTCATTTTGTAATACCAATTCATCAGCTTCAGATACATACTTTTCAGAGAAAACTACTTTTCTTTTATCTCTGTCGATATCTGCTATTTTAACTTTGATTTGGCGCCCTACAAAGGCATCAACATTGCCTGCAACAGCACGACCTAATTGAGACATTGGAATGAAGCCTGAAACTCCAGCATAATCAACAACTAATCCTGCATTTGATGCATTTTTAACTGAAACTGTAAGTTCAGTTTGTTTTTGTTCTGCATCAGTTAATGCATCCCAAAGCGAATCTGAGGCTGCATGACGCAAAGAGAGAATTACATATCCTTCTCTATTTTCAGGATCCAAAACAATTGCTTGAACTTTATCTCCAATTTTGAGGGTTTTAATATAATCTCTGGCCTCTTGGAAAGCTAAATCGGTAACTATTCCTTCACTTTTTCCACCGACATTAAATATAGCTTTTTTGCCTTCGATTCCTTCAAATGTGGCTTCGATTCTTTGGCTTCTATTAAAGCCTAAAGCTTTTTTGGAAAAACGAGCCAAAAGATCTTCCATTACAGAAGATTTATTTTCTTTTAAATTTTTTAATGATGTTTTTGACAAAATTCATTTTCCTCCATTTCTTTTATACTCAATTTGTATACTTTATTCCTTCGGCCTTGACCTATTTTCGCGGTCAGTTGCCCGACAACTATCGTTGGCGCTATCTCGTTTTACGACTCTGTTCGGAATGGAAAGAGGTAGTTCCAAGATGCACAAAAGACCGAAAGAATAAAATGTACAAATTTAAATTGTTATAAATTATTCACTAACAAAGCTAAAGAGAAAGGTTCGCAAACCTCATTCAATCTATTCGTACTGGTAAGCTTAACACCTTACGGTGCTTCCACTGCCAGCCGATCAACCTCGTAGTCTCCGAGGGATTTAATTGGGAATTCTTATCTTGGAGTTGGCTTCCCGCTTAGATGCTTTCAGCGGTTATCACAAAGAAATGTAGCTACCCGGCGCTGCGACTGACGTCACAACCGGCACACCAGGGATTTCTCCAGCCCGGTCCTCTCGTACTAGGGCCAGCTCTCTTCAAAATTCCAACGCACATACTGGATAGAGTCCGAACTGTCTCGCGACGTTCTGAACCCAGCTCACGTAGCACTTTAACGGGCGAACAGACCGACCCTTGGGACCTTCTTCAGCCCCAGGATGTGCTGAGCCGACATCGAGGTAGCGAACCGCACCGTCGCTATGGACGCTCGGGTGCGACTACTCTGTTATCCCCGGAGTAGCTTTTATCCATTAAGCTCTAGCCGTATCCATTACGGCGTAGAGG
>CAZGEA010000001.1:9211-425521 GCA_964524515.1 uncultured Gammaproteobacteria bacterium | reverse complement strand
CTAGGACACCAGATTCTCATTCTGGGAACTTGGATTCGAATTCCAATGGGGTCACTCGCTTCGCTCGTTTTCCTTGGGTTCGATAATGCTAATTGTGGAGATTGTTTTGCATGGCGAATTCCAATGGGGTCACTCGCTTTTTTTGTTTCCATTGGATTTTTGTAAATTTTGAATAAGATTAATTAAATAATATATAATTTTACAAATGACAAGTCAGGAAGGATCTTATAAAGTTTGGATTGAAGACGGGATTTTATATAATGAGTACCATGGAAAAATTTCGATTGATACAGTTTTGGAAGTTGAAAAAAAATCTGTAGAATTAATTACCCAAGAAAAGATTCAACTCATTCCCTCTATTGTGACCTTTGATGTTAAAGATGAGGATTTTCAGTTAAATGTATCTAGTTGGGGGAAAATAGTTTCTGGCTTTCACCTTTTAAATTATTTGTCGTGTATTGTTGTTATTAAGGTAAGTGAAAGAATAAAGAAAATATTGAGCATTCCAGATCATGTGTTTTTGAAAAATAGAATTAAATATGCAGATAACCTTGAAGAAGCTAAAGAGATTATTGGAACGGTTAATGAAAATAAGGAATCTCTGATTTAGAGATTATTAATTTTATGGAAGAAGCCCCAGGAATTTTTTGGTTTTCCTGGGGATTTTTTTTATGTTAGTTCACATTCACTCCAGTATTCTTTGAAAAATTTGATTAGTGCTTCTGCTTCTTTTCTGACTAATACAAGTTCATAATATGCAAATTTTTTGCTATATGATCTCCAAATTTTTATGTAAAATGTTTTTTGATAGTTTCTTTTGATGTTTTGAGTTGAGAAACAACGAATTTCGATTAAATAATCTTTGAATTGTAGAACAAATTTTCCAGAGAAATCACCATACGGTGAAAGACTTCTGAATTTTTGACTACCTGATCTTAGGTGTGGCTTATTAACTAAGTTTATTTCGCTACAATTTTTGACTGAATGTATTTTTATAGTTAAGCCATCTTTGCTTACATAAACAATTAAACTAGTTTTCTTTCGAAAAATGTTGAACATTTCATACATTTGAGAGTTCCTTGTTGAATTTGATTAATGTACAGGGGACAGGAAAATGATGCCTATTATATCAATCTTATTTGTTTTTGACTAATCCACAGAAAATTTGGGGAACTGAGATGAAGAACCATCGCGATCTAAATGTGTGGTATGTAACTTTGCATTGGAAGGAATAACCTTCAAAAGGTGAAGGGAAAATAGTTGATTGTGGAGTGCTTGAAGGTGTCGCCGATGGTGTTGTACTCGCAGTTGGTGTTGCAGTTGGTGTGACAGTTGGAGTAACTGTAGCTGTCGCAGTGGGGGTGGCTGTGGGACTGACAGTGGGTGTAGGGGAGGAAGTTGGGGTATTTGTAGGAGTTGTTGTTGGTGTTACTGTAGCTGTAGCAGTTGCTGTTGGGCTTGGGGTGGCTGTGGCAATTGGCTCATGTGTTGACTGGGAGTTTTGAGGCTCAGGGATTTCTCTTAGTACAAAATCAACTCCATTATTGTCTGTATCCTCTGCATTGCCCATAAATTCATCAGTTCCTGTGATCATCATAGAATCAGCGTTTGAGGCTGAATTTGCTTTTCTTTCAATGCTTTTTCCGTTTGCGGGCATTGCTGATTGGGTTGATTCAAAATCGAGTGCCGTTCCCATTCCTACTTTGTCAATTAGGCTCGTGCCTGCATCTGAGTAAAGTAAAATTGTATTATTGTCAGCTATTGAGCTTGCGTAGGTTAAATCAGCTGAAGGGGATGCACTTCCATCTTTATTTGAGATTAAAAAATATCCTTTTGAGGCTATTGTGCCTGACATTGAGGCTACAAGGGATGTTTCTGAATTCACTTTTTTGCTTAGCCTCCAGCCTGAAAGGCTAACATTTGAATCTGTTGGATTGTAAAGCTCGACAAAGTCATTGTCTCCTGCTCCAACTTGAATTTCTGATATTACTATATGATTTGCTGAGGCTCCACGAACTGTGTTTGTTTGGCTAAAAGCAGAGAGCAAAAGCAAGCTTGTGGTTACTGTTAGAAGATGAACAGGTTTAATCTTCATTTATATAACTATAGTAGTCTATTGTGCACATAGCGTGTCAAGACCTTGACATGAACTCTAAAATAAGGTAATATACACTCTGTTAAATAAAGAATTTACTCCTTAAATGAACACAAGAAACTGCTTAAACTGCTTCCCTATTTATAAAGAAATCCATTCATAATAGATATTGATTTTAGGGATCCGAATTGGTATCCTCTTCGGAGCATGTTTGATAGTTTTGTTTAAAAGTAAATTTAGAATTAACTTAATAAAAATATATGAATCCAAATAATAAAACAGTTGAATTAACACAAGAAGGCTTTGATGCTTTGCAAATTGAATTCAATGAATTGAAAAATGAAAAGCGACCAAAACTCGTGGAGCGCTTGTCTTTTGCATCCTCACAGGGTGATTTATCTGAAAATAGTGATTACACCAATGCTCGTGAAGAGCTTGAATTTTTAGATGGAAGAATTAGCGAATTAGAAGAAGTTTTGAAAAGTGCTATGGTTGTGGAAGGTGAGAAAGCTGGCTCCAATCAAGTTGGGGTAGGAACTTCTGTGACTGTAAAAGTTAATGGAAAAGAATTTATGTACAATATCGTTGGTGAGTGGGAAGCTGATCCTGCTGAAAAGAAAATTTCTCACACTTCACCTCTTGGCCAATCTTTGATTGGTAAAAAAGAGGGAGAAAAAGTTGAAGTTGAAGCTCCAGCTGGAAAAATAGTTTACGAAATCGTAGCTATTAAGTAAGTAATTGTCTTTATTTTACCCTCAGGCTATACTTATGCCATGTCGTCACTAAAAGAACTTCGAGAAACTCGTTTATCTAAACTTCAAAAACTTCGGGATTTGGGAATTAATCCCTATCCTTCTAAATCATCTCGAACCAATAAATCTGGAGAGATTTTAATTGATTTTCAAAAATTTGAAAATAAAAATGTAGTTATTGCAGGTCGTATTATGTCGTGGCGTGAACATGGCAATGTTGTTTTTGCAAATTTGGCAGATGAAGATGGTGAGATTCAAGTTTTTATTCAAAAGAATGAGATGAATTTGGAAACCAATAAGGATGATCAATCAATTGGTTTTCGTGATTTGAAATTTTTGGATATTGGAGATTTTGTTGAAATTCATGGACGAGTAATTAAAACAGTGAGAGGTGAGACTTCTGTTTCTCCACTTATGATTAAATTGTTAGTTAAATCACTTCGCCCATTGCCTGAAAAATGGGAAGGATTGACTGATCAGGAATTAATTTATCGTAAGCGTTATTTGGATTTGATTATGAATTCAGGAAGACGGGAAATTTTTACTCGGAAAGCAAAATTTTGGCAAGTATCTAGGGAGTTTATGAGTCGTAATGGTTTTATAGAAGTTGAAACTCCAGTAATGGAACACATTACGGGGGGTGCAGATGCGAAACCTTTTGAAACATACCACAATGCATTGGATGAGAAGTTTTATTTGAGAATTTCAACTGAGCTTTATCAAAAAAGGTTAATAGGTGGTGGGTTTGAAAAAGTTTTTACATTGGGGCCTAATTTTCGAAATGAAGGAATTGATGATGAACATTTGCAGGAATATTATCAGCTTGAATGGTATTGGGCATATGCAAACTATCGGGATAATATGAAATTAGTTCGTGAATTGTTTAGTGAAATCTCTCAAAAAGTTTACGGGAAGACAAAATTTGCGGCACATGGAATGGAATTTGATTTGGCTGATGAATGGGACGAAATTGATTACGTTGAAATTATTAAAGAAAAATTGGGAATAGATATAATTGGCGATGATATATCAAAAATGAAGGATAAATTAAAAGAAAATGGAATAGTTTTGGAAGGTGAATCAAATAAGGCTCGTATAGTTGATAATTTATGGAAGATAATTCGCAAAACTATTGCTGGACCTGCGTTTTTGGTTAATACTCCTAAATTTATATCTCCACTTGCTAAATCAATGGAGAAAAATAGTGAAACAACTGAGAGGTTTCAGGTTATATTGGCCGGATCGGAACTTGGAAATGGATATTCTGAGCTTAATGACCCAGTTGATCAGTATGAGAGATTTTTGGCACAACAGAAAGCTCGTGAGGCGGGAGACGATGAAGCTCAAATGATGGATATTGATTATGTTGAAATGCTTGAATATGGAATGCCACCAACTTCAGGGTATGGCCAAAGCGAGCGTGTATTTTGGTTTTTGGAAGGATTATCGGCACGTGAGGCAACACTTTTTCCTCAGATGAAGAGAAAAATTGATGAGAGTGTTGAAGATTTGTATCCTGAATATTTTAAATTGGTTAATAAAAATAAAAAAGATAAATGATAACTCGAGAACAGGCAATTGAATTACTTCATAAAAATATTCAAAATCAGAATTTAAGACGACATTGTTATGCAGTTGAAGCTACAATGGCAGCACTTGCCAAAAGGTTAGGACATACAGATGAAGCTGACAAATGGGCAATTTCAGGATTACTACATGATGCTGATTGGGAAATAACTCAAAAAGAACCAGATACACATACTCGATTAGTTACGGATTGGATTCGAGAGATTGAATTTGACAAAGATATCGAAGATGCGATTTTATCTCATGGATGGGGATATGTAAAAGGAAACCCGGAACCAGTTACTCCCATGCAGTGGGCACTTTATTGTTGTGATGAGCTTACAGGACTGATTGTTGCATGTGCTTTGGTTAAACCTGAGAAAAAATTATCTGCTGTGACAGTTGAGACAATTCTTAAAAAATGGGATGAGAAAAGTTTTGCAGCGGGCGTTAATCGATCACAAATAAAAGAATGTGAAGGAAGACTTCAAATTCCTATTCAAGAATTCATTCAAATTACATTAACTGCTATGCAAGCAATTGCTGGAGATTTAGGTTTATAATACTCAAATATGATTGATATTAAATACATAAGAGAAAATATTGAGGAGTTAAAGAAAGTGATGGCACTTAAAAATAAAGAAGTTGCATTGATTGATGAACTTTTGGAATATGATGAGAAAAGAAGAGCTTTAATTACAACTACTCAGGATTTAAGAGAAAAGAGAAACCAGATTGCAAAAGCAAAAGATCAAATTGAAGAAGGTAAGAAATTAAAAATTGAGTTAAAAGAAAATGAAGATGAACTTGAAAAAATAGAATCTAAGTATCAAGAGATTTTATATAGTATCCCTAATTTAATATCATCTGACACTCCAATAGGAAAAGATGAATCTGAAAATAAAGTAATTAGAACATGGGGAGAGCCTACTAAATTTGATTTTGAACCAAAAGATCATTTGGAATTGGGTGAGAAACTTGGTGTAATTGATACCAAAACTGCAACTGAAGTTACAGCTTCTAGGTTTGCATATTTAATGGGTGATTTGGCAAGAATGGAGTTTGCATTGGTGCAATTTGTTTTTGATACTTTGACCAATAAAGATATTTTAAGTGAAATTGCTAAATCTGTAGGAGTTGAAGAAAAAACTTTTATACCAGTTGTACCTCCTGTAATGATAAAGCCAACAGTAATGGAGAAAATGGCACGACTTCAGCCAATTGAAGAGAGATATTATATTCCGCAATCTGATTTGTATTTAGTTGGATCTGCTGAACATACTTTGGGACCAATTCATATGGACCAGACAATTCCAGAATCTCAAATGCCAATTAGATATGTTGGTTTTTCTCCTGCTTTTCGTGAGGAGGCTGGAAGTTATGGAAAAGATACAAAGGGAATAATTCGTATGCATCAATTTGATAAGGTTGAAATGGAATCTTTTTCATTACCTGAGGAATCAATTAAAGAACAGGATTTTTTTGTGGCTATTCAGGAATATTTAATGCAAAGTTTGGAATTGCCTTATCAAATTGTTGCAATTTGTACAGGAGATATGGGAGGACCAGATTATCGGCAAATTGATATTGAGACTTGGATGCCGGGACAGAATAAATACCGGGAAACTCACACATCTGATTTGATGACTGATTATCAATCGCGAAGATTAAATACAAAGGTTCGCAGAAACGATGGTGAGAATCAATTCGTTCATATGAATGATGCAACGGCATTTGCCATTGGACGAACAATTGTAGCTATAATGGAGAATTATCAGACCGAAGATGGATCAATAAGGATTCCAAAAGTTCTTCAAAAATGGATGGGTAAAGAAGTGATTAAGAAATAATATTGTAGCCTGATTTTTTTACCAATTCTTCAACTTTTTCTTTATCGTGATCACCTTCGATTTCCAATATCTCTTTGGCGTAGCTGCATTTTGCTTTAATTCCTGCGTCTTCTAAATCACTTTCTATTATCATTGCACATGAAGCGCAATCCATACCTTTTATTTTGTATATTTTAGAATTTTCTTGTTTTGTTTTTTTGAAAATATTAAACATATTTAAATTACTTGAAAGGATCCTGTGAACATTCCCATATTGCAACTGAAGGCTAATCTTCCTGTTTGAGTTGGAGTAAATTCTATTTCTTCTTCACCGTTTACTGGTAATATTTTGGAAATATTAAGTGAGGGAATCGTAAATGCTCGTGCGCATCCTGCTGCATTGTTTGAAACTAATTTTAATTTAACTGGCACTCCTTTTGTAAGAGTATTTGCTGATGATTTGTAACCATTTGAAGTTACATTAATTGTGACTAATTGAAAACCATTTGTGGTTTGTGCGCTAACGTCAATGTTTTTTTCTTGTGACTCAAAAATTGCTTTCCAGTAATTTGGGATAGTGTGGATTGAGCCTCTTAATCCATTTCCTGCACTAATTGAATTTATTCCTAAAATAAAAATTAATGTAGCTGCAACAAGTTTAAATTTTGGGTTTTTTAATAGTAATCCACCTGATAGACCAAGCCCTAAAAATATTGGACTAGTTCCAAGAGTAAATGCAAACATTATGGCTGCAGATAAAATTGGATTTCCGGTTCCGATTGCCAAAATCATCACTGCCTGCGTGATTCCACATGGAATTAATATTGTAAGTGCCCCTAATAATGCGGGACCTACAAATTTCTTTTGTGATTCATTTTTAATTAATTTATATATCCATTTTGGTGGTTGGATTACCACATATCTAAAAATAGGATGAATATTTAGTAAATTGGCAACAGTAGCTAACATATAAAGTCCTGCAAAAATTTGTAGCCATCCTTGAAGATTTGGAGTAATACTTAGATTCTGTCCAAATAATCCTAAAAGAAATCCTGCAATTGTGTAGATTGCGATTTTACTTATTAAAAATACAATTGTTGAAGTTTGTTTTTTGTTTTCTTCAGCTTGGGCAAGAGATGAGGCGAGTAATCCTCCTTGAACTGCAAGGCATGAAATTCCACCTGCTGTTAATCCTGTTAAAAATGCAATCCAAATTTGATTCATGTGTTGACATTAGTATCACTCTTGGTTAGTATATTGTCAATCCCTATAGGGGGGATATAAAATAAATAATATGCCAAAAGGAATCCCAAGGGATAAATCAATTCAGAGAAAAATAGCTCATCGATTAAAAATTACTCGAGGACATTTGGACAAAGTAATTAGAATGGTTGAGGACCAAGAATATTGTATTGATGTGGTCCATCAAATAAATGCAGTTGAAGCAGCACTTAAAAAGACTAGTGATTTAATTTTGGAAAATCACTTGAAAACATGTGTCGCATCTTCTATTAAAAATGGACAGGAAGATCATGTAATAAATGAAGTAATGCAAATATGGAAAAAACAGTAGTTACAATTATTGGATTTATTGTTATTTTTTTGATTTACTGGTTTTTCTTTGGAAAGAAACAATGACAATTAAAAAAACATATCCAATTATTGGAATGCATTGTGCATCATGTGCAAGGTTAATTGAGAAAAAATTATCTAGGACAAATGGTGTAATTTCTGCAAATGTTAATTATGCCTCTGAAGAGGCGATTGTTGACATGAATGAGAATTGTTCAGATCGTGATGTTTCAAATGCGATTGAAAGTGCAGGGTATAAAACGATTACTTTAGATGAATCTGCAGATCTCCAAAATGCACAAGATCAAATGCAAACTGAAAAAGAAAAAGCTAAAAAGGAAGAACTTAAAAAATTAAAAATAAAAGTAATTGTTTCTTTGATAATTTCTTTTTTTGTTTTTTTGGGAAGTTTTCCTAAATGGTTTGGATTTGTTCCAATGATTTTGACAGAGCCATATGTGCTGTTTGTTTTAGCTGGAATAGTCCAGTTTTGGGCAGCGAGAGATCTATATCTTGCAACTTGGTCAGGACTTCGAAATAGAACTGCAAGTATGGATACTTTGATAACACTGGGAACATCTGCTGCATTTTTTTATTCAATTCCCTTTGTTATATTTCCAGATTTTATTGAGAAAATTGGGATGCCGATGACTATGTATTTTGATACTTCTTCACTTGTTATTGCTTTAATTTTACTTGGAAGATTTTTGGAAGCTTCAGCAAAAGATCAAACGGGGGGTGCAATTAAAAAACTTTTGGGAATGCAAGCTAAAACTGCAAGAGTAGTGAGGAATGGTCAAGAGATTGATATTTTAATATCAGAAGTACTTTTGGGGGATGTGATTCGTGTGCGGCCTGGAGAGAAAATTCCAGTTGATGGTGAATTAATTGAAGGAGAGAGCTATGTTGATGAAAGTATGATAACTGGAGAAAGCATGCCAACTCTTAAAAGTATGGGTAGTATTGTTATTGGATCAACTATTAATAAACAAGGTAGTTTTTTAATGAAGACTACTGGAATTGGGCGCGATACGATGCTATCTAGAATTGTAAAAATGGTTTCTGAGGCGCAGGCTTCAAGAGCACCAATTGCACGACTTGCAGATTTAGTTTCTTCGTATTTTGTACCAATTGTTTTAGTTATAGCAGTTTTAACTTTTGTAATTTGGTTTGATTTGGGAAATCCTGTACAGGCATTGAATAATATGATTGCTGTGTTGGTTATTGCATGTCCTTGTGCATTGGGATTGGCAACACCTACTGCGATAATGGTTGCAACTGGACGAGCTGCTTCGCATGGAATATTAATCAAAAATGCAGAAAGTTTGGAAACTTTGTATAAGGTGCAAAATATTGCATTTGATAAAACTGGGACACTTACAATTGGTAAGCCAACTGTCACTGACATTGTAAGAAGTTCTGATACTGAATTTAGTACTGGTGGAATTTTGGGAATAGCTGCAACACTTGAGTCGGGAAGTGAACATCCACTTGGTGAGGCGATTGTAAATTATGCAAATCAAGAAAAAATAGAAATAGAAAAGCTTATGAATTTTGAATCAATTAGTGGAAAAGGAGTGAAGGGGGAAATAATAAATAATAATTATCTTCTGGGAAATTTAAGTTTGATGACATCTTACAATATTAAAACCGATTTAGTAAATCAAGAAATTGAGAAATTGCAAAGTGATGGGAAGACTGTAGTTTTGCTTTCTGATAACACCAAAATTATTGGTATTATTGCAATTTCTGACAGTTTAAAAAAGGAAAGTTTTGAGGCAATTGAAACTTTGAAAAAGCAAAAAATCGGTGTGACGATGATAACTGGGGATAATAAAATAGCAGCAAACGCGATTGCTCATCAACTTGGAATTGAAAATGTATTATCTGATGTTATGCCAGATCAAAAAGCAAATAAAATTGAAGAATTGAAAAGATCTGGAATTACCGCTTTTGTTGGTGATGGAGTGAATGATGCACCTGCATTGGCAGCAGCTGACGTTGGAATTGCAATGGGAACTGGGACTGATGTTGCAATTGAATCTGCTGGAATTACATTACTAAATAAAGATATTCGAACAGTAATAACTGCAATAAAATTATCAAAAAAATCAATGAGAATAATAAAGGAAAATTTGATTTGGGCATTTGGATATAATGTTATTTTGATTCCAGTTGCTATGGGAATTTTGTATCCTATTGGAATTAGCTTGTCACCTGCTGTTTCTGCTTTTGCTATGGCTGCATCATCAATTTCAGTTGTTTTAAATTCACTTAGATTAAAAATTGTAAATATTTAGAATTATCTTCTTTCGGAAGTCCAAAGATTAGTCCACCATTCATGTGGATTTTGATTAAATATTTCATCTGCTAATTTTTTGGCTGATTTAGTTACAAGTCTTTTTAGTTGTTCTTTTCCTTTTATCCAATTATCCGCTTCTTTGTTTCCTTGAAGTGAATATTCCTTTAGTAACAAAATTTGGTCTAGTAAGTCAGCATCTTTGGCAATTTGAGATTCTTTTGTTTTTCTTTGGACATATTCGTTTATTATTTTTCCTAGGTATATGGAATATGGGAGTGATTTTATTTGATCAGAGATTATTTCGTCTTCATAAACTTTGACGTACTTTTTGTGGACCCAATTTTGATCGCCACTTCTACTTTCAGATAGATCATGAAACAATGCCATTGTGAGAACTTTTTCAGTATTTGCTTTTTCCATTTTTGCCAAGAACAAAGCAATAATAGATACTCTAAAAGAATGAGATGCGATATTATCTGATAGATCGTTTGTTAAAAGTGTTTGCATGTGAGATCTAGGGATTTTTCTAAGTGATCCAGTTTCAAATAAAAAATTTACAGTTTTTTTGTATTTATTCATTGCTGATTTTTAAAATATTTTTTGTCTTTTAATTTTTCAGGAAGATAACTTTTTTTATCATACATTTGATAATCTTTTCCATAATTTAAATCTTTCATTAATTTTGTTGGGGCGTTTCTAATATTTAATGGAACTGGTAAGTTGCCAAATTTTTTTACATCATCTAAAGCCTCAAATAATCCATCATATGCACTTCTATCTTTTTTAGCTGTTGATAGATAGACCACCCCGTGAGCTAAATTAATTGCACATTCAGGGAGCCCAATTACTTCGCAAGATTTGAACACTTCATTTGCAACAACTAAAGCTGTTGGTTGTGCCATTCCAATATCTTCGGATGCAAAAATGACCATTCTACGGGCAATATATAGTGGATCTTGGCCTGCCTCAATCATTCTTGCAAGATAATAAAGTGCAGCATCTGGCTGGCTTGCTCTCATTGATTTAATAAATGCTGAGATGACATTGTAAAATTCTTCGCCATTTTTATCAAAATCTAATTGTCTTCTTTGAAGTGAATTTTCAATATTTTTTATTTTTAAAGTTTTATTTTTTGAAATATTTGATGCGATTTCAATTACATTTAACATAACTCTCGCATCACCATTTGATGATTCGATTAGAAATTTTTTTGCTTTGTTTGTTATTTTTCTATTTATTTTAATGAGCGCAATTTGGAGAATTGTTTCTAAATTTGAGGTTGAATGTTTTGATAATATTACCACTCGAGATCTTGATAAAAGTGCACTTATTACTTCAAATGATGGGTTTTCAGTAGTTGCTCCAATTAAAATTATATTTCCTTTTTCAACGCTTGGTAAAAGCCGATCTTGTTGTGCTTTGTTGAATCTGTGAATTTCATCAATAAAAACAATTGGTGGATTATCATTTGTTTTTGGAATTATTTTTTGGATATCTTTGCTTGATGTGTTAACAGCAGAAAATTCATAAAAATCACGTTTTAAATGATTTGCGATTATGCGAGCTAAAGTTGTTTTGCCAGTTCCTGGAGGACCCCAAAAAATAAGTGATGGAATTTTTTGAGAGCTAATTAGTTTTCTAATAAAACCGTTTTTCCCAGCAATATTTTCTTGTCCTACAAAATCATCTAATGATTTGGGTCGCATTAATTCAGAAAGTGGAGTCATGGATTTAATTATACCCGAAAAGTTACCGAATTAAAGTATATTTGATAGAATATAATTCTAGATGAAAACAAATGATTTGATTAGCAAATTTTTAAAAGGAAAAAGTGTACTTGAGAAAGTTAAATCACAGTATAATGGTGAAATAAAAGTAGAGGACGTTTGGGGATCAGGAATTTCAATTAGAGTTGATGGAATTATGCAGTCTGGAAAATTGGTTAGAGAAGTTTGGTCTGAAACACTTAATAAATTTCAAGAAATTAATAAAAGTATTCCAAATAAAATATTGATTTTGGGATTAGGGGGAGGAGATTTGGCATGGATGCTTCGAAAAAGATTTCCAGATAGCAAAATTGTAGGAGTTGATATTGATTTACAAATTGTTGAAATGGGAAAGAAATATTTGGGACTTAATCCCGACACAGTTGAAATCATAATTGATGATGCTTTTGAGTTTGTAAAAAAACAAAAAAAAGAAAAACAAAAGTTTGATTTAGTTTGTGTTGATTTATATCAAGGAACTGAGTATCCAGAAATTTTTGATACAGATGATTTTTATGAAAATTTAAAGGAAATATCAGATTGGTCAATTATAAATAGACTTTATTATGGGGAGAAAAGACCAAAAGCCATGAAATCTTTATCTAGACTTGAGAAAATGTTTGAAAAAATCGAAGTTGTTCATCCAACTTTGAAAAGCAATATTGTTTTTGTAATGAAGAGTTAGGAATTTATTTTTTGTTTTTATTAAGAATAATAAATCCAAGGAAAATTACAAATATTGGCCATAGACGACCGAAATCGAAAAAAGTTAAGTAGCCAAAATTTTTCAAAAGTAAAATTACTCCAAAAATTATTATTAAAGCTGCAAATACAGATTTTGAATTGTCGTTGTTTTTTGAATTTCTAAAATCTTTAGTGAATGAAGAGACTTTCTCTTTAAATTCTTTTGCGTTTTCTTTAATTACATCCTCTGGATTATCTAAAATTGAACCATTTGCTGGTACTATGATCCACAAAATAAAATAAGCTAAAATGCCGCCTCCACCGAAAACTGCCAAAAGAACAAAGATTATTCTAATTAAGGTGGAATCAATATCGAAATATTGGCCTAAACCTCCACAGACCCCACCGATTACTTTATCGGAATTTGATCTAAAGAGTTTTGAATGTGAACTTGCTTCTTGTTTGTTTTTTATCACTTGAAGATATTATATGCCTACTTGTGTAATTTTTCCAAGTGGCTTAACTTTCAAAGTGAAGGTATAATGGTGGACGATTATGATTGGTAAATTATTTAGGTCAGTAGTTGATATTAACCAAAGGGAGATAGATAGATATCAAAAATTGGTTGTAAAGATTAATGAATTAGAGACTTCAATTGTTAAGCTTAAGGACCGTGATTTTGCAAAAAAGACTTCAGAATTTAAAGAGAGATTTAAAAAGGGCGAAAAATTGGAAAGTATTTTACCTGAAGCATTTGCTTTAGTTCGGGAAGCTACAAATAGAACTCTTGGAATGAGACATTATGATGAGCAGTTGTTGGCTTCGATTGCATTGTTTGAAGGAAACGTAGCTGAGCAAAAAACGGGAGAAGGGAAAACTTTATCTGCTGTTCCTGCATTATACCTTCGAGCATTATCTGGAAATGGTTCTCATTTGGTAACTGTTAATGATTATTTGGCTCGTCGTGATGCTGGATGGAATGGTCCTGTTTTTGCAATGCTTGGGATGACAGTTGGAGCAATTGTTCAAGAACTTAAATCTTATGTTTATGATCCAAAATTTATTGATAATTCACATGGAGATGAGAGACTTTCTCATTTGAAGCCATCCACAAGACGTGAAGCATATGCCACAGATATTACATATGGAACTAATAATGAATTTGGATTTGATTATTTGAGAGACAACATGGTCTCCTCGTTGGAGGAAATGAGTCAGAGGGGGCACTATTTTGCAATTGTTGATGAGGTTGATTCTATTTTGATTGATGAAGCGCGTACTCCACTTATTATTTCAGCTCCGGATAGTGAACCTACAGATAAATATTTTAGTTTTGCAAAATTAATTGACAAACTTGATTCTGAAACTGATTTTACAATTGATGAGAAGTTTAAAAGTGCAAGTTTGACTGAGCGAGGAATTGAGAAAATTGAAAAGTTATTAGGCGTTGATAATTTATATGAAAAAGATTTTGAAGCGATTCACCATGTTGAGAATGCTCTTCGTGCACGAGGACTTTATATTCGAGATCGCGATTATGTAGTAAAAGATGGACAAGTAATTATTGTTGATGAATTTACAGGACGGCTCATGTTTGGTCGTCGTTGGAGTGATGGACTTCATCAATCAGTTGAGGCAAAAGAGGGAGTGACAATTCAGCAGGAAAGTAAAACATTGGCTACTATTTCTTTCCAGAATTATTTTAGAATGTATGAGCATTTATCTGGAATGACTGGAACTGCTGCAACTGAAGCTTCTGAATTTAAGAAAATTTATAATTTGGAGGTTTTGGTTATTCCAACACATAGATCAATTCAGAGAAAAGATGAACAGGATTCGGTTTATAAAACACTTCAAGCAAAATATGGTGCTATTGCTGAGGATATTTTAAGAAGAAACAAAGAGGGACAGCCAGTTCTAGTGGGAACCACATCTATTGAGAAGAACGAGATTATTAGTGAATATTTGAAACGAAAGAAAATTCCTCATAATGTGTTAAATGCTAAAAATCACGAAAGTGAAGCTAAAGTTTTGGCTGATGCTGGAAAGCCAGGAGCAGTAACTGTTGCGACTAATATGGCAGGGCGTGGAGTTGATATTGTTTTGGGTGGATCAATGCCTGAGCGAGATCCATTAATGAGCAGATCTGATTATGAGAAATCAAAAGATTATAAAAAATGGATTGATAATCATGAGAGAGTAAAAAATGCTGGAGGATTACATGTACTGGGTACTGAGCGACATGAATCAAGACGTATTGATAACCAGTTGCGAGGGCGTGCAGGACGACAAGGAGACCCTGGATCATCGCAATTTTTCTTGTGTTTGGAAGATGATTTGATGAGAATATTTGGAGGAGATAGATTGAAAAGTGTAATGGATAGATTGCAATTACCTGATGATCAGCCAATTGAAAATCCTTTAATTTCTCGTGCAATTGAAGGTGCTCAAATAAAAGTTGAAGGATTTCATTTTGATAGTCGTAAATCAGTTGTTGATTATGATGATGTTAATAATAATCAACGAGATATTATTTATAAACTTCGAAAAAGAGTCTTGTCCTCTGAGAATTTAGGTGAAGAAGTTGTTGGAAAATTAAAAAATCATGTAGAGCGAATTTTATTATCATCGATTCCTGAGGATTTATATTCAAAAGGATTGGAGAAAAATAAAAAGAAAGAAGATTGGAAATTAAATAGTGAAATATCTCAAAAAATTGCAATATCTTTTGCGGACATTATTCCACTTCCTGAGCATTCAATAAAAGAATTGGCTCAAAGAATTCAGAAATTTGAAAGTGTTGATAGTACTAAAGAATTTTTAGTGGAAACTATTGATGAAGCAGTTACAATTCGCGAGAAACAATTGGGATCAAAGATTATGAGGTTGGTTGAAAAAGAGGCTTATTTGGGATCGATTGATAAATTATGGATTGAACATTTGGATACTCTTGAGGATTTGCGAGAGGGAATTAGGCTTCGAGCTTATGGGCAAAGGGATCCTTTGGTTGAATATAAAAACGAGGCTTTTGGATTGTTTGAAGGGTTAATTGACAGAATTGATGAAGAAGTTGGACACAGATTACTTCGATTGGCACCAGTCAGGCAAGTTCATAGCGAGATTCCACTTGATATTGCGCGAACAAATGTTGATTCATCTGATAATACTGGTTTGGTTTCTGAAAGCCCAATGCAAGTTGCTGAATCTGGTGAAATGCTTATTCCAAAAGGTAAAAGTAAATCTGATTCTAAGAAAGAAACATTAGGGCGAAATGATCCATGTTGGTGTGGAAGTGGTAAAAAATGGAAGAAGTGCCATTATCCTCAATTGCAATAAATGAAAAACCTGTCAGTTTTTTGGTTCTGACAGGCTAATTTGATTACTGATTTTTTCTAGATACAAGATCAATATTTAAGAGAAAATAAACGATTGTTGATAAAAATGTGAATAATACTCGCCATTGATCGACGTTTTCTTGGCTAAATTCTTTTCTGGGAATTTGTTGAATTTCAATTTTGACACCATTTGAATATGGAACGCGAATTTCTTCTCCATATAAAACTGCGTATTGATGCCATAGATTTTCGTTTGTTTCTACCCAGTTGTCTGGATGTTGGCATTCAGAGCTACTTTTTCTAGATACTGAGTCAAAAATATTGTGGCGTTGGCATTCGTGGAAGATTCTCCAGAATTTTGTTGCTCCTGTAACTCTGAATAGAGATAATCCATTTATCTGGGCTACTAAAAATTGGTTTTCTTCACCAATTATTGTTGTGGGTTCGGTAATTACGATAAGTGGTTGAGTTCTTTCTTTGTGTAATGACTCATCATCAAGATGGATTAACTTTATGAATGGTGAATAAATTAATATGAAAAGAATAAAACTTAATCTTCTGATTCCTTTTAGATAGTTTCCAAATAACCAATTGCTGATTTTTTTGATTGGCTTGGGCATTTTCAATCCTTTGTGTAATGTGCGGAATTTTAATTGACAGGCAAATTATACAATAAATCAATAAAAAAGGGTCTTTGATAAGAGAATATCTCAAAATCAAAGACCCTAGGTCTATTTCCTTTCTTATTTAGTTAGCTTGATCTTCATTATTTGTTGCTGATCTTGGGATTAGCAATTTAGAAATGTTTTCAAGGCCTGTGCCATTGAGGATCATTTGACCGATCTCAAGAAGGCTCATTCCTCGAAGTAACGCAGGTCCGCTCATGTGTTCTGCCATACTGGACAAAAGATTGGTGTCAATAATTTGTCGCAAGATAGCAATGTCTTGTGGTGTGATTGCCTGAATCTTAGCTACAGCAGCATCTGTTTCAGCTTGCAATAAAGCAAGGTGCCGAACTTGATCTGCATCTGCAATTCCTTGTCTTTGTTGTGCTTCTCGTAATCTGCGTGCAAGATTTGCTGCAGTTGCCAGATCTTCGATTGTCTGCTGTGCAGTTTCCAAATCTTGCTTTGATCTAGATAACTCTAGATCTGCCTCAACTCGAGCAACCTGTAATTGTCCTTGGCGTGCTACTGCTTCTAAAGCCAGACGATCGTTTTCTGCTGTAGTTTCGGATATAAATCGCGCAATTGCTTGTTTGATTCCTTCGATTACTTCAGTGAACTCACGTTGCCTCGTCTGTTCGGCTATTTCTATAGCACTTCGAACTGCTGATTGGCGTGACAGAATCAGCATGCTACCAATTTGACGATCTTGAATTTCTACATTCGAGACTTCCATTTGGAATACAACCATTCCGTTTTCGGTAAATCTGTATCCTGGTCGGCTCGAATCATCTTCGTCTTCTACACCCAGAACACTATCTAGAATGATCTCTGCTGGACCGTTCATAAATTCGTCAATGGTGTATTGTTTTACAATACTTCGGACAAGACTACGCATTCTGTCGCATAACAGTTTGATGTAATCTTCGACTGTCCACCATTTTTCTTGTTGTTCAAGATCAAAATTGACCAAGAAAACTAACTGCAAACGGATAGGAACAAAATCGCTTGTTTCAGCATCTACAAGATCAGTAACGCGATTGTTCGCATATCGTAAATATACAGTTTTAAATGGGCTTTCGTCAGATTTTGGTCTCCCTGTCGAAAGACGCATTGCCAATAGAGTTTCGTGGAATTCCAAGAAACGAACTGTTGGACCTAAGACAACTTCACCAGATCCATCTGCCTTTTGTATATAGACAGAGTATCCGGGCCAAACTTCTATCTTTACTGCTCCGTCATATTTAGTTTCAAGAGTTACAGTTCTTGGAGGTGTGAATTGTGTATTACGAGATACAGTATTCGCAGCGAATGCTTCTGCTCCTGCTACTCTTATGTTTGTATCCTCTTCAGCTTTAGTAGTCTCAAGATAGGTGCGTTCGTAATCTTTAGTCTCTCGCAAATTTGCGTTGTACGATTGTACTTCTCGATTGCCTGGGAACCATAATGAAGCTTGTTCAGCTGTTAACACTCTTTGAACAAAAACTTCATTGACTGGATTTGGCAGATACATAGCTGGACCTTTGATAAGATTGATTGGCCCATTGTTTCGGTCTAGTACGTATTTTGCCTTACCATCTGGTATTGATACCGCGTAGTAAATCGTGTGAATCCCATAGGAGATGACTGCCATTTTTTCAGTTCGGAAGAAGAAAGGCATTTGGTCTCCTGTGATGAAACCTTCTTCGCCTGCTTTCCAATCCCTACCTGTTTCGTCTGTGTGGGCAACAAGTGCTTTGACATGTATACCCATACGTGCGCCACCTAGTTCCAATGCTCGAAAAACTTTAATACCACCTTCTACAACAAATCTTTCTGCTGAGTGTGAAGGGAAAACTATTCTTGGACCTCGAACAAAGCGCTTATTGCCTTCTTCGTCAACCAAAATACAGTATTCAAGCAATTCTAGACTTACTGCATCACGAACATATTTTCCTTGATCATCTTTGACTACCAGCACACCAGTAGGTGGAACAAATATAGACAGTTGTTTGCTGCCTCGAATAATATATTCCATTCCTTTTACTGGATTAGCTATTGAATTAGCCTCGACCACTGGTTGAACCGGCGGATCGATTGGTGCGTCATTATCATTTGTCTTTGAGACTACTACTGGTGTCGGTAACTCAATCCATGGAGCAACTCCATGTTGTGATTGATCCCAATTTTTTGCAGTAGCAACTTCATCGTAGACAAGGATAACTAAATATTGATTTCGATTCAAAAGATGAGCTGAAATTAGCTCATATGTTTGCGCGGGCCAGAGAGGAAAATTTAGAGGACCATTTAAAACTATAGTGTTTCCAGTTTTTAATGGTGCAGCTTCTGTTTTTCCTTGATTTGGATGAGGTTTTGTATCATCTTGTGCAGGATCGTGTAAAACGATGTATTCGTTTTCCTTGGCAACTGCGTTGGATTGAATTCCTTCTGGAAAATTTGAAACTGGTGTAAATTTTCGACTAGTGAGATTCCACTTTACAACTTTTTCGTTTGCAGAAACAGGTGCGCGGTGTGGACCAACTAAGGCGAAAACTCTTCCGTTTTCATCTTCGAGAAAGGCAAATTCCCCGACGGCTAGAACTAAATCATCTCTTTGTGTACGATAATCGACTTCGTTTGGCATGGTGTTAGTCTCCTTAATGTAGCTAACTTGTTAAAAATGAAATGTGCTGGTTTTTTAGACCAGGGTTATAATATCATTTTTGTCCGTGTTTATCCACTAAACGTGTTATTTGTGGTACTGAAGAATATGTTTACTTAACTGAAGATTTTTTGGAGACTGATTTTTTCTTTTTTTCTGGTTTTGTTTCTTCTTGTACTTCGACAACTTCTGTTTTGACTTCTTCTTTTTCAACTTTTGGAGATAAAATTGACATTATTTTGTCTAATCTTGCATTTAATGCTTCAAATTGAGCTTTGTAGTCAACAGCTGGCATACTGGCATTTCTGTTTCTTGTGTTTTTGTCTCCTTTTCCTTCGATTTTTTCGAAACAATCACTACAATAGACTGGTTTCTCGCCTGTTGGTCTAAATGGAAGTTGGCATTTGTTGCCACAATTATCACAGACTGCATCAAACATTTCGCGATCTCCACGATCGTTTCTTCCTCTTGAATCGTTTCTGTCTCTGAAATCAGAACGAGGTGCTCTTCGTGAATCAAATCCACCTCCGCCACCGTTTTCTTTTTCAAAACAGTCGCTACACAAGACTGGTCTTGATCCTGTTGGTTTGAATGGAACTTGGCAATTTCTTCCACAGTTATTACAGACTGCATCAAACATCTCTCGATCGTTTGAACGTCCACCAAAATCACGTCTTCCACCACCGAAGCCACCGCTTCTTCTTGGTCCTCTACCTCTGTCGAAATTTCCCATAGTGTTCATTATAACACTAATTCAGATAAAATGTATTTATAGTGTAGAATTACATGAATGAAAATAAAGTTTTTGGGCGCTGCAGGCACAGTTACGGGATCTTCTTATGTATTAACTTCTGATTCTGGTCAGTCAATATTAATCGATTTGGGGATGTTTCAAGGACCAAACCATATTGATGAATTAAATTACAAACCTTATGAGTATGACTTTTCAAAATTGTCAGCTATTATTTTGACTCATGCACATTTGGATCATTGCGGGCGGTTGCCAATTTCTGTTTCTAATGGTTTTAATGGTGATATTTGGATGACTCCAGCAACTGCTGATTTGACTGAAATATCATTATTGGATAGTGCGAAAATTGCAAAAGAAGATGATAAGAGATTTTTATACAACTCAACTGGAGTTGAGAGGACAATTGCTAAATTTAAGAGAATTGAATATAGAAAGCAATTTATTATTGGTGATTTTGAAGTTGTTTTTCGTGATGCAGGGCATATTTTAGGTTCTTGTATAGTTGAGATAACTGATAAATCGGCAAAGAATGACTTTCGAAAGATTGTTTTTAGTGGTGATTTGGGAAATACTCCAGAACCTCTTTTGCAAGAAACTGAATTGATTGATAGTGCTGATGTAGTTGTAATGGAATCAACTTATGGAGATCGGCTTCACCCTGATTTTGATTCTTCGTATGGAGTGCAAAAGGAAATTAATGAAGTTGAAATGAATGGTGGAACACTTTTAATTCCAGCATTTTCACTTGATCGCACTCAAGAGCTTTTGCATATAATTAAACATCTTAAAAAATCACAAAAAATTTTAGAAGATACCCCAGTTTTTTTGGATAGCCCAATGGCTCAAAAGGCAACTAATGTTTATTTAAAATATCCAGAAATATTTAACGATCACATGAGAGATGTAATAAAGGAGGGAAATCCTTTTGAATTTTCTAATTTAGTAGATGTGGCAACTCATAAAGAAAGTATGGCGATTCATGAAGAAAATGGATCAAAAGTCATTATTGCTGGAAGTGGAATGATGACAGGGGGGAGGATTGTGGGGCATGCTGCATATTATTTAACAGATAGTGATAATAGATTGTTGTTTGTTGGTTACCAAGGTGAGGGGACATTGGGAAGAGAAATTTTTGAAGGAATTAAAAGCGTCAATATTGATGGAAGGGCGATTTTAATACATGCAAAAATAAATAATATTGCCTCAATGAGCTCTCATGCTGATCAAAACCAATTAATTAAATGGTTATCTCATATTAAAAATGTTAAAAAAGTATTTTTGACACATGGGGATGATGTTCCCCGGGAAGTATTGTCTGAAAAAATTAAAACTGATTTAAAAATTGAAGATATTGTATTGCCTCAAATGAATGAAGAGATTGAAGTTTAGAGTGTGATTTTTCCAACAACTTTGGAATAGAGATTAGGGAAAATATTATTTTTGTCATATTTATTCTTTACAGAATCATATATATCTTTTTTATATTGACTCCAAAATTCTTTTTCGCTGTAGTATGAAACAGAATATAAACCTTTGAGACCTTTGTTTTCTAAAATTTTTTTCTCTATTTCTCGATTGAAATAATTTTCTGGAGTATTTTTTGGTCTTTTGTTTCCTTTGTAAATTCCAATATCTATAGTTAGATTTCCATCGATTTGATATAGAGGATAATTTTTTTCTTTTGGATTTTCAAGAATTGGGCAAATCCAAATTGGATATGTTGATAGATTTTTGTCATGCCAATCCATAAAATTTTTGCACTTATCAATATTTAAACAAACATCTTGTAATATTTTCTCATTTTGAGAGTTATTTTTTTCTGGATTTAATTTAAATAAATTTGCAAATTTTGATTCAATAAAATCTTGATAATAATGATTTAATTTTGAAATAATATTTGATTTGAGGAAAAATTTTCCAAAAATAATTCTAAATATTTTGTTCTCTGTAAACTCTAGAGGACTGTCGTGAAGACACCAAAACAAATCAATATCCCAACGCCAAAGAAAATCCCAAATTGTTAAAAATGCCTCATTATTGTTTCTATTTTTTAGGAATTTCCAGAAGATATTTATTTTAAAGTTGTTAAGTTTTTTGTCAATTGGTAAGTTATCAATAAAATTTCCAGTAATGATTACACAATCATTTTCTGAAAAAATTATTCCATCTATAAAATCTATTTCTTTATCTTTGCAAATATTTTTTAAATTAGTGAAGTATTTTTCAAAGGAATCGAATCTTACTAAATTTAATTGAACATATTTTTTTGCTTCAACTAGTTTTATTTTGCATTTTAGAATATACCCAATAGTTCCTAGAGAGTTTGGAAGACTATAAAATAAATCTTCATTTTTTGTTTTAGAACAAATTACAACTTCACCATTTCCAGTTAGAACTTCACATTCGAGAATTGATTCGTGGACTAATCCAAATTTAAAACTTGAAGCTTCAACACCAAGCCCTGAAATTGCGCCACCAACTGTTATGTTTCGAAGTTCTGGAACGACACGGGGGAGCAAGCCATATTTTAAACATTCTTTTGATAAATCATAAAAGACAGTTAATCCTTCAACTTCTGCAATTTTATTTTCAATATCTACTGAAATTACATTATTGAAATTTGTTAAATCAAGTTTGTTTGTTTTTTTTCTTTTTCTAAAAAAGTGGCTTGTGAATTTTGGTTTTAATGAAACGCTACCTTTTTCTCTAATTTTTCTGAATTGATTTAATGCTATCTCTTTTTTTTCTTGATATGTCATTTAAAAAGGATAACCTTTGGAGCCCATTACACCTTTGAGTGCTGAAAGCTCTCCGGCGAGATTGTTGGTGTGGCCTATTATAAAAGAATATAAAAGATGAGCAACTGTTTTTTTGCCCCAATCACCCAAATCAACTTCTTTTTCTAAATCTTCGTCTTTAAGTGAATTTATATATTTATCGGTTTCTTCGTAAACTGCTTTTGTGTATTCCAACATTTGTGGCCAATCAAGTTGAACTGTTTTGGACCATTTTTCATGATTTGCTTCCCAGTTTGCATCCATTTCTGGCATTGGTTCACTTGCACCAGTTTTATCAATCCAAGACGATTTATAAAGTGGAACTGTTTTTTGAAGCATTCTGTGGATTATTTCATCTTCTGAAAAAATTAAATGTGCGTATGTTGCTGCAATTGTTAAAGCTTTTTTACCTGGATCAGAATGCAAATCCTCTGGCTTAATATCTGCTGCAGTTGAATCAAATGTTTCGCGCGCTGATTTGAGTTGTTCCTTTAGTAGATTTAGTGCTGTTAGCATAAGCCAAGATTACAAGAAAAATGTACCTCTGGCAATACGGATAATGTTACAATCTTTTTTATGACTTCAAGGACACATGATATGTTTGCAATGGCTTTTTTGTTAACTGCTGCAATTATTATTCAACCTACTAATTTAAATATAGTAACTGCTGGAGCGTGTTTGTTGGGATGTGCAATTGGTGCATTAATTCCAGATTTGGACCAAGCTGGGAATGTTTTGTGGGATATAATGCCTGGTGGGGATGCGATTGGAAAAATAGGAAGGCGAATTTTTTATAAACATAGGACATTAACTCATTCTATTATTGGTGGTTTTTTAATATATAAAATACTCATGTGGTTACTTCCTAAAATATTGAATGAAAATTTTATAAATATTCATGTAGTAATAGTCAGTATTATGATTGGTTTTGCATCGCATCTTTTTTCTGATTCATTAACTCGTGAAGGAGTACCACTTTTGTTTCCAATTAGATTTGATTTTGGAATTCCACCGATCCGTGCACTTCGGATTACAACTGGGAAATTTTTTGAGAATTTTTTAGTTTTTCCAGGAGTTATTGCTTACATGGTTTGGCTTGTATGGGATAATCAAGAAACTATAAGAGTGCTTTTGAAATCAATTAAAATATGAATGAAATTGAAAAACATTTATCACTTGATCCAATACTTAAATCAGCAATTGAGAAATATGGATTACCAGAAAAAATTGATGGAGATCATAAAAAATTGTTTTCTGGGCTTATTGATAGTATAATTGGACAACAATTATCAGGAAAGGCAGCAGATACAATTGCCTCAAGAGTTAGAAAATTAACAAAAACAAAGAATTTATTTACTCCAGAAAAGTTTACAGATTTATCAATTGAACAATTGCGGGAAACTGGAGTTTCAAGATCAAAAGCAAGTTATATAAAAGAAGTTTCTAATGCATTTTTGAATGGAGGATTTAAAACATCTGATTTGTCAAAATTAGAAGATATTGATTTTATTGAAAAATTAACTCAAATAAAAGGAGTTGGAAATTGGACTGCTCAAATGATTTTAATTTTTACTTTAGGGCGAGAAGATGTGTTTTCTCACGGAGATAATGGATTAGTATCGAGTCTTGAAAAACATTATCAAATTGATAGAAAAGATAAGAGTAAAATAATTGAAATTACTGATAAATGGAGGCCGTATAGATCATATGGATCAAGGCTTTTATGGAAAATGTTAGACAATCGATAAATATAAGATAAAATAATTAAATATGATTAAACATAATTGGGAAGAAACACCTATTAAATTACCAACAAACGAAAATAAACTTTTGGAACAGGTAATTAATATTATTAATGATAACGAAGAAATTAAAACTCTTTGGAGAGTTAATAATGTTAATGCTATTGAGCGACTTGGAATGAGTGATCATGGACCAGTTCATTTTCAAATAGTTTCCAATATGGCACTTCGAATGACTCGAATTTTTAAGGAAGCAAATATTGAATTTTCAATTTCTAAAAATTATGGTTTGAGTAGTGACTATGCTGAAGTGATTATTGTTTTGGCATCATTAATGCATGATTTGGGAATTTCAATTCATAGAAAAGGGCATGAAGAGTATAGTTTGTTTTTGGCAAATAATTTACTTCGAGAAATACTATCTTTTATGCCAGTATATGAGAGAACAATTGTAATTTCAGAAACTTTGCATGCAATTATTAGCCACAGAGCTGGAGGAAGCCCACTTACAATTGAAGCAGGAATTGTTCGTGTTTCAGATGCATTGGATATGAGCAAAGGAAGATCTAGGATTCCGTATGAAGCTGGAAATGTCGATATTTATTCTGTTTCTGCTCAGGCTGTTGATTCTGTTGAGATTGAAAAGGGTGTGGAGACTATTGTTCAAATTAATATAAAAATGAATAATTCTGCAGCACTTTTTCAGGTTGATGATTTGTTAAATACAAAAATAAAAGGATCTGGAATTGAAAATTACGTTGCAGTTCGAGCATATATTGATCGTGAGACTGAGAAAAGTATTGTAAAAGAGTATATCTTCAAAAAGTGATAAATTGTGTAGTGTAAAAGAGCGGATATCTTTGGGAAAAGATTTAGGTTATATTGACATAAGGGCATTTAGATGGTTATACTCGTGAGCAAATATAATGGAACAAGGACAACAAAACGATAATTCAAACTTTCAACCACAATCACCTGAAGCGGTAGGGTTTCCTGTTAATGAACCAAATAGAAAAAATAAAACTCAAGTTCCAGTTCTTTTTATTATTATTCCAATTTTTGTTTTAGTTTTAGGAGGATTGGCTTTTTTTGTATTTCGAGGTGCTGGTCAATCACCTGACATTGATCAAGCAGTAAATCAAGAACCTGATGTTGCTGGTGTAAATAGTATTTCAACTCCACAAGCTGAAACAGCAACAACAACCCCAATTGCAACTGCTTCTTCTACTGCAACTGCCAAACCTGTTGATAAAAGTGAAATTGCAATAAAAATTTTAAATGGAACTGGAGTTCCAGGTGAGGCTGCTTATTTACAAACACAATTAAAGTCTTTGGGATATTCTGATATAACTGCAGGAAACGCTTCATCTCAGTCTTCAACACAAACTGAAATTGTTTATTTGAAATCTGTTTCAATTGCAACAATAACAGAACTTGAAACAAAGTTGAAAACTATTTATACAGCAGTAGTCTCAAGAGAGGGGACTCCAACAGGTGGCGCAAACATTGAAATCACAACAGGACCTAGGAAAGGATCAGCTACATCTGCAAGTTCTACGCCAACTGCAAAAGCATCTAGCACTCCAACTGCAAAGCCAAGTTCATCACCAACTCCAACTGCAAAAGCAACACAATAATTTTTTGTTAATTTAATTTTTTATACTTTTAATCTGAAGTTTTTGACGTATGTTTTTCCGTTTGTGAGGGTATATTTAACAGAAAAAACTGCATTTGTTATATTTGTGTCGTATCTACAAGTTCCACCTGAGCAAGTTCCAAAGATGATTTCTCTTGATACTGCTCCACCAGTTGTTGAAACAGAACCTGAGGCTCCTTGGTATCCCGTTTTTGCATTATAGCTTAAGGTGTAGGTTACTTTAGATGCTTTTTCTAAACTGGAAAAGTTAACAACAATTGCACGTCTGTCTCCTCGGAATTTTACACTCACACCAATTTTTCCTGAAGAATTGGTAGTTGTTTTTGTGGTTGTTGAAGAAGTAGAAGTTTTTGCTCTTGGGATTAATCTTTTGGCTGCATTTGCTGTTTTGGTTGAAGCAGAAAGACTAATTAATATTATTGAAATTAGAATGATGGCTTTTTTCATTTTGTTAACTTGGTTTGTTTCATGATATATTGAATAAATAAGCATGTCAAAAAGTAATGCAATAATTTTAGTAATTATATTTTTAGTAGTTTCGGTTGCAGGTGCATTTGGTTTTGTAATGATTTCTAGAAATAATAATTCAAAAGATAATGACAAAACAGAACTTACGACATTGGAAAGTGATAATAGTGAGGTGGCAGATACAGACAGTAAAACTGACTCTTCAACTCAAAGTTATACTGATGAATCTGGTTTTAGTTTTAAATATCCAGCAGGGTATAGCGTTACTGACATAACTCCAGCAACAGATAGTTCTTATTATTCGAAAGTGTCAGTGAGTAATTCAAATACTGAGCTTACAGTTTCTGTTTTTGATACAAAATCAAAATCAATTGCCTCATGGATTACAAGTGCAGAAAGTGATTATAAAAGTGCAAAATTAACGGGTTCAGTAAATATTGGTGGTGTATCTGCAAGTGAATATATGGATAGCACAAATAATAAATCATTAATATTGTTTATTGATCAAGGTGTGATGTATTTATTTTCAGCAGGAACTGATAGTAAATCATCAGATTTGATGGATGCTGTAACTGCTAGTTTTTCATTTGCACCAAGTACTAAACAAACAGGATCAAGTAGTGGAACTTCACAGTCATCTGAAATTATTGAAGATGAAGAAGTTGTAGAATAAAGCTAATAGCTATGATTCCTGCAATAAGCCCCATATTTCGTCAGTATGAAGTCCACATTGGATCAGTAACTATATACCCTGCAATTTGGCAGGCAATTGCAATTGTTATTTTGTTGTTCTTTTTAGTTATTACGATGGCACAAGTGAGAAGACATTTTATTGAATGGTCTTTCCATGGTGCGGCGTTGGGAGTATTGCTTGGATTTTTACTTACATTAATAATTGAAGGATTTTTTTTGGTAGCCGGAAGAACTATCCTTACGGAAACATTAGGATGGAAAAATCCTCCTAAGCCGATTGCTGCAGTTTTGGGAATTAGCCGTGATCGATTGGTTGATGCACTGGAGACTACTGGTGAAATCTCAAATATAAAAGCACAGGATTCAACAACTCCTAGTTATCAAAGTGTAATTGAATCATATTCAAAATTAACACCAACAGATGCCAAGAAAGCAAAATTTGCAATTTGTACTCCATAAATCAAGATTATTTACCGTAAGAATGGAATAAATTTGATTTAGCATTTATACTTTCCATATGTATGAAATTCAAAAAAGAATAGATGATGCGTTAGTTGCGTTTTCTTCGTTTGAGAAGACTGTGGATATTGATGCAAAAAATAAAAGATTAAAAGAGCTGGAAGTTGAAACTTTGAATCCTAATCTTTGGAGTGATCAGAATAAAGCACGATCTGTAATGCAGGAAATTGATGCTATTAAGAAAGAATTGGCTGAATTAGTTTCATTGAAAGATGAAATTTCAATTTTGAGTGAGTTGGCAAGTGAAGCCCAAAATCCAGAAGAAATTGAGTCTGAACTTTCTAAAATTGAATTGAGGATTCACAAACTTAGTTTGCAACTTTACTTAAGTGGTGAATATGATAATCACAATGCAATAGTTTCAATTCATGCCGGGCAGGGTGGAACTGAAGCAATGGATTGGTCTTCGATGCTTTTTAGAATGTATATAAGGTATTGTGAGAGAAAAGGTTGGAACTGGGATTTGATTGATGAAACTCGAGGTGAGGAGGCTGGCATAAAAAGCGTTACAATTAAAATTACAGGACAATATGTATATGGTTATTTTAAAAGAGAATCTGGAACTCATAGATTAGTACGTCAATCTCCATTTAATGCTGATAATTTGCGTCAAACTTCGTTTGCGTTGGTTGAAGTGTTACCTGAAGTAAGTGAAGTTGATATGCCTGATATTGAAATAAAAGATGAAGATTTGGAAATTCAATTTTATAGAGCCGGTGGGCATGGTGGACAAAACGTTAATAAAGTATCAACTGCAGTGAGATTAACTCATAAGCCATCGGGAATTGTGGTTACTGCTCAGACTGAGCGATTCCAAGAACAAAATAGAAAAATCGCTCTTGGACTTTTGCGATCAAAATTGTGGATTCGTAAACAAGAAGAAATGAAATTGGCAAAAGAGGCAATAAAGGGAAGCTATCGACCTGCATCATGGGGAACCCAGATTAGATCATACGTACTCCATCCTTATAAAATGATTAAAGATTTGAGAACTGATGCTGAAACCTCTGATACAGTATCTGTTTTGGATGGAGATTTGGATTTGTTTGTTGAAGCTGAGCTAAAGTTGAAGTAGTTATTGCAGTTTCTTCTAAATCTAGCAAAAAATATTTGTAATATGATATAGTGGGTATATGGCAACCTCAAAGTCATTAAAGAATTTAGCTTTGGTATTGACTGTTCTTGTTTTGGGTGCTGGAATTGGATCAGGATTTTTATTATCTAAGGTTGTTTTTTCTAGTAGTAAAGTTTTAGGGGATAAGACTGCTCCATCAGTAACTACTAATTCAAATCGCGAAACTGGATTGTCAGACACTACTGCATTTACTGATACAGCGCAAGGAACGCTTCAGGAAGGTGGAATTTCAGGTGAGGGAACTCATAAATTAATTAGGCCAGGTGGAGATTCTCAGAATGTTTATTTGACTTCAACAGTTATCGATCTTTCTTCTTATGCTGGTAAAAATGTACAAGTATGGGGACAAACCATTGCTGCTAAAAAAGCTGGTTGGCTAATGGATGTTGGAAAGATTAAGATTTTAGAATAACCTCTAATAATTTCTAATGATTGAATTTAGATCAGTATCAAAAGTATTTGGAAAAATTGTTGCTCTTCGGGATATTTCGTTTAAAATCGAAGACGGGGAATTTGTTTTTATTGTAGGTCCATCAGGAGCTGGAAAAACAACACTTTTTAGGCTTCTTGTTCGTGAATTTTTACCTACCACTGGAAAAATTTTTATTGATAATCATGATATTACAACAATTCCAAGATCGAAAGTTCCCGATTTAAGACAGAGAATTGGATTGGTTTTTCAAGATTATAGATTGATTTATGACAGGACAATTAGTGAGAATGTTGAAGTGGCACTCGCCATTTCATCAGTTCCCAAAAAAGAATGGAAATCTAGAATTGATCATGTATTAAAACTTGTTGGATTGAGTGATAGGGCGAATTTATTTCCATCTCAATTATCAGGTGGTGAACTTCAAAGAGCAGCACTTGCGCGTGCTGTTGTAATTAACCCTTCAATTATTTTTGCTGATGAGCCTACTGGAAACCTTGATTGGGAAACGTCAATGACTATTGTTGATTTGTTGGTTAAAATAAATAATGAAGGTAAAACAATTTTGGTTACAACACACAACAAGGCATTATTGGAAAAAATGAAAAAAAGAGTAATTGAATTAAAAGACGGTAGAATAAACAAGGATTACATACACAAATAGATGAATCATTTTAAAACAAGTTTTTACTACATTAGACGTGCTCCTTTTCAGGCTTTTGCAGCTGTATTTTCATTGATGATCACTTTTTTTGTTGCAACTACGGTTGTAGTTTTTGTTTATGCATCTTCTCGTGCACTTAATTATTTTGAGACTAGACCACAAGTAATTGCATTTATAAAAACTGATGCAAAACAAGATGCGATTGAAAGTTTGCAGGCGAAATTGCAAAAGGATGATAGGGTTCGTGATGTTAAATATGTAACGCGTGAATCAGCATTGGATATTTACAAGAAAGCTACTGCTGATAACCCAGTATTGGGGGAACTTGTAAGTCCATCTTCTTTTCCTGCTAGTTTGGAGTTTTCATTGAAAGAACTTGAGAATGCGACAAAAATATTGGAAGAGATTAAAAAGGAACAGGTTGTGGAAAGTGTTGGTTTTACAGCAAATGTGGGTGGACAATCAACGATTTCTAGTGCAATTGATAGACTTAAATCGATTTCTTATACTATTAAAATTATTGGTGTTGGTTTTTGTATTGTTTTGGCAGCTTCATCTTCTTTGGTTTTGGTAATAGTTTTGGGAATAAGAATTGCATCAAGAAAAGAAGAAATTGATACGTTATCTTTGATTGGAGCGAGAAGTGGGTTTATTAGTTCTCCACTTGTTATTGAAGCTTTATATTATGGATTAGTTGGTGCATTTTTGGGTTGGTTTTCGACTTTTGTTTTACTACTTTATTCATCATCGAGTATTAATAAATATTTGGGAGTATTGGAAGTAATTCCTCGAAAGCCATCTGAGTTTTTCGTATTACTTTTGTTTATTTTGGCTTGTGAATTAGGTGTTTCATTTTTACTTGCATTGTTTGCAAGCACCATTGCGATTTCCAGGTCGATGCCTAAAAGGCGATGAAAATTTTATTAATTATTTCTTGTTTTCTAGTTAGTATTTTTTTGGTTCCTAGTGTTATATTTGCTCAGGATTCTGATAAGTTGAATGATTTGACTAAGCAAATTGAAACTTATTCTAAACAAATACAAAATCTTCAATCACAAGCTGATACTTTATCAAATCAAATTGCACAGTTTGATGCTCAAATTTTGTTGACTCAAGCTAAAATTGATCAAACACAGGAACAAATAAAATTATTAGGAGGAAGAATCGACCAACTTGAAGGTTCACTTTCTAATCTTGAAAAGGCTTATTCAAACCGCGTTACTGAAACTTATAAAATAGTTCGAGTTAATGACCCAATTTATCATTTTTTGATGAGTGCGGATTTGCGGGATTTGGTTAATCGATTTAATTATTTAATTAAATTGCAATTGGCTGATCAATCACTTTTGGTAAGACTTCAAGCAGCTCAAAATACTTATAAAGATAATAAAACTGAGTTTGAAGTTTTAAGTAAAAAACTCGAAGAACAAAGAGCAACGATTGATGGTCAGAAAAAAGCTAAAACACAACTTTTGGCAGTTACTAGAAATGATGAGAAAAAATATCAACAGCTTTTAGCTTCAACTCGCGCAGAATTAGAAGCTATTCAGGCAATTATTGCCGGTCGTGGAAAGGAATCTAAAGTAGGTCATGTAAATGAAGGTAATAAGATTGCATCTATTATTGACGGGCCATCTTGTAATTCTGGAGGTAGGCATTTGCATTTTATAGTTTCGGAAAATGGCGTGACTAAAAGTCCTTTTTCATATCTTAAATCTGTTGATTTTGAGAATTGTTCTGGTTCATCTTGTGGATCAGGCGATGGAGATTCGTTTAATCCAACGGGGAGCTGGAATTGGCCAATAATGCCTAAAATTAAATTCACTCAAGGTTATGGATCAACTTGGGCAACTAGGAATAGTTGGGTTTCTCGCATTTATAATTTTCATAATGGAATTGATATTGATAGTTATGGTTCAACTGAGGTTAAAGCAGTAGCCGCTGGAGATTTGTTTAGAGGAAGTTATTCTGGGGTAAATGGATGCCTTTTGAGATATGTTCGTGTGGATCATGATAATTCGAATTTGGATACTTTTTATCTGCATATCAATTATTAATTTATTTTTAACTGCATCAATTATCCATGCAGTTGATGTAAATATTACCTCATACCCTGTCAGCCAAGAAAATTTTGAATTTGAATTGAAAGTTTTAATAAAGGGTGCAAAAAAGGCAACAAATTATTTAAAAATAAACACTGGTGAGACATGGAATGGATTTGGTTGGTATAGCGGCGGTGATTTTAAAAGCTATTTACCAGTAAAAATTGATTCAAAAGAAGTAGAAACTAATATTCGTGGAAGAGTTTTGTTGTCAGGTGAATATGATATTAAAATTTTAAGATACACTCAATCTGGTAATTTGGCACAAGATAATTCAAATAGTGTAAAAATAAATTTTGTAAAAAGAATAGAAACTACTCCAATTGCTACAAATATTACAACTATTACTCCAACTGTTTTACCAACTGCAATAGTAACTGAAAACCCAACTTTGATTCCCGCAGTTTTATCTGATTTATCTGAAAAAATTGAAGAAAATAATATTGTGGCAACGGATCGTCCTCATGAATTGAATAATACTTTACCCCCTGTGATGGAAATAAATTCAAAAACTAATTCAAATTTATTATCTTATTTTTTTGTTTTTATTGGAGTAGCATTAATTATATTTAGTGCAATTGTTATAATTGTAAAAGTATATAATGAATACTATGCCCGAAAAAGTTAAGAATTTTGATAAAATAATGACTTTGTTTCAGGCTTTGGTTTGGATGAGTGTAATTTTTTTATTATCTTCGCGGGTGTTGCCTTCTGCATCAAGTGATTACTGGGAGGACTTTTTTGTTAAAAAGACTGCTCATATTACTGTTTATGGAATTTTGTTTTTGTTGTGGTATCGAAGTTTTATTGCATATCAATATAAAAAAATTTATGCAATATTTGGAGCCTTTATTATTACAGTTTTATATGCTGTAAGTGATGAATTTCATCAGTCACTTGTTCCGGGACGCTCTCCAGCACTCAGGGACGTGGGATTTGATACAATTGGAGCAAGTATTTCTGCAGTATTTTTATGGAATATAAAACAAATTCTCCCATCGAAACTTTTGAAATCGGCAAAAAAATTGCATCTTCTTGTATAGGAGGAGAGATTTTTGCATTGGTTGGGGATTTAGGGGCTGGTAAAACAACCTTTGTGCAGGGATTTGCTCAATATTTTGGAATAGAGAGGATTGTTTCTCCAACTTTTATTTTATATAGAAAATATAATATAGAAAATATAAAAAATATTAAATATTTAAATCATCTAGATTTTTATAGATTTGAAGAAAATATTAACCATGAAATATCTACTTTGGGTATTACTGATGAATGGCAGAATAAAGATTGCGTTACATTGATTGAATGGGCTGATAAAGCATCAGATGTTTTTCCAATTGAGACAAAATGGATTAATTTTGATATTGATGGTGACTCACACATAATTACAATAAAATAAATTATGAAATTATTTATTGATACTTCTAAAAAAGATAATATTAAAATTGCAATAGATGATGTTCAATTTGAAATGAATGATGAAAAGTTAAAAAATAAAAAAGTTTTGGAATTTATAATTTCATGCCTTAAAAAACAAAATTTAGAAATAAAAGATATTTCAGAAATCGATTTTTTTGAAGGGCCTGGATCATTTACCGGGCTTAGAGTTGGAGCTTCAATTTTATCTGTTATTTCTTGGGAATATAAGATTCCTGTGAATGGAAATGTGATTGATCGAAATCATTTTTTGAAAATTGTATACTAATTGATATTTTTCGTGATAGTATATTTGTGTGAACAACTTAGGTTTTTTAAAAATACTCTTGCCTGTATTTATCATTGTCGCTATTCTTCCATTTTTTATAGTGTTTTTGTCAAAACCTATAAATGTTCGTTTTAATTCTCAAGCTTCAAAACAACCAAATTTGAGAATTTGGTTTGAACCTAAGGAAATTGAATCTAAAGTTGGTGTTCCGGTTACAATTCGTGTTGTTTCTGAATTTGAATCTGATGCATCTGATATTTTATCTAAACTTGAATTCGGAATTTTGTCTGATTCAAAAAGTGTATTGGTCAATCCAATTACAGTTAGTTTTAAAAAACCGTTTAGTGGTAAAACTACGATTGGTGAAATAACTGTTACGGGGCGCAGTGAAGGTGAGGCTCATATTTCATTAATTGAGGAAAGTATTAGGACTAATTTTGATAAAGATTCTGTAAAAATTATTTCTACACCTGCATTTGTAAAGTTTGTTGAATGAAAAGATTATCTGCCCAAAGCCTTATCGAGCTTTTACTAGTTATAACCATTCTTGCTATGGTTGGCTTTGCATTGTTTTTTTCTTACTCTCGTTCACAATCAACACAGGCTTTGAAAGCTTCACTTGAAGGATTATCAGATGATTTGAGATTGGCTCATGTCTTTTCCAGAGAAGGGAGAGACAGGGCACAGTGGGGAATTGTTTCAAATACAGACAAACGCGGTTATGAATTAAAATATAAGAGTAGCTTAGTGCAAGGGACATTATCTAAAAAAAGTCTAGAAAATACAGTTGAATTTGCTCAAGATTTTCAAATTTGGTTTGAACCTGGAACTGGTTATTATTCAAGTCCGACCACAATTTTACTTAAAAATAAATACGGCAAGTTAATGCATTTGACTGTTTCTTCAACCGGAGTCGTTGAGACATATTATCAATAGAAAAATGAAAATTAAAAATAAAAAGCGCGGGTCGATACTTATTGAGGCATTGTTATCAATTGCAATATTTGCTTTGATTATTTTGGCTGTAATTCCAATGATTAGTTTTTTACTCAAAAGAACTGAGAGATCAAAATATGAAGGAAGTGCAGCTTCACTTTTACAAGAAGGAGTTGAAGTGGCTTATAACGTGTTACTTTCTGATTGGAATTGTTGTTCATCAAGTGATTCTTCATATCAAATAATTCAAAGAGGAATTGGTAATGGAAAAACTGTTTGGGGTCTTAAAATCGGCCAAGATATTGGGCTTGAAACAAGATTTGATCGAAATATTTTTATTAAATATGCATGTTTTGATCCTAAATATAATTTAGTGAAGAGGGATGTATTAACAAATTTGTGCCCTAATGGATCTGTGGAGAATTTGGATGCAAAAGTAATTACAGCTGAAGTTGTTTGGGATGAATTGGGGAAGCCTAAAACTATTACAAGTGATTATTTGGTATTGAAGGAGCATTTGGCAAAATGAATAAAAAACAAGGTTTCACCCTCATTGAATTGTTGATTGGAATTTCTGTTTCTATATTGATATTTTTAACAACTAGTTCGATATTTTTGCTTCTTTATTCTGCTGATACCAGAACTAGAAGAACTCAAGTTTTGGAGCAGACTAAAAACGATATTATGCAGGATATGTCGAATAACGTCCGTTGGGCTAATGATGTTAAATGGTCAGGTGGAGTTTTGGATTTGGATTCAAATGTTATTTATAAACTTGAGAATCAAAAATTAACAAGGAATGGAGAATCATTAACTGCAATGGAGGTTTTGGTTACTGATTTTGAAGTAAGAGATTATTCAGCTGAATCTGATTATCCAAGCTATGAAATAACAATTGATTTTGAACTTGCTTCATCTTCAACTCAAAATGATAGATTGAGAATGGTTGTATCAAAGAGAAAATTGCAATTTTTGGGAAATCAATCTGGTGCACAGCCCACGCCAACTGTTACAACATTTTTTTGTCCGACACCTGGACCTTGTACTGGGAATAACTGTGGTGGAGGGGTAGGACCTGGAAGATAAAATTATGAAGAAAATAAATATTAAAAATCAAGGAATTGTAACTTTAATTTATGTGATGTTTATTGCTGTTCTTGCTACTTTTGTATTAGCAATTGGAGGATCGCGTGTTCTTTTGTCTATAACTCGCAACAGATCAGCATCTGATATTGCAGTTTCAACCTACGCCTCTGAATCGTATTTGAATAATTTGCTTAAAAAATCAACACAAGGAACATTAACATCTTCTGATTATGGAACTAAAACAGTTGGTGATATTACTTATGATACTAAAAACACTGGTGGTTCAACTGATACATTGAGTGTTTCAGCACGTCGTGGATTTGCAGTCTCCAAACTTCAAGCTGTGCAATCAAATACAACTAATAAACCAAGTGTGGAAATATTTTTGTCATTGGATTGTACAAGTAGTATGGATCAGGCAGCTTCTCCTGGAAGTTCACAAACTCGTTTTGATGCACAAAAGGCAGCCGCAATTTCATTTATTGATGGAGTTAAAAATAGTACTGAGGCTAATTTTAAATTAGGTGTTGGAGTTTATGGTGTAGATGGATCAGTTCTAATTGCGCCAACTACTGATTTTGAATTTGCTAAAAATAAAATAAATTCTGAGTTTGGATCAACTTGGGCAACTTCGAGTGCTTGTCGAAAATTAATTGATTCAACAAGTGTGGGAACAGGGTTCACTCTTGCACAGGATTATTTTGATAGTAATGCATCAAATGATTCTGCAAAGCATGTTGAAATTGTTATTACTGATGGAGTGTCTAATTCTAGAATTCCATATGCTAAATGTGCACCAAAAGTTACTAAATGGGGCTATCCAGATAAAATTAATCCAACAACTGATGGTTTTTGCCCTGCATATCCAATTAGTGCAACGGGGCAGGATTATTGTCAATCAAACCCTTATGGTTGGGATTGTTTTTTGAAAGAATGGGAATATCCGGATTATAAAACCAATAATACAGGTGCACCTTATTATTATAATAACAATGCTTATTATGCATGTTCATCAGCCGCAATGCAGTTTTTGGCTTGTACTGTAGCTGATACCACAAAAACATTTCCAGCTAGCCAGTTTGATAGCCAAAATTACGATGGACGATCAGGGAATTTTACTGGAATTAGAAACCCATCAACTGATGCTTATTCAGTTACTGTATTTGATCAGCGAGATGTTTTTACATGCCAAGTGCAGAAAGTTTTAAATGATTATGGAACTCCTGGAGGCTATTTTAACGCCACAAATGCATCTGAATTGCCCAGTATTTTGAATAAAATTTTGGAAGATATTAAGAATAGAATTTCATCAGTTGTGATATCTCGTGTTGTACCTCTTGACTAGTCTTAATTAACTTAGTAGTATACGGAAGTTTAATTGATAAGTGATTTCTGCCCCCAAAATTGTTATTGCATAGTTTTAATAAAATGAATAAATTTCGAAATAAAAATATAATTTTTGCTGTAATTGGACTTATAGTAATAATTGGTATATTTGTCGCTTTTAGCAAATTATTTGTTCGACCAACTTCTTCACAAACAACACCTCCTGCATCAAGCTCAGTTTATGCCTCAAGAGATATTAATAAAGAATTTAGTTTTCCCGTATCTGCAACATCAACGACTTCAGATATAAAATTTGTTTTGGAAAAAGCTGAGTTAAGTGATGAGATAATTGTTAAAGGTCAAAAAGCAACTGCAGCAAATGGAAGAACTTTTTTAACTATAAATTTGAAAATTACAAATAGTTTAAACAAAGCAGTTCAAATTAACACTCGTGATTATGTTAGGTTATCAATCAAAGGTAATGATGAGTTATTAGCTCCTGATATTCACAATGATCCAGTTGAGGTGCAGGCAATTTCTACAAAATATTCAAGAATCGGATTTCCAGTAAACGATGGAGTTCGTGATTTTGTAATCCATGTTGGGGAAATTAAAGGTGAAAAGCAAGAAATTGAAATCAGCTTGCAATAAGTAGTGTTTCGGTAAACATAAATGATATCAACAACAAGAGAATATTCAACTTCAAAAATATCAGAGACACTTCTTATTGAAATAAAGAAGGCACTTAAATCTGTAAAAAGTTACGGTAGTATTGAGATTTATGTACAAGAAGGAAACGTTACTCAAATTACAGTTCGCAACATCCGAAAAACAGGAAATACATTGGCACGACATAAAAATTGATTACATATCCTGTAATTGCATATTGACAAGGCTGAAAAAAATTGTGTATATATAGTCTGTATTAGCCCAATTATTAGTAATATGGGTTAAAGTAATTGAATGATTCGCTGACCGCAAACCGGAGGCTTATCAACCTAAAAGTTTTTTTTAGAGAAAAATTCTTTTGGATTGAAAGGCCTCCGTTTTCGTTTTATAGCGAGAACGGAAATTTGAGAAAGAAGTGCTTTCGAAATTTATTTCGAAACTTCTCATTAGTGCGGAGGTGAAAAATGAAATGACATTTAGAAAAAAATTAACAACAGCTTTCGCAGCTTTCGCTTTAGTTGGAAATTTGGCAGCTCCTGTATCTGTTGCTTTTGCAACTGATGGAGGATCAACTGTTATTCAGATTACTGGTAACGGTGCTAATTCAACAAACGGCGCATCTGTGGCGCAAACTCAAGAAACCGTTGTATCTCAAAAGAATGATGCTGATGTCAAAAATGATATCAACGTAAGTTCTAATACAGGAGGAAATTCAGCAAATAAAAACACTGGTGGAAATAGTTCAATTGATACAGGAGACTCCAAAACTGTAGTCGATGTAAAAAATGAATTAAACAGCAATGTTTTAAATGTTGAGAATTGTAACTGTGATACAGACGCTTTAATTAAGGTGGCTAATAACGGATACGAAAGTGATAACTCTGCTAATTTAGAACTTTCTAACAAAACTGTAGTTGCTCAAGAGAACAATGCAGATGTTAAAAATAAAATAAACGCAGACAGTTCAACAGGAGACAATGAGTTAAATAAAAATACTGGAGGAGATAATTCTATATCTACAGGAACTGCTTGGACAGGAGTTCAAGTATCCAATGAGGCTAACTCAAATTGGGCAAATGTAGGTGGAAACGGAAATGGATCAACAGTTGACTTAATCGTTACTGGAAACGGTGCCGAAACAGACAACAATATTGATTTATATCTTGACCGAGATATGACTCTTCAACAGTACAACAATTCTGACATCGCTAACTATCTTGATGCATCTGCCAACACAGGTTGGAACGAAGCATCTAAGAACACAGGAGGCGACACCTCAATTGATACTGGAAATGCAAAGACAGCAGTTCTTGCTGACACTGCAGCCAATTTCAACTGGGCAAATGTCGATTGTGATTGTTTAACAGACGTATACGCAAAAGTTGATGGAAACGGATATGAAAGCGACAACGCTATCAATGCCGAGCTCACAGATTCTAAAAATATCTTCCAAGAAAATGCTTGTGGAGAATCTTTTGGATTTGAAGCACTATTCGATGGTTACAGAAGAGGACACGATTGTGTAACTAACGATTTCGATGCATTCTCTAATACTGGAGAAAATACAGCAAAGAAAGAGACAGGATATAGTGAGAGCGATCCAGCAATCGAAACAGGAAATTCAGAAGTTATAGCAAGTGCTGAAACTTCAGGAAATTCTAACGTTTACGGTTCAGAATCTGATCACGATATGCCTTCCCATATGGGAGGAGTTAGTTTGAATTTTACTTTCAATTTATCCGATTTACTCGGAGCTTTGGGAGTTAGATAAGAACTTATGGAATCGAAGTGCGGGGCTTTACACTTCAAGCCCCACACTGAGAATCCAAAAATAAATTTAGAGTCTTTGTAAGTTAGGGCAACGCAAAAATTAGATAGTAATGAAAAAAATTAAAAAAATAATAACAAGTTTTATATTGATAGTAACTTTGTTTGTGCAAAGCGGAAGTTTTGTTTTTGCTCAAGTTGAGATTCCAACACCTGCACCTATTCCAACAGCCCCACCAGTTGCCACTGCACCAGCTGTTCCAACTATTGCACCAATTAGTACACCTCATCCAACTTATGTTCCAACACCTGCACCAATTGCAACTGCTAATCCAATTGTTACTCCAACTCCAGTTGCTACAGTTAAACCAGCAAATGCACCAACAGCAACTCCCACTTCCATTGCAACTGACAATAATAACCAAGTACAACCAACTGTAACTCCTAGTTCAACTTATGTGCCAGTAACTGAAACAGGAAGTGGAAACCAAAATTCAAATAATGGAAGTGGTTCGACAATTGATACTGGAAATGCAACTACAAGTGTTATTGCAGCAGTTGATGCAAATAATAGTGCTGCAGTTGTTACACCTGGGCAAACAGACGGATCAATTGTTGTAAATCAAGGTAATGGAGCAGGATCTGCTAATTCGGCAGATTCAAATTCATCATCTACAAATGTTTTGGATCAGCAAAATAGTGCAACTGTAGTAAATAATTTAGGTGCATCTACTGTAACTGGTGAGAATTCAACATCTCGAAATACTGGTTCTGATAATAAAATTACAACTGGAGATGCAAATACAAGTGGAACATTAATTAATACTGTAAATACAAATGTTGCCGGAGTTTCAGTTTATGAATTTAATGTAGCTGATGACCAAAAAGGTGATTTAATTCTTGATTTTGGAAATACATCAAATTGTATTTCGGGATGTAATTTGGGAAGTGGTGTGGCTCAAAATACTGGAAATGGTGCAAATTCAAATAATAGTGCAAATACAACAAATGAACAAAATAATATTACCTTTCAAAATAACGAAGCGACACTTGAGAATAACGTGTATTTAACTTCTGATTCTGGAAGCAATGATGCAAATCGAAATACAGGTGGAGATTCAAACATTACAACAGGGGACGCAAATGTATCTGCAAATATTTTGAATTTTGCTAATAACAATTTAGCTGGAAAAGTAACTTACGGAGTTGTTAATGTATATGGAAATTTGGATGGTGATATTATTTTGACTCCTGAGGCACTTGCTGCACTTGGCATAAATCCAATAGCTGCAAATAATCAAAATGGATCAGAAAGTAATAATAGTGCAAGTGCAAATTCTTCAAATACAAATTCATTGACTCAGAATAATAATGCCGTAATTGAAAATAATTTGAATTTCAATGCATCAACTGGACAAAATGAAGTTGATCGAAACACGAATGGAAATAATGGAGTGACAACTGGAAATTCATCAGTGGCTGCACAAGTAATTAATGTAGCAAATAATAATTTGACTGGTGGCAATTGGTGGTTGGTAATTGTTAATGAAGCTGGAAAATGGGTTGGAAGAATTATGGGTTCACCTGATGGATCAAATGTTGCCGGAAGCCCTCAAATGGAGATTACTGTAGATGAAAATGGTCATGTAATGGCATCAAATAATGGAAACGGGGCAAATAGTAATAATTCTGCAAATCAAGAAAGCGTTACAAATAATGAATTGTCACAGACAAATAATGCACATATTATTAATAATATAAATTTGGATGCAAATACTGGCAACAATGATGCAAGCCGAAATACAGGTGGAGATTCAAATATTACAACAGGCGACGCAAATATAGTTGCAAATATAGTTAACTTTGTTAACAATAATATCGCTGGAGATGGTAATTTGTTGGTAACTGTTGTTAATGTATTTGGGTCATGGCTTGGTAACTTTGTGGCTCCTGGGCAAACTAAGGAACAAACAAATACAGTAACTGAATCTTCAAACAACAATCAAGCTATTGGTGGTGCGTCAAATAATTCAAACAGTAGTAATTCATCTAACACATCAACAAGTAGTAATTCTAGCAATACATCAAATGGTAATGCTGACAATGTGATTACTGTTAGCAAAAAACCAAATAATAATAAAGTTTTGAATTTTGGAGGTTTAGCACAAGACAATAATGAGGTGTTGGGTGCAGCTAACAATGATAGTTCACAAGTAGTTGATAATTCAGATTCAGCAGTGGTTGCTGGAAGCAGAACAGTTACTCTTAATTTGGCTTGGTTTATTCTATTAATTCCTGTTGCTATTTCGTATCTTTCGTTTAGATTTGTAAAGAAGTCCAAATTGCCCAAGAAAGGCGGCAATGGGACGCAAAGTATTTAGTTTAGTAGCTTCAATATTTTTATTTTTTAATTTTCCATTAGCTATTTATGCGATGGAGATTCAAGTATCTGGTAATGGTGAGAATTCTAGTTCTCAAGTAACAACTATAAATGAACAAACTTCAAATGTTACCCAAAGTAATGAGGCAAAAGTTGAAAATAATGTAAATGTAAATTCAAATACAGGCAATAATTTTGTTACAAATAGCCAAGGAGATAGTAGTATTGAAACTGGGAATGCAAAAACACAGGTTGAGGTATCTAATTCTTTAAATTCAAATCAAATAACTGAAAATGATTGTAAATGTAGTAATGGTCAGGATGTTAAAGTTATTGGAAATGGCGAAGGATCACAGCAAAATGTAAAAATTGATAGTTCTAATCAAAATAATTTAAACCAAAATAATAATGCATTAATAACAACTAATATAAGTGGCAATATAAATACTGGATTAAATAAAGTAAATGGTAATCAGGGGTCTGCTTTAATCACCACAGGAAATATAAGTGCAAAAGTTAACATTTCAAATAAATCTGTAAATCAATCTGCGATTATTATGCCAGCAAATTCAAACAACAGTCTTAGTTTAAGTGTGAGTGGTAATGGCGCCAATAGTGTTAACAGTATTAATGTTAGTACAAATCAAAAAAATAAGATTACAGTAAATAATAATTTAAAAATAGAAAATAATCTTAATTTGGATTTGAATACTAGTTTTAATGAGATTGATGGTTTAATGGGGGATTCTATAATTAAAACAGGAGATATTTTTGTAAATGTTGAAGTGGAGAATGAAGCAAATAGTTCATTTGTTCATGTAAATTGTGACTGCTATCATGTCTCTGACCCGGGTGATCCTTTGGATCCTGGTGTGAGTGATCCTGGGCAGCAAAATTCTAATTCTAATTCAAATAACGATTCTAGAGGCGGTACATCAAATGTAAGCAATTCTTCTAATAATCCATCAGTTTTAGGTTTATCTTTTACAGGAATTAACCAAAATTTGTTAACAGGTATTTTGTTTGGAGCTTCAATTGTGTTTTTAGGGTCATCGCAATTATTTTTTGAAGCAAAAGAGAGATAAAAATGAGGAAAATAATATTTTTTTTGACTATTATTATTTTTTTGTCTTCTTTGTTTTTTTTGAAAATTACTGAAACAACAAAGGTAAAAGCTGTTGAGACTTCAGTTCAAGCGGAAACTAATTATCCAATAAGAGTCGTGATTCCAAAGATTGATATTGATTTACCAGTTAAGATTGCTCAAATAGTTGATGGTTATTGGGAAGTTCATGATGATTATGTTTCTTGGGGAGCGGAATCTGGACTTCCTGGAAAGAATGGAAATCAGGTTTTGTTTGCTCATAATAAGGTTGATTTTTTTGCAAGGCTTCCTGAATTGGTTAGTGGTGATTTGGTTTATGTTTATTCAAATAATCAAATGTTTAAATATGTGATTTTAAACACTAAGAGTGTCAAGCCATCAGATAAAAGTGTAATTGCAGCAAGTCAGGATGAAATAATAACTTTATATACTTGCGATGGACCGCGTGATAGCCTCAGATTTGTAGCATCTGGCATAAGAGCTTTATAATGATTGTAGGGTCTTAAGTGATCTTATAATTGTATGAAAATAGCTCCTGCCGAATTAAAACAAATTCTTGTTCATGCTGGATATGTCAAAGAAGCTGACTTTGATGATAGTCTTCAATCGGCAAATGATTTGGGACGTGAGATTGACGATGTTTTAATTTTTCGTGGATTAATTAGTGAGGATGCGCTTGGAAAATTGATCGCAGATTATTTGCATGCTCCGTTTGCAAATGTTGGTAAAGTTGTTATTCCTCAAGATGTTTTGAATTTAGTTCCTGAAAAGTTGGCTAGAAGTTATAGAATGGTTTCTTTTGACAAGACTCAGGAGGGGATTAAGCTTGCAATGGAAGATCCTGCTGATTTTGAAGCCTTGGAATTTGCGAGGCGTCATACAGGGCAGAACGTTTTACCTTATTATGCGACTGATGAGGATATACGGCGTGCACTTGGTCAATATAAGAAAAATATTTCTGCTGAATTTGATCGGGTAATTGAAGAGAATCTAAAAAAAGCGGGTGTTGTTGAAGATCCAACAAAGGCTGCAGAAATGCTTCCGATAATTAAAGTTTTTGATACTATTTTAGAATATGCAGCAGCCGAGCGTGCATCTGATGTTCATATTGAGACTGCTCAATATGATGTAATTATAAGATTTAGAATTGATGGAGTATTGAGGGATATTATTAAACTTCCACGGGGCATTGAAACGGCACTCATAGCGCGTATTAAAATCGTTTCGAATTTGAAAATTGATGAACATAGAATTCCTCAAGATGGACGTTATAAATTTAAAATTGATGATGATGTCATTGCACTTCGTATATCTGTAATTCCAGGGTTTTATGGTGAGAATGTAGTTGCAAGGCTTTTGGCTGAATCAACGCGTCCACTATCGCTTGAAGAGCTCGGAGTGACAGGACATAACTTGGAGCTAATTCGCGAGAATATTTATAAACCTCATGGAATGCTTTTAGTGACTGGGCCAACAGGAAGCGGTAAAACTACTACTTTATATTCAGTTTTGAATATTTTAAATACAGTAAAAGTTAAAATTTGTACGATTGAAGATCCTATTGAGTATGGAATTGGGCGTGTAACTCAAATTCAGGTTAATCAAAAAGCTGGAATGGATTTTGCTGCAGGATTGAGAGCACTTTTGCGTCATGATCCAAATATTATGATGGTTGGAGAAATTAGAGACAAAGAAACTGCACAGATTGCAGTTAATTCAGCATTAACTGGACATTTGGTGTTATCAACACTTCATACAAATGATGCATCTGGAGCAATTCCGCGTTTACTTGATATGGGAGTTGAAGGTTATTTGGTAGCTTCTACTACGAATGCAATTGTTGCGCAAAGATTGGTGCGAAGATCTTGTCAGAATTGTTTGGCCCCTTATATTCCAAGTGAAGGTATTATGCATAGATTAACTGAAGAAGGGCATGATGTTTCAAATCAAAAATTTTATAAAGGTAAGGGATGTGATAGGTGTCATAACACAGGATATGCAGGCCGGCTTTCTGTTGTGGAAGTTTTGGCACTGAGTGAACCGATAAGAAAGTTGATTACTGCTCGATCTTCAAGTGATTTAATTAAAAAACAGGCAGTTTTAGAGGGTATGATTACAATGATGCAAGATGGATTGGATAAAGTTGCATCTGGGCTTACAACAATTGAAGAAGTATTGAGAGCTGTAATGGAGGATTAATATGGCAATTTTTATTTACAAGGGAACAAATTTAAAAGGTGAATTGGTTGAGGATACAATTCAAGCAACAAATAAAGATGAAGCGTTTGCAGCGTTAAAATCTACTGGAATTACTATTTTTTCACTTAAGTCATCTGATGGTGGAGGAGGGGATTCGGGGCATGTGAGTTTGTCTGAAAAAGTACTTTTTTGTAGGTTTATGGCCACAATGATTCGATCTGGATTATCACTTCCTGAGGCGCTTGATATTATGCGTGCTGAGACTAAAAAGGGGAAAATGAAAAAGATTTTGGCTGATTTGTCATTTCAAACTCAAAAAGGGAAAAATTTAACTTCAGTATTATCACAATATAAAAATGATTTTGACCCAATTTTTTTGACAATGATAAAAGTGGGGGAGGAATCGGGAACGCTCCAGAAATCTTTTGAATATTTAACAAAACAATTAACTGCAAGTTATGATTTAACTCAAAAAATCAGAGGAGCCATGATGTATCCAGCAGTTATTATTTTGGCAATGCTTGGAAACGCTGCAATCATGATGTTGTTTGTATTACCTCGAATTTCGAGTGTATTTTTGAAATTAGATACTCCCCTGCCTTTGCCTACTAAAATTGTTTTGACGGTAGGAGATTTTATTGGACACAATACAGCACTTACAATTGCTGCTGCTGTTTTTTCAGGATTTTTCCTGTTTATGCTTTTTTATATTAGAAAAACTAGAATGATTTTTTTGAATTATTTTTTAAAATTACCTTATGTTTCAACTGTTATTCATCAAATCGATATTGCACGATTTGCTAGAACTTTATCAACATTACTTCGAAGCGGAGTTGCAATTACTAATGCGCTTGATGTGTCTGCCCAGGGATTATCTGATCAAAAGGTGCGTGCAGCAGCAAATAGATTTAGTGAAGGAGTTTCAAAAGGAGAATCACTTTCATCTGTTTTATCAAAAGAAGTGAAACTTTTTCCAGCTATTATGATTCAAACAATTAAAGCTGGAGAGAAAACTGGAACTTTGGATGAAATATTGGAGGAAATGGCTGTTTTTTATGAAAATGAAGTTGAATATTCAATAAAAAGGGCTACGAGTTTATTGGAGCCAGTTTTGATGCTTTTAATTGGTGTGGTTGTTGGTGGAATGGTTATTATTATGATCGCTCCAATTTATGGAATTATTGGTGGATTACAGGATCAGGTGGGTAAAAAATGAAAATAAATTCAAAATATTTAATAGTTGGTTTTATTGTTGGATTTTTGGCTTTGATAGTTTTTGTTTTTTCTCCAAAAACCGGTATAAATAATTCGAATTTAGTAAATGATGAAATCAGAATAACTGATAAAGCAGGGAACACAATAATATTTTCTAGAAATGGTTTGGTTAAATTTCCAGATGGACATACTGAACTTTGGACTCCAGATAAAGTAAATGCTTTTTTGGAATATTTAAAAACAAATTCTGGAAATTTTGATGGTTATTTGATTGACGATGGAGTAGGTAAATCTGGAATTACAAATAGTGATGAATTGTTAGGGCAAGTTTTTCAAACTGGTGGTGAGCCTGTAGGTCAATATTTTGCTACTGCCACTCCAGGAGTTGGTGGAGGCGGAGGTGGAGGGGAAACTGGTGGAGGTGGCGGTAGTGGAGGCGGAGGCGGTGGAGGAAGTGCCACACCTGGGCCAACTTTTCCCCCATCTGCTCCATCATGGTGTAAACATTGGCTTTTATCATATTGCGGTGATGCATTTGTTGGTGGTGGAAATAGCCCAACGGCAACTCCAACATCCAGCTATCCACCTGGTGTAATTGAAGCTCGTGATTGCACGGAGTGGAATCAAAAAAGCCAATACAAAACAATAATTGGAGATGGATCTTGTGTAAGTCAGAATCAATAGTTTATTCTTCAGCCCAGCTTATGAATTCGTATTCCCCTGATGTTGGAAAATATGGAGGCGGCATAAAAAGTAAATCTGCATCGTAGTTTATATTTCTTGTTGTGAATCCTGATGAAGGAGGTGAACCAAAATTCCAATATGATTTGTTGTATGAGATTAAGCTACCGTTTATTGTTAGTGAATTTTTAACTGACCAACTTCCTGATCCGCATCCTGAAATATAACCATGTCTTATTATTTTTCCTTTTTGAGCCATAAGTGCGCCATCAATTCTAAAGTTTGTGGGGATATTTCTACCAAAATAAATATCTCCTTGAGCAATTAAGCCTAAATTATTTGTGTGATCATACGCAACATAATTTAGATTATTTGGAACCCAAATATCCATTGAGTAATTATCAATTGGAAAACGTGCTGACACTACTGATATTTTTCCTTTTACAACACCTTCAACCCACAACTGATCTTCTGCAAAAAATATAGGAACATTTGAAACATTGTATGTTCCAATATTTGTTTCTGAACTTATATTTTCAGCTCTGTTAAGACAACCATCTTCTGGTGTGTATGAAGTATAGTTTGATGTGTTGGTGACTCGGCGTACTTGAAATGTTCCGTTTGAAGAAAATATTAAATGATAGCCACGTTGCCCAGATGGACCTAAATATAAACCTGATGATTGTGCTGCTGTTTTCATATTTTGAAAATCAAAAGAAATTGCATTGAAATCAACTGAAGGGATTGGGAATTGCCAAAGATAACTGTTTGGTCCTGCTCCCCAGACTCCTGGCCTATTGGTAGCAGGTGAGCAACCTGTTTCTGTTCCACATGTATAAGTTGCAACAGCACTTGTTACTTTGGCTGTATTTATCCCGTCCATTCTTATACCTGTATTTGAATGTATGTCACCGTTAACTGTAATACCTGATCCATACCAAGCTGAAGCATTTTGTAAAAATGAATATCTGGCAAGTGAGGCTTTGCCGTATTGTGCTTTAATTTTTCTTTTAACTGTGGGAAATCTTAGGCTCCATCCCGTTGATTCGATTGTAACAATTGCTGATCCATTTATTGGAGCAATAATGTTTAGGCTGAATTTTCCTATTTTTGTTCCTTGGGGATCAGTGTAGTCGTGCTCATATGGGCCAAGTGACGTTTGGCCATCTTTGAAATCAGTTGGGGCATGAGCTAAATGCCATCTGTAATAATTAATTCCTGCTTCGGCAATTGATAAAGCTTCCTCCCCTGCTATTTGGCGATTTGAAAAATCAAGCTGAGAAGTGAGTACAAACAATAAACCATAAATCACAATTGAAAACGCACCAACAATAATCATTAAGGCTGGTGTGATTGATCCTCTTTTATTTTTTAACATTAAAGATTGTTTTTGATTGTTCTAATTTCAGCTGCTGAATCGACAATGTAATCTGATTTGGGATCGTTTTTTGGATTTATTCTTAAATATATTTGAATCATTGCAATTTTTGAGATATCAATTGGTGAATTTAATGGATTATTTATTGTATCTGTTGGGAAACTGCTATTGAAATAATAAAAGATTGGGGTGGAAGAGTTTCTTACATTTTCTGCAGTGGTTTTTATTATTTCAGTATTGGTTGGATAAGTTACTGGGTAGCCAACAGGTTTTATGATTCCTTTTTTAAGATCAGTTCCACTTAAAAAATATCTAATTTTTTCAGCTTTGCCATCAAAATCAGAATCAGTATAGAAAGTGATTGAATTTGCTGATGCAGCTTCGATGACATATGCCCCATTGTCCCCGTCTCTTGCGGTTCGTATTTCTCTTACTAGTTCACGGGCAGTTGAATTTGCATATTCAACTTTGGTTGTACCACCAAAAATTGAGAGTTGGTTTTGAATCATAATGTATTGAAGGCCTGCAATCGCACCTCCAATTGCAACCATCATAGCGCCACCTATGGCTACTTCAACTAGTGTAAATCCTTTGTTTTTTTTCATTGGGTTAAATTTATATTTTCTACTGTTTGGCCTGATACAGTTGCAACAGCAGAATATGGAAGATAGCCAGATGCTGTTGCATCAATAGTATAGATTCCAGATGATAGAGATGGAAAGTATACTTGTCCAAAATTTGGATCTGTTGATAATCCACTTGATTGTGTGGCAATTGGAATTGATGATTGAGAAAGTGTTGCTGCAACTGAGGCAATTGGTGAACCCCCAGAACCTAAGAATTGAACGCGTAGAGAGTTTGCAGTATGACTTGTTTGGGCGAACGTAAATTGTGTTTGAGTATTTGGGTACATTATTAATGGGATTGTTGGATTAACTGCTTCCAAATCAAGAGTTGCTGAATCAGAGGATGTGAATTGATAGGTATCCCATTCTAGGTTTGAAATTGTTAAATTTCCAAGACTATCAGTTTGGAATCCGTTTTTGTATTTGTATACAGGATTATTTAGGGAATCTGTGCCAATTTGTTTTGTACCTTGAAGGGCAAAGCCTCTATTTGGGTAAACGGCGAAATTATTTTGACTACCATAAGTGGAAGTGACATTTATTGATGATAAAAGATCAATTGAGAAACTGACTTCTGTCAGATTGCTTGCGATTATTGTTTGGTGTGGTTTATTTGGATTTGTAACTTCTGAGCTTGAATACGTGCGATCAGTTGAGTAACCTGATTTGGTTACTGTAATTTGGTAACATCCATTGCAGGCTGGAGCACCTGGAAGTATTACTCGTCCATCTGTTGCAGTTTTTAAATTTAAATCAACAGCTGGGTTTACTGTACTTGCCACAATGTGTACATTGGCTTGTGATAATGGTAATCCACTTGAATCAAAGACTAGAATTGATAATGTTCCTCCCCCATTTGTTGTTTCAACTCCTTTTGGCGCAATGTCAGTAACTAAAACTACTGGGTTTGTTTTGGATTGTGCTAATCCTGGCCAGCTGACTTCGACACGAGCTCTTTTGTAATCAGTTGGCAATAGATCAGTTGGTGCAATTGAGTCAAATTGATCGTCAATATAGATTACACTTGTTGAAATTGTATAAGTTAATCCGTTTCTGATTGTCGTTTTTGATTGGCTTAAAACACCTGTTGGAATTCCTCCAACTGTTCCAATTGAATTGTAAGGTAAGTTTTTAATTATCTCTATTTCGTTTAGTGCAATAAACTTTGCGTTAGTCCTGGCTTGTGTAAATGCGAGAATTTGATATGAAGTGTAGACTAGGGAAATTACTACTTCTGTCAAAATAGCGAGCACGGCAATTGAGACAGTAAGGCCTATTAGAACCTGACCTTTTTTGTTTTTGTTGGGCAGATCTATTTTCATTTATTTAGTATAATAGTTATAACCTGCCAATGTACAAAAAACGTTTCGTTTCATTAGTGTTTAGCCCTAAGAGTATTGAGATTTTTCTGCTCTCGCCTGATAAAGGTAAAGTTTTGGTACAAGCCACTGAGTTAATTCCTGAAAATCTTATTTCCCAATCAAAAGTTGCTGATGTTTCAAAAATGGCTGTTTTTTTGAGCCAGCTTTGGAAAAAATATAAGATTGGGGAGAGGGCAGTTGGAATTATCATACCTGAGTTTGCAACTTTTACTAAAACAATTCAATTACCATCCCATCTTAATTTGAATGAACTTCAAGAGGCTGTTGTTTGGGCAACAAATGAATTTTTGCCTCAAAAGACACTGAATGTTATGGATTGGAAAATAATTGGGACAACTGAAAACAAAAATGAATTTAATATTTTGACTGTTTCTGTTTTGAAAGATATCTTGTCATCATATGTACAATCTTGTGATATTGCAGGATTAATGCCAATTTTAGTGGAGACTCCATCACTTTCTCTATTGAGATTAATTGAAAGCGCAAAAGGCGCGAACTTGCTTATTTATAGAAAACCCGAAGAAACACTTTTGGTTTTGACTGATAGTGGATCTGTTAAAACTAGTACAACAATTTCAGGAAATGATTCTAAAATGATTTCTCGTACTGCATCTTTAATTTTAAATCATTTTACTTCTCTTGAATTTCAAAGCATAATCAGTTGTGGAAATTTGGATGATGAATTTATAAATGAGATTAAAACAAGTGTAAAATATCCAATTTCTTATTTTTTCTTGCCAAAATTTGGAGTTACTAAATTAACAGAGCAATTTTTGCTTTCTCGTTCGATGCAATACAGGGAAGCCAGAGAGCCCCTTGATCCATATTCTATTAATTTGCTTCCTCCTGAGTGGGTGCGTAAATATGAGAGCAAGAGAATGAGTTTTCAGACTTGGTCATTGATGATGATTTTTTCATTTGTTGTTTGGATAACATTTTTTAGTTCGATTATAGTTTTTTCAACGATTGCAGGGCAAAAATATATAGCTGAAAAATCACTTGAAGAAAGGCAGAAATCAGCATTATCTGCTGACATAGTGACACAAATTACAACGATCAATAAACTATCTCAGATGACAGTTAAAATTTCATCTTCGATTTTTTATCCTCAAGATGTGATTAATAAAATTACAAATTTAAAACCAAATGATGTAAGTATTTTGTCATATGATATTAATATGGAAACAGGAATAGTGTTGCTTGAAGGAATATCTGGATCGAGAAGTTCCCTGGCAAAATTTAGAGATGATTTGGAAAATGATGCAAATATAAGTTTGGTTAGAATCCCAGTTTCTAGTTTTGAAAAAGTAACAAATTTGGATTTTCAAATGAATTTTTTGTATTTGACAAATAGTGCATCAAATTCTGGAGCAATTAAATTAAAATGAAAATATATACATTTTTTTAACATGAAAATAAAACAATTATTATCAGACTTTGGATTTAGAGCAATTTTACTTGGAGTGGTTGATGGTATTGCTGTTTTGTTTTTGATTGTAGTTTTAAATAGATTAACAGCGGCAGCACATGATTTACAGAAAATTAAAATTGATTTGGCTCAAAATATTCCAGTTAGCCAAGATGCAATAAGGTCTGACATTGAAATGTTGAAACCACAAATAGAAAAACTTAGTGCCTTTTATCCGAATGAAACAAGTGTGGTTGATTTTGTAAATCAAATTGATGAGATTAAAAATGGACAAGTTTTAAATAGTTTTTCCTTTGCAAATGAAGTTCCAGTTAAAGATAAGACTGGATATTTAGGATTTCCTATTACTATGAGTTTGAAGGGTGATTGGATACAAATAAATGAGACACTTAAAAAGATTGAGTTACTTTCTTATTTTATAAGGCCAGTTCAAGTGAAAGTTACACAAACTGCTGATAATCAAATCTTGATGCAATATAATGGTTTTTTGTATGTAAATGAAAAATTTTCAAAAAATTAATACTTATTACGTGGTCTTGGTAGTGCTGATTTTTATTTCGGCAGCTATGATTGGATTTACTTTAAATGTGTTTTTGAAATCCATTAATACAGTTAATGATTTAACTCAAAATTCCAATGAGATTCCACCAGTGTCCACTACATCTGTTGACAGAAAGCATCTTGATCAAGCGTTTAAAAATGCGTTTGAGAGGAGTTATATTGATATAAATATTAAATGATTGACTTTATATATAAATACTATGTTAGTATTAATTGTTAATACTTAAAAAAGGGGGTGAATAGCGAAAAAAATATGAAAATAAAAAATAAACAAGGTTTTACATTAATCGAACTTTTGGTTGTTATCGGAATTATTGGAATTTTGGCAGCCATTGTTTTGGTCGCCGTAAACCCTGGTAGACAATTTGCCCAAGCTCGCGATTCACAAAGAAGAGCGGATTTATTGGGAATAACAAATGCAATTTATCAGTTTGCTGCAGAGCATAATGGTAATTTGCCAGATACTGATACTGATCCACTTGTTAACAGTTTTCCATCAACTTCTACTTGTATAGGAGATACGACACCATGTTTTGATTTAGCAGGTGCTGGAGAGATTGAAGCTGCAGTTGGACAACAGGAATTAGTAGTTCCTACATATATTGCTGCAATTCCAAAAGATCCATCAACTGGAGATGATGCAAATACTATGTATTTCATCTATAGAGATGCAAATGGTAGACTCGTTGCAAGTGCAACTGGAGAATTAGCGGGAGCGATAACGGTTCAGCGCTAAAAACAACTAGAGAGAAGATACTGCCCAAATATTTGAGAGTACTTCTCTCTTTTTGGTTGTAATAGATTATAATATTTAATAAAATACTTTATGGATTTTCCTATAGAAAATAACAAAACCACATTTGGTCTTCATTTAATGCTTGATGCTTATGAGTCAGACCCAGAAAGATTAAATGATATGAAATTGGTATTTAAATTTTTGAATGATTTACCTGGAATTATTGGAATGCATAAATTAAGTGCTCCAATTGTGATAAATGCAGACGAGACTGCGTCAGGGAAAGACCCAGGTGGAATTACTGGATTTGTGTTAATTGCTGAGTCACATATTGCAATTCATACGTTTGCAAAAAAAGCTTTCTTTACTATGGATTTGTATTCATGTAATGATTTTGAGGATAAAATTGAAGTATTGTTAAAATTTGTAAAAGATACGTTCGGTTATGGGAAGCATGAATTAAATATAGTTAAGCGTGGATTGGAATATCCTATGTAATCTTAGGAACTAAAAAGAAGAGCCATTCCTGAGACTATTATAATAATGCCGATATATTGAATTATATGTAGTCTTTCTTTAAAGAAATAATATCCAAGCGTAGCGGAGACAAGTGGAACAGCTGAGGACACAACAACGATTACACTAGTTAATGAAGTTGATTCAAACCCCCAATTTAGTGAGATAACTCCAACTGCATTTGCGATCCCTGCAAAAATCATCACTCTTGCCTTTTTTGTTATGTTTGTCATTTTTTCTTTTTTGGATAGAAGATAAATGAGGAAGAAGATTGTCATAATTGAATTAATCAGAGCTGCCCAAAATATTCCACCTGAATTGTTTGAAAGAAATGAGTCTAAGAAAGGAAAAAAAATAGATAAAAGTATTGCAGCAATTATTGCTAAGCGAAATCCCTTTATAAGTTTAAAAGATTTATAATCTTGGATGCAAACTGCTGCTATTCCAACAAAAACGATTAATAGCGATAGTAATCGAAGTGGAGTGGTTTGTTCATTAAAAAACAGTATTGAAATAAATGATGCACCAACTGAGTAAGTTGCAAAGATTGTACTTATAGTCCCTAGGGTTCCAATTTTTAAAGCACTAAAGAAAAGTAAATATGCTGCAACATTTAGAAATGCAAAAATTGAGACCTGGATTATTGATATAGGGGATATGTGTGGCAAATTTTTCATAGTGAGGGCTACAATCGTCCAGAGAATGGTGGAAGTTATTAAATAAAGTACAAATGTGGCTTGTGCTTCGCTCATTTTATTTTTTTTGAGTGCATTTGCAGAGAAGAAATCAACTAGACCCCATCCAATTAGGCTGCCAATTCCAGACATAATTGCTATAATTAATTCAAATTTCATTTAATGTAATTGTATATTTTTTTAAGAATTTTATTGGGTGCCATGAAGATTTTGTTTTTCTTAATCCTTCGATGCCTAGATCCTGTTCATAATTAATATAGTGACAACCCATATTTTTCCAGTAACTTGCAGATTGAAAAAGTAACATATCATAAATGTATCTATATGAAGTATCTGCTTTCATAAAGTGTCCGAGTACGTAGTTATCAATTTTTTCATCAATAGTAAATCCAATTAGTCTTTCTTTGTCCCATATTCCTATTAAATTTATTGGTAAGTTTGGTGAATTAAGTAGTCTGTTTAGTGCAATTTTTTCATGAGATGTGTCGGAGTCACCTGTTTTTTTTGCAGCCCATACATCAAATAAACTTCTAATATGAGAATGTTCAATTTGGTTATCACATTTTGATATCTTAATAAAACAATCTGGATATAATCTTTTGAATTGATGAATGTGTTGCCTTTTGTTGTCGTAGTGTGATCCTTGAAGTACAGATGTTGCTTCGGTTGATATTACGTAGTCAAAATTATCTCTATCTTCTGTGATTAATAGATTATTATTTGCTTTTATTTCATCATTTAAACTGTCTTCAGGAACAAGATTGAGTTGTTTAATATTATTTTCATTATCAGTGATTTTAATAATTGTGTTGATGTCTAGTTTTTTTGATAATATCGAATAAATTTTTTTATTTGTAATATAGTTTCTTAGTTGGATAATTAGCTTTTCATTATCTAGGAAAAAACTGAAATCTTCATTTGTATTGTAGCTCCATAAACTTGTAAAATTGAAATCTGAATAAGGTGGAAATTGTTCCGTGAATTTTTTTATCAGTTGTTGATCTTTTAGTGTGAGTGGTTGGAAGTTAATCATGATCATTAAATTATATCTTATATTATTTGACTTGACTTCATCTCTTCCTATAGATAATCTTAATAAGTGTTGCAAACTATCAAAAAAGAAATGAGTGCCAAATTTGTGATATTTCTTTTTGCCATATTTAGCTTATGGTGGCTATATCTTCAACTCTATAATTCTAATTTAGATCAAAAACAACTATTTAGTGCTTTGTATGGGGTTGTGGCATTTGTTGGCGCAATTTATGGAATAAAAATTTCATTTAAATGGGGTGGATTTAAAAGTTTAATGGGTAAATCGATTTTAATGTTTTCATTAGGACTTATTGCTCAGGAATTTGGTCAACTTGTTTATTCTGCATATAATTTCTTTTTTCATATTGTTGTTCCTTATCCTTCTTTGGGTGATATAGGATATTTTGGAAGTATTCCTTTGTATATAATGGGTGCTTATTATTTGGCAAAAGTGTCAGGTGCTGGTACATCTATTAAATCTGTTAAGAGTAAAATAATTGTATTATTAATTCCTTTGGTTTTGTTAGTTTCTTCTTATTTCTTTTTCCTTAAGGGTTATGAATTCAGTGAGACTCCAATTCTGACGATATTTTTAGATTTTGGATATCCATTTGGTCAAGCGATATATGTATCAATTGCATTGGTGGCATATGTCTTATCAAGGCAGATCCTTGGAGGGATTATGAGAAATAAAGTTTTGTTTATTCTTTTTGCACTTGCAGTGCAATATTTTTCAGATTTTGCTTTTTTATATATATCTCGATATGGAGAAATGGGCCCTGGTGAAGTTGTAGATTTAATGTATCTAGTGTCATATTTTTTGATGGTAATGGCGCTTTTACGATTGAATACTGTATTTGATGAATTGACAAATAAATCAATTAAATAGTATGAACGAAGATCAATTTTTAACTTTAGCTCATGCAATAATAAAAGAACAGGAAAGGGTTGTTGGGCCGCTTGCTTGGAGTGAAGCTGAAAAAGTATCTGGATTGATTATTAATAATAATAAAGTAAGTGTGACAGGTGATGGTAAACTTGTTTTGGAGAAATTAGTAATTCAATATCAAAATCTTTTTGGGCAAGCTTCAGTTGAAGTATGTAAAGATGCAATAAAGCGTGTACTTGATCGCGTAGATCGAAGTTCAATTCCCCAGATACTTTTGTAACTTTATTATAGTAAAATTATTAAATGAATCCTCAAAGTTCTTCAACTCAGTATGAATCTGTAGCAAAGGAATTATATAAGAAAAATTTAGAATTAGTTGTTTCAAATCAAGTAATGACTGTTTTGCAGAAGTTGTATCAAATAGTAGTTGGTAGTTATGAACAAAAAGAAGTATCTCAAAAATTTATTGATGTGATTACGTCTGATTTGAAATTTGAATCTGGAATGGTTGCTTTAATGAATCATAATTTGGATCAACTTCAAGTCGTTGCAACTACGAAATTTGCTTTTGATCAGGAAATTTTTAAGCTTATAAATTTGCCTATTGAGAGCCTGGTTATTCCTGACAATTCATACGAGAATTTATTTTTAAAAGCTGCTCAATCTAAAAAAATGGTGACTTCGTTAAATGTGAGTGATGTATATGGAACTTGGATTCCAAAAGAGCACTGGAATGAAGCAATTGGTATTGCTGTGAATTCAAAGATTAATGCAATTTTTGCTTATCCAATTTTGTTTGGTACTGAAGTAATAGGAGTATATTCACTTTTTTCGCAGAGAAAGGAAGGCGAATTTTCATCGTTTGAGATGCGAGTACTATCTGAAATTGGAAATGTGTTTGCACTTGCAATTAATCGTGTCACTTTGTATCAGGATTTGCAAAATGCTAATAAAAAACTAAAAGAACTTGATAAGCGCAAAGATGAATTTTTGAGTGTTGCAGCGCATGAGCTACGAGCTCCAATGACAGCTATTAAAGGCTATTTATCAATGATTTCAGAGGGCGATGCAGGGGAGATGACAGTATCTATGAAGGATTTTGTGGGAGAGGCTTTATCAGGTAATGATCGGTTGATTAGATTAGTTAATAACATGCTTAATATTTCGCGAATTGAAGAAGGAAGATTAACTTTTGAAATGGGGAATGTAAATTTAGCTAATGTTTGTTCAACAGTTGTGAATGAATATAAGATTCAAGCGCAGGATAAGAAATTGGCATTAAATTATAGTCAGACCGAGAATGTTTCTGATTTGGCATATGTTGACCGAGATAGAATATATGAAGTAGTTTCAAACTTGATTAGTAATGCAATTAAATATACTGACCAAGGATCTGTGAACGTTAAACTTTTTAATACAAATCCTAAGACTGTTCGGGTTGAAATATCTGATACTGGACCTGGAATGAATGAGGCTGATAAAGCAAAGTTGTTTCAGAAGTTTTTTAGAGCAGAATCATCTGAAGGGAAAGTTATGGGAACAGGGCTTGGTTTGTATATTTCTAAATTGTTAGTTGAAAAGTTTGGTGGGGTGATTGGTTTTGAAAGTGAAACTGGGAAAGGTTCGATTTTTTGGTTTGAACTCCCAATAGTTTTGGGGTAATATGTTATTTCTATGCAAGATAATCAAAATAATAAAAAAATAATACTTTTAGTTGAAGATGATCCTCTTTTGATTAAAATGTATTCGACTAAATTTAGTTTAGATGGATTTGAATTGATTGTTGCTCAAGATGGAATGGAAGGATTAAAAAAAGCTCAGGAGAATAAAATTGATTTTATTGTAATGGATGTAATGATGCCAAAATTATCTGGAATTGATTTATTTTTTAAACTCAAGGAATTAAATGTTAATGTTCCAACGTTATTTTTGACAAATTTAAGCCAACCAGAGGAAGAAAAGAAAGTATTAGAGGCTGGAGCAAAAGAGTATTTATTGAAAGCTAACCTAACACCTCATGAAATTGTAACTAAAATTAAAGGATATTTGGGAATTAGTTAATTATTACTCTTCACAATTTGTAATTGTTTCTCCGTTTGTACATTTGTCTTTTCCTGTATTTCCGTTAATTGAATCTGAGTCATCACCTGAATCTACTTTGTCATTTCCAGGACCTGCTTTGATACTGTCGTTACCATTTTCGCTCCAAACGTTATCTTCTCCAGCTCCAGCATCAATAGTGTCGTCTCCATTTCCTGAATAGATTATATCGTTTCCACTTCTACCATCAATTATGTCGTTTCCTTCCTCTCCCCAAATGTAGTCTTCTCCTGACCCTCCATCTAATTCGTCATTTCCTTCGCCGCCCCAAATACAATCATCATCTGAAGTTCCTGTAATTTTGTCATCGCCACTAAACCCATTAATGTAATCTTTTTTGGAAGTTCCACGGATATTATCATTTTTTTCAGTTCCTATTATTATATTTTCTATTTTTCTTCCTTTTTCAAGGCATTGGGCGGGGATTGATGTTTGGTTATTTCCATCAGTTATAAATATTAAATCAAATTTTGTGAATTTATTTTGATAACTGTTATCTGCATTTGGATCAAAACAAATTTTAAAAGTAAATGATTCGATTGTGTTTGTTGGAATGTTTGTAAGTGTTGTTGATGTGAGATTGAAAAAATTATTTAAATTGTTAGTTGAATAAATAATTGTTGAATTATTTTTTTTAATTTCAAAATTTAGAACTGTCGCTAAATTTCCAGATTGTGTGATATTTTCTGATTTTATTTTTATTTCTTTTTGTGAATTAGTGCTATTTTGAATTGTAATATTTTTTTCCACACAATCACCTGGTAGCATATTTTCAACACTAAAAATTGGGCCTGAAATAGGGGAATTGTTAAATGATATGGTTATAGCTCCCGATGCAAATGTGTTTTGTGCATTTGCAATTGTCACTCCAAGATATGATAAAAGTGGAACTAAAATTAGTAATAGTATTAATATTTTTTTCTTATACATTTTAAAAATTGTTTGATGCTGTAAATGAATTTTGCGTGCTTTTTTCTGAGTCTGAATAATAAGCATTGGTTGCTATTGTGTACATGAATGCAAGAGCTATGAATGGAACTAATATTGCAAAATTTGGCATGCTGTTTGATTTATTATTTTTTAATTTTTTGGTTTTTATAAAATTTGCTATTTCTTTTTTTATTTTTACTAATTCTTCATAAACTATTATTGTTGCTGGAATAATAACTACAGCAATGAAACCTTTTGGATTTTTTGAGATGTTTGCAACGCGACCTAAATATGGAATAGTAAAAATTACTTTTCCTTTTACTTGGTTATTTAAAATTTCACCTGGATCAGTGGTGTTGTTTGCATCTCCTTTTGTTACAAAACCGGAATTGGTTATTCCTTCAATTCTGTGAGTTACAAGATCATTATTTGAAGATTCAAAAGCTATAACATCTTGTATTTTGTAATTTTTTTCTGACTTAGTTATTACCAAACTTCCAGTTTTTATTTGTGGCTCCATGGAACCTGACAATACGATTAATAATTTATAAGAGGAATTTAAATAACCATTTTTTGCTAAGAATGAAAAGATTAGTAAGCCCAAAATTAGGCCATAGAATGCGAAAATTATTTTTGCAATTTTATATGAGACAGTAAGTTTTAACATATTTAGAAGCCCGGATATATTTATTTTAACTATTTATAAATATCCCCGGGCTTCCCTCCCGATGAGCGGGAGAGAAAATTGCCAATTATATTCCTGTTGGAACTGGAATTGGGCTTGCTAATGATGCACAAGTGAAATTTGGATTGTTTCTTGCTTGTTCAACATAGATTGATAAATCTGCTGTAATGCTATCAGTTTGAGTGTTATTACCCATAAATGATCCATTACAGACTAAATTACCTAATCCCATTGCTACTGCATCAAACTGACCTCCACACCAAGCTAATCCAATATAGTTAGTTTGTAAACCTACTAATGGACCGAAGCCAGTTGTTGAATCTGCCAATTTGTATGTTTGCCCTCCTAATACATCAGATGCTGGACCTTGCTGATTGGTGAATAATAATGGTTCAGCTGTATTGCCTTGCCAAATATTATCTCCTTCAGTTGGATCTATAGGTGTATTTGGATCGTTGTCAGAATTTTGCCAACCAGGTGTTGTTCCCTGATCGAGCCATGCAGTAAAGTATAAGTTTTGAGCTAATTCTCCACCGTTTGGATCATTGGTTACATCTCCTGCTTCTGCTTCTGGATCAACAAGTGTATTTTCGTTGTTTTGTAAATTGTTGATTTGAATACATGCCCAAGCATCATTATCTTGTACTGTTAAAGATAATGTGTTTTCTCCCATATCACCTGGTTTGATATCTGTTAGATTAAAGAATTTTTCATTTGTTAAATCTTTAGATTCCCAAGTACCAGTACATACTGTGTTTAGTAATTCTGGACGAGTATTATTGGATACACCAATTGTGTCTTCTACCCAAAGTCCTCCTAAACTACACACAAGACCTGCATAGTGAGCAGTGCTATCAACCTTTAGATCGATAGAACCTGCTGATAAAACGTTTCCAGTTGAAGTTTCTCGATCTGAGAAGAAGGCACGAGTGGCGCCAACTGCAACAGATGCGATTACACCAATTGTTAGAATACTAGTTAATAGTCTTTTCATTCATAATCACCTCCTTCAAAAAAATAAATTTATTAAAGTTGACCGCAAAGGGCTTGAACTCCGTCGAGATCATAGGCATCTGCGGTTGACTCAAATGGAGCAAGTGGAGAAACATCAGTAATTCGCACAAATTTGGCTTGAGTTAGTATCCCCAAATCAACTGTTGCATCACGAGCTGCTGAAGCTGCAAGAGTTGTATAGGTGATTCCATCAGGACTTGCTTCGATTTTAATTAATTCATCAGGATATGGAGAATTGATTGATCCACCTGTAACTTCATATATTTTTAAATCATTTCCTGGGCCATTAAGTATTGGATTGGTAAATGAAACAACTATGCTTCCACCAACATTTGGTGTAGCTAGTTTAAATCCTAAGCTATAAAAAGTTCCTTCAGTTACTGGGCTATCGTAGATATTTCCTAAAGTTTGAGCTACTAATGCTGTAGTTGGGTTTGATCGGGTGGCTAACACTGCTGTACCATTTTTTCTTGTACCTTGGTTAGCGCTAACTACAGTATCTGCCCAGACATTGGCACATGCTATTGGTGTTGCAGTAGCAGTAGGAGTAGGAGTTGGACTTGAAGGGAAACATAAAAAGTTTGGATTGTTTCTGTGTTGATATGCAGTGAACTCAATATCTGCATTTAAAATATCAGATTGTGTTGAATTATTTAGATTTGATCCGTTACATAAAATACCTGAGTTTATTGTAGGATTTACTCCTTGACCTTCAGGTAGTGGATTAGGTGAGAGTGAACCAAAGCACCATGCTTTTGCTATAAAATAGGTTATATTTGGAAAAAGTCCTTCACCAACTGCACCTACACGATTTAAACTTGAATCTGCAAGTATGATATTACTGTTTAGAACTTGGCTAGCTGGACCTTGAGCTATAATATTATTGTCAAATTCACCTTGTTCAAGTACATTATCTCCATCGTCAATCCAAAACATAAAATTAATATTGTTTGCTAATTCTCCACTGTTTGTGGCATTTTCTCCCTCTAAACAATTTGGGTCATCAATTTTTTCTGGTTCAGTGCAAGTGTTATCAATATTTTTAGTAAGCGATGTTTTCATACATGCCCAGGCTTCATTATCATCAACATGTAATGAAATTGTATCCTCACCCCAATCAGATGGCTTTACATCATTGAAATCGAAAAACAAATGACCAGGTAAATCATCTTTTTCCCAAGAAGTATTTGCAGAGACTGCACCATTGTAATAGCTTTCATTGTCAATTTTTAAATCGATTTTTCCAGTTTGAAATAGATTGTTTGATGAAGTTTCGCGATCAGAGAAGTAAGCATTTGTGACAGTCACCACAAGGGCTGATATTGCACCTACCACTATGAGGCTGGGCAGAATTTTCCTCATTAATTAAATATAATTCATCATACAGGAGATTGCTGTTGTCTTGTCAACTGTATCAAAGTATATAGTTAGTTATTATTAAACTATTTATTGAGCTGTGGCGAATTGGGAGATACCTTCTTTGTATGTAATAACAGGTAGACCTGAGTCTTTGACTTTTTGTATTATAGTTTTAAGTTGAGCTGATGTAAGGAAATATGCATCATCACTTGATGGAGCAATTCTGTGAAGAGTTAGGATGGTCCATTTCTTGTTATTTTTTGCGTTACTTAGCCATGATTCTACTTCTGAAATTGGTGTTGTATTTAATAGACCTCTAACTTTTACATCAAATGGAAATAGCCCTTTTGGATTATCGCCTTGTTCATAAGCTCTAACTGATTTGTATCCTCCTGCTTGGGCTTCACCTAAAATAAATCCATTGTAAGCTCCAAATGGGAGAGCGAAGTTTTGAACTGACAAACCTGCTCTTTCGAGTGTTCTTTTTGAAGTGTTTAATTCAGTTTTTATTCTAGTATTTGAAAGAGTAGTCATATCATCATGATTTACGCTGTGGGATACGATTTCCCAACCTTTATTTTGAAGGTCAACTAGCTGAGCTTTTGTCATTTGTCCATCGTCGCCGATTGCGCCAGATATTATGGCAGCTGATCCTTTGAATCCAAATGTATTTAATGCAGGAAGAATATCTGTATAAGTTGAAATTTCGCCATCATCTACCATTATGGTAACTGCACCACTGGTTGGTTCGTATTCTTGAACTTTTATGTCATCAAAAAAAGCTGTTCCTCGAGCAAGCCCTAACATGGGGACTACAAAGATGTGGCTTATTGGTTTTTCATTTGATGGCAATGTTGCAGTGTTGACTCCTACCCAACGCCAATCAAATGAACCATAGTTTGCAATTGTATTCCAGTAAGTAATAGTGCCATCTGTATGAACAATTTCCAAATAAAGTGATGCTCCAAAATATCCATTTGATGAATTTATAATGTTTTGTCCCTTAACATATCCTCCAATAAAGATTGGTTTTGCAGTTGTTTGATTAAAATTAACTCTTTGATAAATTCCTGAATAAGTGTTTGTTTGTGTGTTTGATAGTTTAATTCCCCAAGTTCCTGTTTTTGCAGTTTGAACTCTGGTGTAACCATTTTGAAATGGAAACCAGCTTAGTGCTTCATTTGCAGATCCGGCTTGTGTTTCAAATGAAGGATTGGCAAGAGGTGGAACTTGTGCACTAATTGAATTTGTAACTAAGATGTTTGCTGTGAAGACTATAGCAATTAAGATAAAAAATCTTTTTATGTTGTTCATTTTTTCATTATATACATGACACACTGTTAGTCAACACCATATTGCTTGAATATAATTTTGAGATTAATATACCCTAAATTATGATAAAGAGGTTTACAGTCGCAGTTGTAGTTTCAGCCCATAATGAAGAAAAAGTTATTTCTAAAACTTTAGCATCACTTAAAAATGATATTCATCGAAAGGATATTTTTATTGTTTCTGATGCATCGGGGGACAATACAGATAAGATTTGTAAAAAATTTGGTGTAAATTTACTTCGCAATAAAAGAAACATTGGGAAAATAAATAGTTTAAAAAAAGCAATAAAGCATTATAAGATTTTGACTAAATATAAATATGTTTTAGTTTTGGATGCTGACACTTACCCTAAAGCTAATTTTTTTAATTTAATACTTTCGAGATTTGAAAAGAATAAAAATACAGCTGTTGTATGTGGTCAGGTGATGAGTCAAGAAAAAGCAAACATTTTTGTTGTATATAGATCTGTGATGTATTTTATTTGGCAGAATATATACAAGAGACTGAGTTCTACTGTTAATGCAGTGATGATCGCCCCTGGAACTTCAAGTATTTATAAATCATCGGTTTTGGCAAAAATTGAATTTGATAAAGATATAATAATTGAAGATTTTGATATGACATTTCAAATTCATAGAAAGAAATTAGGTTCAATAGTTTATGAACCGAAAGCTGAAGTTGTAACTCAGGATCCAGATAATTTTTTTGATTATTTCAAGCAGTGTACGAGATGGCAATTAGGTTTTTTCCAAACTGTTAAAAAGCATAAAGTGCCATTTAAATTTCAGGCATTTGATATCGCAATTATTTTATTTTTTACAATTGATTTAGTGCATTCCATATATTTATTTTTCTTGATGGCTTTGTTTTTATATTCACTTTTTCCTGGGAGTCATTCTAATTTTTTAAGTTTTTTGATTGATAGAAAAATTGTTTTTTATTTAATTAGTATTGATTTTTTACTTCTGTGGGGATTTGCTGCAATTCAAAATTTTTGGATAAAGAAATTTTATTTAATATTCTTTGGGCCATTTTTGTGGTTTGTACAGTTTGTTAGTATTGCCTCGCTTATTAAAGGATTCTATCAATCAATGTTTTTGAAAATTTCTGGACCTTGGGTCTCTCCTACTAGACGATAGCTCAACATATAGTTAATATTATTGATAGTTATGGAACTTGCCCTAAATCAAATTTTGCATTTATTTATTCCACGAGAATCAAATAACCATAAAGCAAAGATACTTCATAGTAAATCTTTATTGGTTTTATTGATTGGTATTTTTGTTTATCAGATTTTTGTATCGACATTATCCACTCATCCTGTGTCTGTTTTGGGGTATGCTGCAAATATTTCTCCAAGTGATGTAATAAATTTAACAAATCAAAAAAGAAAAGAAGCTGGATTAACTCAGCTTTCGTATAGTGAACAATTAACAAAAGCAGCACAGGCAAAGGCAACAGATATGATTAATCGTGATTATTGGTCTCATGTGGCACCGGATGGTACACAGCCTTGGAAGTTTTTTGCAGATCAAGGCTATAAATATAAATATGCGGGCGAGAATTTGGCGCGTGATTTTCGTGATCCAAAATCTACAGTTGATGCTTGGATGAGCTCATCATCTCATAGGGAAAATTTGTTATCTACTCGTTATAAAGAAATTGGAATCGCTGTAATTGAAGGAGATTTGTTAGGGCACGATACTACTATTGTAGTGCAGCTTTTTGGAACTAAACTTTCTGATACTTCAAAATCTATAACTACAGTTTCAGCATCTGATGTTGCACCAGGAAAGCAAGTTGTTGAAAATCAATTAGCAGTAAGTCCAGCTCCTGTTGTTTCAGGTGCAGCATTGGCGTTTGATGGAAAATCACAACAAGTTAGCAGTTTTGATGCAACTAAATATGGATCACTTTTGTTAACTGTGGTTTTAGGGTCAATTATATTTATTGATGCATTTATAGTTTGGAAGCAAAAGATTCCAAGAATATCAGGACGTGCTTTTGCACATTTATCTTTTTTTGGAATGATAGTTACTATTATTGTTATCATGAAAGCAGGTAATATTATATGATAAGAGATTTTTCAAAATGATAAAAGATTTTTCAAAAAATATTGTTCATTTCATTCCACTTCTGGGAATACTATTGTTTTCAACTTTAGGTTTTTGGTTTTTTTCTTATAATCGTGAGTTTCAATTTGCAATTGCTGCTGCAACATCTGTTTCATATGTAGTTTGGGGAGTGGTACACCATATGATTCATAAAGATTTTAGCTGGTCAGTGTTTTTGGAGTATTTTTGTATATCAATTATTGGATTTGTAATATTATCTTTTATGATAATGCGAGCTTAAACTGGAGACTTCTTTTTGTTTATTTAATCTTGATTATTTTATATTTAAAAAGTTCTTAAATTTGTCTATTAAATTTGGTTTTTTTGCGTTTTGTGCATCAATTAACGCTTGGGCTTGTTTGCGGATTTCAGCTGCATCTGCCGGATTAATTACATTGACATCTTTACTAATTACACTTGGCATTACTGATTCATTTTTAACCGTGTCGATTGTTTGTGTTGTGCCTTCCATTCCAGGATTTGTTTGTACATCTGTTAGTTTTGGAGCTGAGGATAGCGTTTCTACTGGGGATGGTGTTGTTGGAGGCTGAATTGGTTCTGTTGGCTGATTGATGATAGTTTTTGGTATTTCTGAATTTTGCTCCATTTATTAACTTTATTGTAAAATTTTTTTATTTGCAACGGATAAGTCTGGTCTGTTTTTTTTAGTTATTTTAAGAGATTCTTCTTTTTTCCATTCTTCGATTTTTGCATGGTTTCCTGATAAAAGAATTTCTGGAACCAAGAGACCATTATAGTTTTCTGGACGAGTGTATTTTGGTTCTTCTAATAGTTGAGGATTGGTAAATGATTCCAATTCAGTGGCACCTTCTTTTTCTAAAACACCTGGAATTAATCTTGTAACCGAATCTGTTATTGCCATTGATGCAATTTCGCCACCAGTTAATACAAAATCACCAATGCAGATTTGATCATCAATTAAATTTGTAACTCTTTCATCAACTCCTTCATATCTGCCGCAAATTATTGTTAGCCTCTCAAGAGATGAATATTCTTTTGCAGTTTGTTGTTTGTAAATTTTGCCTGAAGCGGAAGTTAATATTATTTTTTGATTTGGTGTATTTGGTTTTAAATCAAGTGATTTAAGAATTTTATCAATCGGTTCAATCATTAAAATCATACCTACTCCACCACCATATGGCCTGTCATCAACTGTTTTTCTCTCATCAATGCCGAATTGTCGAAGATCGTGAATTTCAATATTAACTAAGTTTTTCTCTTTTGCGCGACCAATAATTGAATGATTAAAGATTCCTTCAAACATATGGGGAAAGAGTGTAATTATGTCTATTTTCATTATAGCTTTAAGATTATATAATATTTTATGACAATTAATGAATTAATTAATAAAATTAAGTTTATTGTTTTAACTCCTGGCAAAGCATTTGCTGATTTAAAGAAAGAAAAAAATATAAAACTTGCAGTTAGTTTTTATGCAGTTTTATCTTTAATTAATCTTATTATTTATGTACTTATTACTTATTTGTTTCCAAAGACAAATGCTGTGGCATCGCTGAATTTACAGAATGGAGCTTTTTATGTAGTTACTTATATTTTTGGAATTATATTTAGTTTTGTAATTGCAAGGATTACTCACTTTTGGATAAAGTTATTTAAAGGTAAAGGGGATTTTAAAAATACATATCAATTGATTGTTTATTCACAAACTCCAACTTTATTGCTTGGGTTTTTTCCTGCAATTTCTTTTATTGGATGGATTTATGAATTGGTTATATTTATTCGTGGAACTGAAGTGTTGCACGGATTTAATCGTAAAAAAGCACTTCTTGTTGTATTTTTACCAAGACTTATTTTAACATTGGTTTTTATAGGTGTGGCAGCTTATTTGTTTTATCTTCCTGCTTTGGGTGAAATGAAATTAAATTAAAAATATGAATACTTCAAAAGATAGAGTCGTTGTAATAATTCCCACATACAACGAAAAAGAAAACATTTCTTTAATGATAGAAAAATTAGTTTTGGAAGAGTTTCCAAAAATTAATGCTGACATGAAGCTTCTTGTAGTTGATGATAACTCACCTGATGGAACCGGAGATATTGTTAAAAAATATATGAAAAAGTTTAATTCTAAGCAAAAAAAGATTTATTTATTACAAGGAGAAAAAGCAGGACTGGGGATGGCATATGTTCGTGGAATGAAATATGCAATTGGTGAAATACATGCAGATGCAGTTATGGAAATGGATGCTGATTTTCAACATCCACCACGATTTGTTCCACCAATGGTTCAAGCATATTTAAATGGAGCAGATTATGTGATTGGTTCAAGATATATTAAAGGTGGCTCTGTTCCTGCTGACTGGGCAATTAGCCGAAAAGCAATTAGTTTTTTTGGGAATTTGTTTATAAGAATGGTTTTACTTAAACCTTCAATTCACGATTTAACTACTGGCTTTAGATTAACAAGAGTAAATGGTGTTTTGGATAAAATTGATCTTGATAATTTAATGGAACTAAAGCGTTTTGCCTACAAGGTTGATTTGCTGTATCAATCTATTAAAAATAGTAAAAAGGTAGTTGAAGTTCCATTGGAATTTGCGGCGCGAAAAAGAGAAAAGTCGAAATTTAATCCAAATGAAATGACCTCAACTTTTAAAGTTGCAATTATTTTGGGAATTAAAGATAAAATGAAATTTATAAAATTTGCTACAGTTGGGTTTGTGGGATTTTTGGTTAACTTTATCTTTTTAAGAGTATTTAGAGGGCTTAATTTTTCTGAGATTGCTTCATGGCTTTTATCAACTGAGATTGCAATAGTTTCAAATTTTACATTTAACAATTTCTGGACATTTAAAGATAATAAAATTTCTGGAATTAATAAAATAATATCGAAATTTTTGCAATTTAATTTGACTTCAGTTGGAGCATTAATTATTCAATCTACTGTTGGACCAATTGGAGTTAAGATTGTTGGAGCTAGATATGATTTTTTGGTTTTGTTGTTTGTTGTAGCATTTTTAGTACTACCATATAACTACATGATGTATAACTTGGTTATTTGGAAGGGTTCAAAACAGAAGAAGTAATTTTATCAATATCGTATTTAATTTTTGGATTTTGATCTTCTTGAAATCTTTTTATCCTTCTGGTTGCCTCTTTTCCTGATAGTTTAAGAAGAAATTCTTTTCCACGCCAAGCTGTGAGATTTAATCTTTCCTGTGTCATATTAAGAATAAATTATATTTAAGATTATAGCAGAGGTGTCCAATTTCCTATTGGCATAATATTGTTCGAAATAAACGCAATGGAGTAAAGTAGCATTGGAAGTAAAAGAATTAATAATATTATTTTAAATTGTTTTTTGATTAAAAATTTTGATAATCCAATTAATAAAAATGGAGTAATTGGCAAAATATATCTTGAAATATCTCTGTGGGAAACAAATATTATTGCAATGAAAAATATAGAACAAAAATAAAACATGGCTTTATCTTTTAATTTATATAAGCTGGCGATTCCAGTTAGAGAGAGTAAATATATAAAAATTATATCTTCTAGCCAATGGCTACCGACCCAAGATTGAGAATAATTAAATATTTGGAATGGTGGAAAAAATAAGTGAATATTATCTCCAGAATTAAAATAAGCAAAGAAATTGCCCATTTGAAAATAATAAATTCCAAAAACTAAAACTAAGGATAAGGGAATTAAAAATATAAAGATCGAACTGAGTGAATAAAGCTCTATTTTTTTAAGTTTTCCCATAACCATTTTGGAAATGTATGGAAAAGTTATCGTAATAAAGTATGAGATAAATAAAATAATTGCTGGAGATTTGGTCATTTGTGCAATAGCTCCAAAAATTCCTGCTAGAAAATAATTTTTCTTTTGGAAGTAAAAAATGGAAGCAATAATAGCACCTAAAAATAATGCTTCAGGGGAGACAACTGATCTGACTATTAAGAATCTAACAGGGAAAATTGAAAAAATTGCAGTAAGCCATAATGCGTTTTGTGGTTTTAAATACATTTTTGCAAGTAAATAAAAATAACTTAATGCAAAGATTGAACCTAAGATGCTTGCAATTAAGCCACCGTAAATATAACCCGTAAATTGCCCAAAAGCGCGAATTATAATTGGAAAAAGTGGAAAGTGAGCTGCGTAGTATTCAACTGGAAGGCTAAATGGGAAGTTTTTGATTAAATCAAAATTATAAAAAGTTTTAGCAATGACAATATATAGTGGTCCATCGTAATTTGAAACTATCGCACTTAATCCACCTTGAGCAATAGGAATACCCATAAATGATTTTATTTCAAGTAGAAATGGAAGCCAAACAACAAGTATTGGAGCAATTGCAAGAAAAATTATTATTAAGAAAACCTTTAATGATTTTTGCATTGTTTTAATTATACATGGATTCAATTGGCATGATAAACTGTAACAAATTATGAAAATAAAAGAGTTGTCTGTGTTTTTTCCAGCTTACAATGAAGAGAAAAATATTGGAAAAACAATTGAAAAGGCAGTTTTGATATTGCCTGAAATAAGCGAGAAATGGGAATTAATAATCATAAACGATGGATCAAAAGATAAAACTAAAGATGTAGTTCAAAAATACGTCGATAAAAATAAAAATATTAAAATAATTAACCATGATCCAAATCGTGGATATGGAGCAGCACTTAAAAGCGGACTTTATACTTCAAAATATAAATGGATAACTTTTACTGATTCTGACGGTCAATTTGATTTTTCTGAAGTTGTTAATTTTATAGATAAGCAAAATGAAACAAATGCTGATTTGGTGATTGGATATTATAGAAATAGAAAAGTTCCTTTTTATAGAAAAATTAATACTTTTATTTGGCAAATGTCTGTATTTATTTTATTTGGTTTGAAAGTTCGAGATATTGATTGTGGGTTTAAATTGATTTCTAAGAAAGTAATTGACACAATTGAACCATTGGAAAGTGAGAGAGGTGCATTTATTAGTAGTGAATTATTAATAAAATCTAGAAAACATAATTTTTCAATTGTTGAGATTCCGACAACTCATTATCCAAGAGTTGAAGGGCATGGAACTGGTGCATCACTTGATGTGATTATTCAAAGTTTTATTGATTTGTTTAGATTATGGGTAAAATTAAAGTAAATTTAGCAATGCAAAAAATAAAAAGTTTCATTAAAAATAGTACGACGTTTATTAAAAATAATAAAACTGAATTTTTGTTTTTAGTTGGAATAATTTTAATAGGTTCCTTTTTTAGATTTTATCGAATTGGTGAGTATATGACTTTTTTGGGAGATGAAGGTCGTGATGCTTTGGTTGTTAGAAGATTATTGGTAAATGCTGATATCATATTGGTGGGCCCTGGAACTTCAATTGGAAATATGTATTTGGGGCCACTTTATTATTATTTTATTGCCCCTGCTTTATTATTGTTTAATTTTTCTCCAATTGGCCCTTCTATATTAGTTGCTTTTTTTGGAGTTTTGACAATTTTCTTGGTGTGGTATGCCACACGAGATATGTTTGGTAGAGTTGCTGCTTTTGCTGCATCAATTTTATATGCTATAGCTCCTACTATTATTATTTATACAAAATCTTCGTGGAATCCAAATATCATGCCATTTTTTGCACTTTTGACTGTCTATGGAATATGGAGATTTTGGCAAAATAGAGAGGTTTTTTGGCTTCCTATTGTTGGTTTGAGTTTTGCATTTGTAATGCAATCACATTATTTAGGATTATTGATCCTACCTGTTGTTTTGATTTTTTGGTTTTTGGTCTTTTATAAAGAAATTCAAAATAGGAAAAATAGTAAAGAAATATTTAGGATTTTGAAATTTAGTTTATTGGGAATATTTATATTTGGATTTTTGATGTCACCACTTGTTATATTTGATGCAAGGCATGATTGGCGAAATTTTTCTGCAATTGAGAAATTCTTTACTGATCGACAAACGACTGTTTCTATTAAACCATGGAGTGGTTTTGCAAAAGTTATACCGCAGCTTGATAAAATAACAAGTAGATTGGTTTCTGCAAAAAATGAATACGTTGGTGGTTGGTTGGTGGTAGGATATTTAGCAGCCCTAGCATGGATATTTGGATTATATAGGCAAAAATTAACTTCAAAGGAGAAACAGGCATTTATATTTTTATTTATATGGTTGGGAATTGGAGTTGTTGGATTGTCCCTTTATAAGCAAGAAATATATGACCATTATTATGGATTTTTAGCTCCTGCTCTTTTTATATTGTTGGGTGGAATTTTGGGTCATGTTAAAAAGGTAAAATTGTTGGGAAATATTTTTTTATTAACCATTTTGATCTTTTTAATTATTGTTAATTTGAATGAAAATCCAATTAAATATTCACCAAATAGACAACTTCAAAGATCTGCTGATGTAGCTAATAAAATTATTGAAGAATCAAACGGTCAAAATTTTAATTTTGCAGTTATTGCAGAGCGTAATTATGAAGGTGCATATCAGTATTTTATGGAAAAAAATGGATCATATTTGGTTCAAATTGATCCTCAAAAAGCAGATGAGACAATTGCAAATCAATTATTTGTTGTATGTGAACTTGATAAATCTAAATGCGATCCAACTCATAATTCAAAAGCTGAAGTTGCTAATTTTGGTTGGAGCAAAATTGAAAATGAATGGGATTTGTATGGGGTAACAATTTATAAATTAGTTCATTCAAAAAAGTAACTAAATAAAATGAATTATCCCGAGTCATCTCTTATTTTAGAAAAGATAAAAAACTCTTCAAACATTTTGGTTAATTGTCATGCAAGTCCTGATGCTGATTCTGTGGGATCTGCATTGGCATTTTATGAATTATTAACTCAAATGAATAAAAATGTTTCAATTGTTTGTCCACATAATTTACCTGGTAATTTAGAATTTTTGGCAAATTCAGATAAAGTGAAAACAATAGATTATTCAAATTTTGATTATTCGTCTTTTGATTTATTTATTACTCTTGATTCTGCTGGTTGGAATAGGGTGACTGGGAGGCGTGATATTCCAATTTTTGATATTCCAATTATTGTTATTGATCATCATGAGACAAATGAAATGTATGGAGATATTAATTTAGTAAAGTTTAATATCGCTGCTAATTGCGAATTGGTTTATTTTATTATTAATGACATGAAGATTGAAATTAATAATTCAATTGCTCAAGATTTGTTAACGGGAATAATTGGGGATACAGGAGCTTTGAGATTTCCTGAAGCAAATGAAATTACTTTTGATGTAGTTGCTGAATTGATGAAGTTTGCAGATAAGAATAAAATAATAAGAAGTTTATATCAATCATATTCACTTGATCATGTAAAACTTTGGGGAAAAATAATGGAAAAAATTCAGATTGATCAAGATAAAAAGATTGTTTGGTCTGCATTAAATTATGAAGAATATCAAAAATTGGGTCATATTGACGGGGCTAAAAGTGAGTTGGCTGATATTTTAATTCAAAGTATTGAAAATACTGATTTTGGATTTATTGCAATTGAAGAGTCACCAAATTTTATATCTGTCAGTTTTAGATCGAGAACTGGCGTTGATGTTTCAAAGATTGCAATTGAACTTGGAGGCGGAGGCCACAAGTGGGCATCGGCTGCTAGACTTTACGATATGAATTTTTCCCAAGGAATTGATAAGATATTGAATGTATGCAGAAATTTAAAATAGAATATAAAAAATTATTAATTCCATTTTTTTTGATTACCATTTTGGTTTTTGCTTTGTGGTTTCGTGTATATAGAATTGATCAAGTGTTGGGATTTTATTTTGATCAAGGAAGAGATGCAAATGTAGTTTTTGACTTAATTGAATACAAAAAAATATTTTTAATTGGACCGACAACTGGAATTGCTGGAATATTTAGGGGCCCTTTTTATTATTATTTGATAACTCCAGCTTATTTCTTGGGTAATGGTAATCCAGTTTTTGTCTCAGTATTTTTATCAATACTAACAGTTTTAGGTTTATTTTTTGTTTATATACTGGGAAAACGTGAGTTTGGAAATGCTGCAGGAATTATTGCACTTGCTGTTGGTGCTTTTTCATTTAATATTGTTCTTTCTTCGCGTTGGCTTTCAAACCCAACTCCGATGTTTTTGTTGTCTGTTTTACTTGTTTATTGTCTATATAAAATTGCGAAGGGCTACAACTTCTATTGGATATTTTTAGGATTTATTGCAGGATCATCATTGTTTCACTTCGGTTCATCTGGTGAATTTTTCTATTTTCCAGCAATATTTATATTTTTAATTTTTAATTGGAAAAATAGGCCATCAATTAAAGTTTTATTATTAAGTTTTGTTTCTTTTTTTGTAACGTTTTTGCCACTTTTAGTTTTTGATTTAAGGCATGATGGAATACTTAGAAATAATATTCTTAAATTTTTTGTTGGAGATCAAAGTTTTAAAATTGATTTTTGGAAAATAATTCAATTAAGAACTAATTTTTATATTGATGTTTTTGTTAATAAAATTTTTGAATCAAGAGGGCAACTTGAAAACATATTGTTGATTGTTGTTTTGTTATTTTTCCTAATAAATATACCTAAATTTCTTAAAAATAAATTATCTAGAATTTTAATTATATTTTTAACTACTTTGTATGTGGGAATACTATTTTTTCAAGGAAATGAAGGGAATTTTTATGATTATTATGTTACTGGATATTATTTAATTTTTATTCTTATGTTTGGAATTGTGCTTAGTCAAATATGGAAATATAGACTTGGTAAAATTTTTGTTTTAGTATTTTTCTTTGCATTTTTTAGAAACAATATTGCTCTTTCAATTAATAGATATTCAGACAAACTTGACGGTGAATCGACAATTGCATTGGGTAATCAAAAAAAGGCTATGGATTGGATTTATTCTGATGCAAATTTTAGGCAGTTTTCTGTTGATGTTTATGTTCCCCCAGTAATTCCTCATTCTTATGATTATTTGTTTAGATGGTATGGAGGAAGAGTGAAAGGATATGAGCCGTCAACTGAAATTATTAGTCCTTTATATACTTTGTATGAAGTTGATCCGCCACATCCTGAGAGACTGAATACATGGCTTAATCGACAAGAGGGAATTGGAAAAGTTGAAAAGGAAGCACGTTTTGGTGGAATTATTGTTCAAAGAAGAATACGCTTGTGAAGAAATTTATAACACCAATATTAATATTTGTTTTAATTAGTTTTTTCTTTAGACTTTATCGTGCACCTGATCTTTTTTTATATTCTCATGACCAAGATTTAATTGGCTGGTTTGTTAAAGATATTGTTCATGGGAATTTTAGATTAATAGGACAGGAAACATCAACTTCTGGAATTTATATTGGACCTTATTTTTATTATTTTTTAGTCCCATTTTATTTATTGTTTGGAATGGATCCAATAGGTGGAGTTTTTGCAGTATCAATTCTTGGTGCATTAACAACTTTTAGTTTTTATATTGTCTTTAAAAAGATTTTTTCGATAGATGCTGGTTATTTGGCTGCATTTTTTCATTCAACGAGTTATTTTCTTTCAATAAATGAAAGAGAAGTAGTACCGACTCAGCCATTGTTTTTATTATTTTGTATCTGGTTTTTTTATGGTATTTATTTGATTTTTAAAAATAATAATTTTGGTTATTTGTTAATTGGATTATTGGTTGGTTTGATTTGGCATGTGAATATGGGGTTAATCCTTTTGATTCCTTTGGTTTTTATTTCTATTTTATTGTCTAAAAAGATACCATCTAAAAAATCTATACTATATTTTACTGTTTCAAGTCTTTTTGGTCTTTTACCATTGATTCTTTTTGAGTTGAGAAATAATTTTTTACAATCTAGATATTTATTTTTATCAGTTACAACTTCGCAAAGCGATACTGTTTATAATGCTACAAAATTAGAAAGAACTTTGTATTTAGCATATAAAAATATTACAAATTTATTTATTGGCCAAAGTTTTAATGTAAGTTTTTGGCTACCGTCATTAATTATTTTATTATTTTTTGGTTTTTTGATTTACAAAAGAGTTTTGAATAAAAATATTGCGAGTGTTTTGGTTGGGTGGATTTTAATGGTGATTACTTTTTTTGCTAATTACTCAAAAATTTTATCGGAATATTATTTAAATAGTTTAAATTTTGTGTGGATGCTTGTTATTGTTATGTTTATTTTGTATTTATTTGGAAGAAAAAAGTTATCATTAGTAGGTGTATTTTTGGTTTTATTTCTATCTTTTGTAAGTGTTTTCAGATTTATAAGCCATCCTATTAATGCAAGTGGTTACATTCAAAGGAAACAGATTGTAAATTACATAAATGAAGATTCGAAAATTCATGGATATCCTTGTATTTCGATTTCTTATATTACTCAACCTGGATATAATTTAGGTTATAGGTATTTGTTTTATATTAAGAATATGCATGTTAATTTGCCTGCGAGTAATAGTCCTGTTTATACAATTGTATTTCCACATAGTATGGTAGATAAAATTGATAAGAGTTTTGGTGCATTAGGGTTGATTTTGCCTGACTATAAAAAGTATGAGAATAAAAAAATTGATCAAAGTTGTAGCGGTGAGAATCAAAATTTGACCGAGCCATTATTTGGATATACAAATTAATAATGAATAAAAATATATATTTATCTGTTGTCGTCCCTTCATATAATGAAATGTCTAATTTAAAGAGAGGTGTATTGGATGAAGTTTATCAATATTTATCGAAACAAAAATATAATTGGGAGGTTTTGTTGGTTGATGATGGCTCAACTGATGAGACGTTTAACTTTTTACAGAAATTTGCCAAAAAACATAAATATTTTTATCCAATTTTGGAGCCTCATAGAGGTAAGGCTGGTACTGTAATTGAAGGGATGTTAAAGGCAAAGGGCGATTTGGTTTTGTTTACTGATACAGATCAGGCAACTCCAATTGATCAAATTGAAAAATTAACACAGATGATTGATGCGGGTAGTGATATTGCAATTGGTTCAAGGACTGGAAGAAAAGGGGCTCCTCTGATTAGAAAAATAATGGCAATGGGTTTTGTTGTTTTGCGAACTGTTATTTTAAGAATGCCATATAAAGATACACAATGTGGTTTTAAAATTTTCAAAAAAACTGCAAGTAATAAAATTTTTAGCAAGATGAAGGAACTTCATAAAATGGAATCGATTGACGGTTATACTGTTACCGCAGGATTTGATTTAGAAGTTCTTTATTTGGCGCGTAAGATGGGGTTTCGTGTAAGTGAGGTTGATGTATTTTGGGAAGAAAAGGGTGTAAAGGGACGTGTGAATCCAATAAAGGATTCTTGGATTGGGCTTCGTGGATTGATACAAGTTAGAATTAATGCCATATTAGGAAGATATAAGTGAAAAAAAATTATATTTATACATTAATTATTTTAATTGGTTTATTGGTATCTGGTTTTATAGTTAGATCGATTAATTTAACTTACCTGCCTGTTTTTGCTGATGAAGCTATTTATGTTAGATGGTCTCAAGTAATGGGTCATGAACCTACTCTTCGTTTTTTGCCATTGTCTGATGGAAAACAGCCATTTTTTATGTGGATTTTAATGTTTGCGGTTTCTAGGTTTTCTGATCCTTTGTTTGCTGGAAGATTTTTATCAGTAATGACTGGAACTGGTACTATTTTGGGGGTTTTTAGTATTTCTTATTTGTTATTTAAATCTAAAAAAGCAGCAATTTTTTCAGCTTTAATTACATCGATTTGCCCGTTTCTTGTCTTTTTTGACAGAATGGCATTGGTTGATTCGATGCTTACTTTTTGGGGAACGTGGGCAATTTTCTTTTCTATAATTACTGCAAAAACAAAAAGGATTGATGCTGCACTTTTTACTGGATTTTGTTTGGGTTTTGCTTGGCTTACAAAATCACCAGCTATATTTTTAATTTTATTATCACCACTTAGTTTTATTATTTCGTTTGATCGAAAAAATATTTATAAATTTGGATTTCAATTTTTTGTTTTAAATTTAATTTCATCGATAATCGCTTTTGCGATGTATAATATTTTACGTTTAGGTCCTAATTTTAATTTAATAAATTCTAGAAATTTAGATTACGTTTATCCAATTTCGCATTTATTTAGTTCTCCACTTGATCCATTTGTATCGCAAATAGATAGAAGTTTTGAATGGATTAGAATTTGGGGTCCTGCGCCAGTATTAATATTGGCTATTTTTTCCTTGGTGGTATTTTTGAAACAAAAAAGAAATATATCAGAAAATGTTTTTTTGTTTATTCTTTTTATTACACCAATTGTTATGGAAAGTGCGATTGCTAAAGTTTTTACTGCAAGATATATTCTTTTTACAATACCTTATTTAATTATACTGGCAGGGAATTCAATTTTAATAAATCTTAGATATTTTAAATATATTTTTTATATATCGGTTTTGGTTCTACTGATATCAAGCTTTGTAACAATTTTTAATTTTTGGACTGATCTTGAAAGGGCTGCAATACCGCGAAGTGAGAGGTCTGGATATCTTGAAGAGTGGACTGCCGGAAATGGAATAAAACAAATTTCAGAATATATAAAGGATCTACATGTTAAAAATCCTGATAAACAAATAGTTGTGGGAACTGAAGGTTATTTTGGTACTTTGCCTGATGGATTACAAATGTATTTAGATCAATTGAATTCAGTAATTGTTGTTGGAATCGGATTAAACATTCATGAAGTTCCAAAGCCCTTGGCTGAATCAAGAGATGCCGGGAATTTAACTTTTTTGGTGATTAATGATTCAAGATTTACATATACAGGTGATCCATCAGAATTGGGACTTAATTTAATTGCATCATATAAAAAAGCTACAAGACCACCTTTTGTTCGTGAATATGTTCAACATGGATCAAACGAACATCTTTTGTTTTTTGAAGTACTGAAATAAATTTTTTATGGCATAATAATATCACTGTGATTGAAATTTTTTCGCAATTTATAAAGAAGAATTATCTTCAATTGGCTATCGCAATACTTTTTGGTGTTATTGCTGGATTTAAATTGATTGGACCAGGTTATTTTAATATGCATGACGATCTACAAGTCATGAGACAAGTTTCAATTGAGAAATGTTTTTTTGATTTACAAATTCCTTGTAGATGGGTGCCCGATATGGGTTATGGTTATGGATTCCCACTTTATAATTTTTATCCTCAATTACCATATGTTGTTGGTTTAGTTGTTCGATTAATTACTCCACTTGGATATCTTGATACTGTGAAGTTGGTGTTTATTTTGTCTTTTGTTTTTTCAAGTTTGTTTATGTACTTATTGTCTAGGCAGTTTTTTGGAAAAATTGGCGGTTTGGTTTCGGCGGCTTTTTATGTTTTTGCACCTTATCATAGTGTTGATGTTTATGTTCGTGGTGCGATGAACGAATCTTGGGCTTTAGTTTTTTTTCCATTAATATTGTGGTCTTCGTATAAGATTATTAAATTAAAGGAAAGAAGATATTTTAATATTTTAATATTGGCTTTTGCTTGGGTGGGGTTATTAACTTCTCATAATTTAATGGTTTTGATATTTACACCAATTTTTGCAGTGTGGTGTGGTGTTTTTATATTGAAAAATAAGTCGTTTGATAGCATTTTGTATTTATTAATATCTGGACTTATGGCATTTGGTTTGGCAGCATTTTTTACGCTCCCTGTAGTTTTTGAACAAAAATTAGTTCATGCTGATACTTTAATTCAAGGGTATTATGAATTTTCTACACATTTTTTGTCATTGAAGCAGCTTATTGTTAATAGATATTGGGGTTATGGACCTTCTATTTGGGAACCGTTAGATGGGTTTTCGCTTCAAATTGGAATTGGTCACATATTAATTTTTATAGTTTTAATGTTGTTTGTTTTTCATAGACTAGTAAAGACCAGAAAGATTGATTCACAAGTTTTGGCAATTTTAATTATGGGTTCGAGTGCTGTTTTTGCTGCATTTATGACTCATTCAAAATCAACGCCAATTTGGCAATCATTTTCACCACTTTCTTATGTGCAATTTCCATGGAGATTTTTAACTTTGACGATTTTAGGGTTATCTTTTTCTGTTGGGGGAATTGTTAATTATTTTTCAAAGAATATTATTTTTTATATTGGTATATTTTTGATCGCTGTGTCTATGATATTTTATTTTCCATATTTTGAACCTGAAACTGGAAAGATGGGACCAATTACTGATAGTGAAAAATTATCAGGTGTTGCCTGGGAAATGCAAAAGACTGCTGGAATTTTGGATTATTTACCAAAGACTGCAAAGGAGAATCCAAGAGATGGTAAAAAACAATTGGCTGAAAAAGTTAGTGGAAATGTGGAAATTAATAATCAAATTGAGGGAACCAACTGGGCAAAATTTGATGTTAATGTTATAAAAGAAAATTCAGAAATTAGAATTAATATTTTTCAATTTCCAAATTGGAAAGTTTTTGTTGATGGAGTTGAAGTCCAAGTGAGAATTCCAGATAGTGAAAAGTGGGGAAGAATGTATTTAGATGTAAAACCTGGAGAGCATAGTGTATATGTGAAATTTTATGATACGACAATTAGAACGATTAGTAATATTATTTCTTTAGTCACTTTAATTTTGGTTTTAATGTTTTATTTTAAGTATCTAAGAGTTAATGCTTCCATGGTAAAATAATTTGTGGCAGAATTTCATCAAGATGAGCATTTAGACCCGACTTCGGAAATTTCTTTAGAATCTGTAAAGGAGCGTTCAGTTCGTGGAATTGTGATTTTGACTGGTAGAACATTTTTTTTACAAATAATTGCTGTAGTTGCTTCAGGTTTAATGTGGGCATATTTGGGACCTTCTGAAATTGGTATATTTTTTATTTTAAATGCTGTAATTAATTTTCTTAATTATTTTTCTGATATTGGATTAGCAGCTTCATTGGTTCAGAAAAAGGAACATCCATCTGAAACAGATTTGAGAACTACATTTTTTGTTCAGGAAATTCTTGTAGTAACAATTATATTGATTGTTGTATTTTTGACTCCATTTTTTACAAAACATTATTCACTAAATAGTGATGGTGTTATGCTTTTATATGCATTGGCTTTGTCATTTTTCTTATCATCGCTTAAAAGTATTCCATCTGTTTTATTGGAGAGAAAATTAGAATTTGTAAAATTAGCATTTCCTCAAATACTTGAGCAAATTATTTATTATTTAATCTTAGTCTTTTTTGCAATGCGTGGATTTGGGATTAAGAGTTTTACTATTGCAGTTATTGTTCGAGATATCGTAGGACTTTTTGCAATTTATACATTTCAACCCTGGAAACCTGGATTTTCATTTTCTAGAAAAACTTTAACTGGTTTATTTAAGTTTGGAATTCCATATCAAATTAATACATTAATGGCAGCGATTAAAGATGATGGAATGACATTGGTTTTGGGAGGGATTTTGGGTCCTGTGGGAATTGGTTATTTGGCCACTGCTCAAAAGTTTGCAAGATATCCATTAACATTTTTTATGGATACGGTAACTCGTGTTACTTTTCCGGCTTTTTCAAGACTTCAGGATTCAAAAGATCATTTAGCACGAAGTGTTACAAGATCAATATTTTTTATTTGTTTTTTGGTTTTTCCTGCTTTATCGGGGTTGGTAATTGTTGCTCCATTAATAGTTGAAGTAGTTCCTAGATATTATCAGTGGAAACCTGCTTTGTTTGCTTTAACATTTGTATCCGTTAATTTTATGTTTGCAGCTGCGACAACTCAATTAACTAATTTATTAAACGCGATTGGGAAAATAAAAATTACATTTTTGCTTATGATAATGTGGACTGCGTTGACTTGGGCATTGATTCCATTATTGGCAACTTATTTTGGAGTAAATGGTGCATCTGTAGGATATGCAATTGTCGGATCCTCTTCTCTTATCGCTATATTAATTGCACATAGTTATGTGAAGTTTTCATTGTATGATTCGATAGGAAGACCACTAGTAGGCACTTTGGCGATGACAATTGTATTGGTTATTTTAAGAAATTTTCTTCCTGTTAATGCATATACAATATTTATATTGAGTTTGGTTGGTTTGATTGTTTATTTTGTAATTATGGTTGTGATAGTTGGAATGTCCTTGGTTGAAGATGCGAAAAAAAGTTTTAAAACAATACTTGGCAAAAAATAAATTATTAAATTGGTTTATTTTAGTTTTTTTGGGAATTGCTATAGCTTCATGGTGTGTGACGATGGTTAAAAGTGGATTGGAGTACTCCTATGGAATAGGATTTTGGGGTGCAAATGGACATGATGGTGTATGGCATATCGCAATTTCAAATGGTTTATCGAATTTAAATTTAGATAATCAGATTTTTTCTGGCGCAAAAATTAAAAATTATCATATTGGTTATGATTTGATTTTAGCGATACTTAATAGACTAACTGGAATTTCTGTGAGTAATTTGTATTTTCAGTTTTTCCCTATCTTGTTTTCTGTATTAATTGCTTTGTTTTTCTATTTATTTATTGTGGAATGGAGGAATTCAAAGTTTGAATTTTTTTGGGCTGCGTTTTTTTTATATTTTGGAGGGAGTTTTGGCTGGATAGTTAATTTATTTAGAGGAGAGCAACTTGGAGGCGAGTCGATGTTTTGGGCACAACAGTCTGTTTCAACCTTGATTAATCCACCTTATGCGTTTTCGTTAATGGTTATTTTTATTGGACTATTTTGCTTGAATCGATATATAGAAAAAAATAAAATTATTTATTTTTGGTCATCAGCAATTTTATTTGGATTGTTAATTGAAATAAAATCATATGCTGGTGTTTTGGTTTTGATTGGACTTTTTTTAATTGGTTTAATTCAGTTTGTTAAAGAAAGGAAAAAATCATTACTTGCATTGTGGTTTGTTTCATTTTTAATTTCAATTTTGATATTTATTCCTGTTAGCGGGTTTGATTCAAAGATATTGATATTTAAACCATTTTGGTTTTTGGAAAATATGTTGGGTTCGGTGGATAGATTTTATTGGCCAAAACTTTTTTCTGCAATCAATACATATAAAGAATCAGGGATTTATTTAAAGTTATTTTTAGGTTACTTGTTAGCATTTATTATTTTTGTAATTGGAAATTTTGGAACAAGATTATTTATATTTACCCGTAAACCAAATTTTTCATATATAAATTCATTTTTTTATATTTTAATATTTTTTGGAATATTATTGCCAACATTGTTTGTGCAAAAAGGAACACCTTGGAATACAATTCAGTTTTTATATTACTCTCTTGTGTTTTCTGGAATATTAGCAGGAGTTAATTTTGCACAATTAATTAAAAATAAGTCTAAAGTGTTTATTTGTTTTGTATCATTTTTAATGATAATTGTTACTATTCCAACTACTATTTCAACCTTATTTTCTGTGTATATACCAAATAGATCGCCGGCTAAATTATCAAATAATGAGATTAGTGCGTTGAAGTTTTTAAGGCAATTACCTGATGGAATCGTGTTGACTTATCCTTTTGATAAATATAAGGCTGATGAGGCGATTAGTAATCCTCCAAGACCACTGTATCTTTATGAGTCGACTGCTTATGTTTCTGCGTTTTCTTCTAAAAAAGTTTTTATGGAAGATGAGGTTAATTTGGAAATTTTGGGTTTTGATTGGCAAAACAGGAAAATTGCAATGCAAGATTTTTTTAACAGCAATAATATAAATGAAGCAAGCATGTTTTTGGTTAATAATAATATTGAGTATCTCTATTTAATAAAAGGACAAGATGTGAATGTTGATTTAGCAAAGCTAAAGTTGATTAAAATATATGAAAACGAAGAGGTTCTTTTGTATAGGTTCGAAAAAATGTAAAATATAACTGTGGGATCAATATCTGTAGTTATTAATACATTAAACGAAGAGAAAAATATTGAGAGAGCTATTAGCTCAATCTCTGATTTTGCAGATGAAATTATAGTCTGTGATATGAATTCTGATGATAAAACTTCAGAATTAGCTTCAAAAATGGGTGCAAAAATTTATAAACATAAGAGGGTTGGTTATGTTGAGCCAGCACGTAATTTTGCGATCGCTAAGGCTAAAAGTGATTGGGTTCTAGTTTTGGACGCAGATGAGGAGATTGGTATCGAACTTAGTAATAAATTAAAAGAAATATCTAATCAAAATGATGTTGACTATGTAAGGATTGCAAGGAAAAATATTATTTTTAATAAATGGATTAAACATTCATTTTGGTGGCCTGATTACAACATTAGATTTTTTAGAAAAAATCATGTTGTTTGGGATGATGCAATTCATGGTATTCCAATCACTTCGGGTGTAGGGACTGATCTTCAGACTACTGAGGATTTTTCAATTATTCATCATGAGTACCAAACAGTTGAACAGTTTATTGATCGATTAAATAGATATACAACAATACAGGCAAAAAATTTAACATATAGTGGTAAGCATTTTTTGTGGCGTGATTTAATTATTAAACCAACTCAGGAATTTTGTAGAAGGTATTTTTCTGAGGAAGGATACAAAGACGGAATACATGGTCTTGCTTTGTCATTATTACAGGCTTTTTCAGAGGTGGTTTTGTATTGTAAACTTTGGCAAAATTCTAAATTTGAAAATAAGCAAATACCATTTGATGATTTTTCTTCTACTTTTAAAAAATCAATTTCAGAAATTGCATATTGGATTGCGAATGTTGAAATTGCGCAAAAAGCTAACTTTATATCTAGAATAAAGCGAAAACTTAAAATCCTCTAAATTTATGAAAATATCTATTGTTATTGTTAATTGGAATAGGTCAGAGGATACCATTGAGTGTTTGAAATCACTTGAGAAAATAAGTTATCCATTAAAGAGTATTCAAATTATTTTGGTTGATAACAATTCAGATAGTAGCGATAAGGATAAAATTAAAAAATATTTTACTAAGTCTAAATTTAAGATAAATAATTTATTTATTGAAAATGTAAAAAATTATGGTTTTGCAGCCGGAAATAATATTGGAATAAAAGCTGCTATTGATAAGAATAGTCAGTATGTTTTGTTAATTAATAATGATACATATGTTAAATCTGATTTTTTAGAGAAGTTAGAGTCTGTTTTTAAAAATAACCAAAACGTAGCTGCTGTTTCACCTAAAATTTATTTTGCAAAAGGTTTTGAATATCATAAAAAATATAAAGAATCAGAACTTTCAAAAGTAATTTGGTACGCTGGTGGTGAAATCGATTGGAAGAATGTCTATGCAAACAATGTTGATGTTGATAAGGTTGATACTTATCAGAATGATGAAAATCGAGAAACTGAATTTGCAACAGGAGCATGTGTTTTATATAGTACTAAGGCAATTTTGAATACTGGTTTTTTTGATGAAAATTATTTTATGTATTTTGAAGATACAGACTTAAGTGTTAGGTTTAAAAAAAATGGTTGGAAAATAATGTTTTGTCCTAAATCAATTATTTGGCATAAAGTTGCACAAAGTTCTGGAATAGGTTCTGGGTTAAACGATTATTTTTTAACGCGTAATAGAATAATTTTTGCAATGAAATATGCTAATTTTAGAGCAAAATTTGCAATTTTTAGAGAAGCTTTAAAATTGATTTTTATTGGACGAAAGTGGCAAAGAATTGGTGTAATGGATTATTTTTTTGGAAAGAACGGAAGAGGATCTTGGATATGAAGCATAAAATTAATAAGATAACAGCCATAATAATTACAAAAAATGAAGAGAAAATGATAACTTCTTGTTTGAAGAGTGTTGATTGGGTGGATCAAATTTTGGTTGTTGATACAGGATCAAGTGATAAAACTCGTGAATTGGCAAAGAAAGAGGGATCAACTGTAATAGAGTATACTGATGGGAAAAACTTTTCAGATTATAGAAACTATGCAATATCAAAAGCTAAATCTCCTTGGGTTTTATTTGTTGATGCAGATGAGAGAGTTACACTAGATTTGAAAAAGGAAATTTTAAAAGTTATTTTTAGCGATGATTCAAAATCTGGATATGCAATTGCCAGACTTAATAATTTATTGGGTCATGATATGAAATGGGGAGGTTGGTGGCCAGATTATGTAATGAGATTAATTAAGGTTGATAGATTTGTTAAATATACTGGTGAACTTCATGAACAACCACAAATAAAGGGAAAGACTGGAAAACTTAAAAGTTATTTTTATCATATTACTCATAGATCATTGACTTCAATGATTGAAAAAACAAATAAATGGAGTGAATATGAAGCGCGATTAATGTTTGATGCAAATCATCCCAAAATGAATATTATGAGATTTTTTACTGGTGTATTTCGTGAATTTTGGTATAGGGCAATTCTGAAGTTAGGTTTTTTGGATGGACCAATTGGGATTATTGAAATAGTTTTTCAAATGTTTAGTAGATTTGTTAGTTATTCTAAACTTTGGGAACTACAAATAGAAAATAATAAAAATGAAAGCAGTAATAGTTAATCCATATTTAGATAGTTTGGGTGGTGGAGAGAGGTATAGTATGTTTTTTGCTATGCTGGCTCGCGATTTGGGTTATAAAGTTGATGTTGAATTCATTGATCCAAAAGTCAAAAGTAAACTTGAAGAAAGATTTTCAATTTCACTTAAAAATATAAGATTTATTAATCAATCATCAAGAGGTGATGGATATGATCTGTGCTTTTGGGTTTCAGATGGTAGTGTACCTACACTTCGAGCTAGAGTTAATGTTCTTCATTTTCAGGTTCCATTTATAAAAGTAGGTGGTAGTAGCTTAATTAATCGAATGAAAATGTTTAGAATAAAAGAGGTGGTTTGTAATTCAAATTTTACAAAAAGTTATATAGATCACGAATATAATGTTAATTCCAAGGTGGTATATCCTCCAGTTGATATCAGTAAATTTAAGGCGAAAAAGAAGGAAAATACTATTTTATATGTTGGAAGATTTTCTAAATTAATGCAAAGGAAAGGTCAGGATATATTAATTCAGTCAGCAATTGAGTTGTTTAGAAATGGTGTTCGGGGATGGAAATTGGTGATTGCAGGTGGAGCTGAAATTGGTAGTGAAGATTTTATTGATTCATTAAACGAAATGGCAAAAGGTTATCCAATTGAAATACTTGAAAGCCCAAGTTTTAGTCAGTTGCAGGATTTATATGGTCATGCAAAGTTATTTTGGTCTGCAAGTGGTTTTGGAATTGATGAGAAATCTCAACCTGAGAGAGTTGAACATTTTGGAATAACACCAGTTGAAGCAATGTCAGCTGGATGTGTTCCTTTATTATTTAATTCAGGTGGTCACAAAGAAATAATTCAAACTGGAGAAAATGGCTATTTATGGGAGACTATAGAGGGCCTGGTTAAAGCATCAAAATATTTAATTGAGGATGATAATTTATGGAAAGTATTTTCCCAGAAAGCTTCAAATGATGTAAATAGATTTTCAGTTAGTGCTTTTAATCAAGAATTCACTAAAATAATAGTATGAGAAAGAAATACTATTTTGTACTTTTTGTATTATTTATTTTAGCTTTTGTTGTTAGAATATTTTTTTTAAAGGATGGAGCATTAACATTTGGGTATGATCAGGCAAGGGATGCAACTCATGCAACGGAAATTGCAAAGGGACATTTAAAAATATTAGGGCCGCCATCATCTGCACCTGGATTGTTTCATGGTGTTTTGTATTATTATGTTCTTGCTCCGTTTTATTTTTTTGGAAATGGTAGTCCAATTGTTGCTGCAATTGGAATTGCATTTATTAATTCAATTGTAATTTTTATAGTATTTTTAATTACATTTTTACTTACAAAAGATCCAATTTCTGCAATTTTATCATCTCTGTTTTTTGCTTTTTCGTTTGAATCAACACAATACGCAACTTGGCTTTCAAATCCTACAATTGGAGTATTGACTGTCGCATTATATTATTTTGGATTATGGTTGGTGATTTCAAAGAAGAATTTGCGATTTGGTGCAATTGTTGCTGGTTTATCTTTAGGGTTTTCGGTACAGGCTGAGGTGTTTTTACTTTACCACATAGTTCCTGGATTTATTTGGTATTTATATTATAGAAAAAATATTGAAAAGAGATATATTGTTTGGTTTTTAATATCATTTTTGATGGGAATTTCAACAATGCTTATATCTGAAGTTAAATTTGGATTTAGAGGATTGGGTGGATTAATGTCAGTTGTTCAAACTAGTGATGCTGTTACGTCATCTAAGGGTTTTGGAGATATTGTAACTTTATATTTAAATCAAATTGGACGAGTTTTATCTTACAATTCATATGCATCAAATATAGGCTACGGAACTTTTTTGGTAATAGGCAGTTTGTTTTACCTTATTAAGTATAAAAATGAAAAGAAAACAAATTATTGGCCACTTTTTTTGTCAACATGGTTATTTAGCAGTTTAAGTGTTGTTTCACTTGGGGGGGTTAGTACCCCATTTTTGTTAGTAGGAATCGGTTCTGCTGTATCGATAATTCTGGGATCTTTTATTGGATCACTTATTAAATCTAAAAATTATTTATTTTCTTTTTTACTAATTGTTTTTGTATTATTTGGCAGTTTAAGTATGATAATTCGTGAGAATCAAAAAGGTTCGACTATATTTTCAATACAAAAAGATATGCTTTTATCAAAACAAATAAAAGCAATTGATTATACTTATTTAACTTCGAATGGAGAAAAATTTGATATAAATAGCTTAACATCACCTCTTTGGATAAATATAGTCTGGGCTTATTTATATAATTGGTACGGGCAAAGTCATTATGGATATACTCCAAATTATGTTGGACGAGATCAAATTGGGCAAGTTGTTGCGCTAAATCAAAGTTCTGATAATTCTAAAATTAGATTTTTAATAATTGAACCACTTGATGGAATTCCTCTTAGATATTTAGATGAAACAGTTGGTGAGGAGAATTATAAATCAAAATTAATTGATCAAATAAATTTTGGACAAATTAATATTCAATATAGAAGGATTAAATGAATGATTTAAAAAAAGCTGCAGAGATTCATAAAAATGTTCCACCTGATTGGTATTTTTCTTCAATGAGAACTAATTTTTGTCAAAATTTTTGGCATAGAACTAGAATTGAACATATTAAGAATTTAATAAAGTATAGGAAGAATTGTAAAGTTTTAGATATAGGATGTGCTGACGGAATGTTTACTGAAGTAATTGCAAATTCGACTGGTGCCAAGGAGATTATTGGAATTGATGCACTTGAGACGTCTATCAAGTGGGCAAAAAAACATTTTAAAAGTGATAAAAGATTTAAGTTTGAGGTTGCTGATATTCATCGATTAAAATATAAAAATGAAAGTTTTGATTTTGTTTTTGCATTGGAAGTTTTGGAACATGTTTTAAAGCCTAATGATGCCTTGCTTGAAATTAAGAGAGTTTTAAAGATTGGTGGAGAAGGGATATTTTTGGTTCCAACTGATACTTTATTGTTTAGGTTTATATGGTTTTTTTGGACTAAGTTTTTTAAAGGTAAGATTTGGGATGATTGTCATTTGCAGTCGTATAGATCGAATTTATTAGTTAAGATGTGTACTGATGCAGGTTTTGATATTGTGAATGAAGATAGATTTTTATTAGGAATGTTAGTTTCAGTTAAGGTGAAGAAATTAAAAAAATGAATACATCAATTATTATTCCAAACTGGAATGGAAAGAAATTATTAGAAAAACATTTGCCTTCTGTTTTAAAGTCATTTGAAAATAAGGTTAATAAAATTGTTGAGATTATTATTGTTGATGACGGATCTACTGATAATTCAGTTGAATATATTGAAAATAATTTTAAAAATGTAAAGATGATTCGTAATTTTAAAAATTTAGGTTTTTCTAAAGCTTGTAATAAAGGAGTGTCAAATGCAAAAGGTGATTTGGTTGTATTGCTAAATACTGACGTGTCGGTTGAAAGTAATTTTTTAAAAAATGTTTACAAAATATTTGATGATGAAAGAGTTTTTGCTGTTTCTTTTCATGAGAAAGGTTACGGACCGGCAACTGCTAAATTTGATAGCGGTTTTTTAATTCATTCAAATTTAGGTGATAAAACAAATAGTGAAGTTAGTTTTTGGGCAAGTGGAGGGTCAGCAATTTTTAGAAAAAGTCATTGGACTATTCTTCATGGATTTGATGAGAAAGTCTTATCACCTTTTTATTGGGAAGATGTTGATATTTCATATAGAGCACAAAAAAGAGGTTTGATTGTGAAATGGGATAGGAGTGCAAATGTAAAACACGAACATGAGTCAGTTATTAACAGTTCAAATTTTAAATTAAGTTATTTGAATACAATAAAGGAGAGAAATTATTTATTGTTTCATTGGAAAAATTTAACAAGTAATGAAATGCTAAAAAATCATATATTTAATTTATTAAGAAGAACAGTCATTCACCCTGGTTATATTAAAGTTGTTTTTTTTGCAATGATAAAAATTTTTGCTGTGATGGATTCTAGGAAGAGAGAAAAAGTTGAGGCAATTGTTTCTGATGAAGATATTTTTTCTAATTATATTAAAGAATGAAATTATCGATAATTATTGTTAGTTTTAATACAAAAAAGGTAACGCTTGATTGTATTGAATCAATTTATTCTGCAAAGATTAATATGGATTATGAAATTATTTTGATTGATAATAATTCAGTCGATGGAAGTGAAGAAGCATTTAGAAAAATAAAAAAAAGTAATTTTAAGCTAGTGTTAAATGATACAAATTTGGGTTTTTCAAAAGCGAATAATCTTGGATTGAAAGAATCAAAAGGTGAATATAAGTTACTTCTTAATTCTGATACGTTGGTTGCAAAAGGTCAGATTGAAAAATTAATTAATTTTGCTGGAGAGCATTTGGATGCTGCTGTTGTTGTACCGAGACTTTTAAATAAAGATAAAACAGTTCAACCCTCGGTTTATAGATTACCGAATTTTAATAGAGTTGTTAGACAATATTTGTTAAATAAGGGACCAATTCTTGATAAATACACTCCAGATACAGATAGTTTTGAGCAAGTTGAGTGTGCTGTTGCTGCTGTATTTTTAATTACGCCAATTGGATATAAAAAGGTTGGATTTATGGATGAACGTTATTTTATGTATTTTGAGGATTTTGATTATTGTAGAAAAGTTAAACAATTGAATTTAAAAATATATTATTTGGCCACAAGTCATTTTATTCATTTACATGGGGAAAGTGGTAAAAATATAGTGAAAGCAAAAGATCAATGGAAACGTTTAATTCCTTCTAGTAAAATTTATTATGGATATGTTGGTCATTACTTGTTTAGTTCAATAATATGGATAAGTCAAAAAATAAAAAAATATTAATACTAATTTTTCTAATTTTGATTGCAGCCTCATTTTTGAGGTTATGGAAATTAGATAAAAATCCACCGTCTCTTTTTGGAGATGAACTTGATGTTGGCTATCACGCACTATCAATTATTAATACGGGTCGTGATTATTCTGGAAATTTTATGCCGCTTGAATTTCATTCATTGGCTGAGTGGAGAACGCCATTATATTTATATGCATCAGTTCCTACAGTAAAAATTTTTGGAATAACTGCATGGGGAGTGAGACTTCCAGCTGCAATATTTGGAATATTTGGAGTTTTGATTGCATTTTATTTAATAAAAGAAATTACTAAAAGTAATTCTTTGGCGTTAATGTCAAGTCTAATTTTGTGTTTTTCGCCATGGCATATTCAATATAGTAGATCTGGTTTTGAGGTAACAATGTTGTTGTTTTTTATTATGTTTGCTTTTTGGACATTTTTTAGAGCAATTAATACACAAAAGGGTAAATATCTGTGGATTAGCGCCGCTTGTTTTGCATTGACACCGTTAATATATAGTACAGCTAAAATATATACACCAATTATTTTGATAGTTTTGTTTTTGTTTTATCGTAAAAAGATATTTAATTTAAAAAAGAGTGAATTATTTATAGGTGTTGTTGTTTTATTGATTATTGGTTCTTTAACTGTTTATTCAACTTTGTTTGGACAAGGCGCTCAGAGATTTAATTATTTAAGTGTATTTAGTGATCCATCAATAGAATATCAATTAGGTCCTGTGAGAGATATTGATAGTGATCAAGGTTCTGCCGTACTTTCTAAATATTTTCATAATAAATATCAAATTATATTTTCAAAAATTGAAAATAATTTTTTAACTTCATTGTCTTTTAATTTTTTGTTTGATAAAGGTGATCCGAATTTGAGACATACCGTTCCTCAAATGGGTGTTTTTTATCATGTTGAGATAGTTTTATTGTTTCTTGGTATTTATTATTTATCAAAATCAGAAAAACATAGAAAGTTTGGATATATACTTTTTATTATGATTTTAATTGGCATATTGCCATCGAGTTTAACAAGAGATGGCGCAAATCATGCGACAAGATTGATATTAATTTTGCCACCAATTGTTTTTGTAATGAGTTATGGACTCTGGTCTGTCTTTAAAGAAAAAAGAAATTTAAAATATTTGTTTTTGATTTGCTATTTAATCCTTTTTGTTTTTGATTTTTTATTTTATCAACACCAATATTGGTTTCACTATCCAATTGATTCAGAAAAGTGGTGGCATTATGGTTTTTCGCAATCATTTTCTGAGATTGAAAAGATACAAAGTAAATATAGTAAGGTGTTTGTAACAACATATGATGAGCCACCTTGGATATTTTTTGCAGCAGGTATGCAGTATCCACCTGAGAAATGGCAATTGGGATATCCTTTTAAGAAACAGATAGTTGGTGGTTTTGGTGAAGTTTCATATATTGATAAATATTATTTTGGTAGTCCAAATGGACTTGGGATTTATGACTGGGGTAAAGTGCTTGGATCTGATATGCTTTATTTAGCATCTGCAAAGGAAGTTAATGTTAATCTTATAGAGGAGCCAGATAGAACACCTAAGGATTTAAAACTTGTTTATTACATAAAGTTCCCGTCTGGATTGCCTGCATATTATATTTTTAGTGGAAAAAATGAAATTAATAAATAAATTAGCTGCTTCAAAAAACTTCAGAAAGACTGTTTTTGTTTTGGGAATTTTATATATATTTTTAACTTTTTTTATATTTGTTGAGCCAGGACCATTTTTGAGATTGGGAAATTTTGGAGTATTTTTGTTTAACTTGATAGGTGGACCAGGAATGCTTTTAATACCAATTGTTTCAAGATATTTTGGTGCATTTCCAGTAGCTTTAGTGTCATCCTTGGGTATGGCAATTAATGATTTGTTGTCATGGTGGGTGGGTAAATATGCACATAGTATGATTCCAATTCAGACTGATAGTAAGAAAACGAAGGATACAATCGAATTTTTGCATAAATATGGAGTTTATGGGCTTTTCTTTTTAGCGCTTTTGCCAACACCGTACGATTTTATTGGTTTAATTGCTGGATATTTGAAGTTTGAATACAAGAATTTTTTTCTTGCAACTTTTATTGGTAGGTTAATTAGGTTTTGGTTAATTGGTTTGGGTGTTATTGGTATTTTTGGTAGAGTGCTTTAGGGTATATGTACAAGAAGTATATTATTTTTATATTTATTCTCGCATTTGTATTTAGACTTTTTTTGATTCCTTCTTCATATCATGGCGATTTGAGAAACAATTATTCTTGGGGTGAAACTTTATTAAAATATGGAACAAATGGGTTTTATGATAGGAGTGAATGGGAATATTCTAAACCAAACCAGCCAGCGCTTTATATTTATGTTTTTGCAGCGGATGCTTATGTTTATCAAACTATCAATAAATATATTTATAAGATAAATGATTTGGTTTCTTTTTTTCCTTCACAATTAGTTTGGTATTGGGAAATATATGGTAAATATTTTGTTTTAAAAGTACCTGGAATATTGTTTGATTTGGGAATTGGTTTTATTTTGTTTAAATTTTTCTTTAGTGTAAAGAAGCCAAAGTTGGCGGCGATTGTTTCTGTTGTCTGGCTTTTTATGCCCGTTTCTTGGTATAACTCTGCAGTTTGGGGGCAAACTGATTCAATTCTAAATTTTTTGGGTATTTTAAGTGTGATTTTTCTAGTAAGGAAGAGAATTTTCCTTTCGATATTCTTGTTTACTCTTTGTTGCCTTTATAAATTATCGTTATCTATATATTTGCCATTTATAGTTTATTATCTTTTTAAAAATAACGTCGATTATAAGATTTTATTAAAGGGGATTTTGGCTTCAGTAGCTGTATTTGTGATTCTTTTTTTACCTTTTCATTTAAGTACTGATTTTTTTGTTTGGATTTTTGATTTATATAAAACTAGATTGTTTGCAGGTGAGATTGGATATTTAACTGCAAACGCATTTAATTTTTGGTGGTTAATTAACCCAGGAAAAATTTTGGATTCAAGTATTTTTTATATATTTTCATATAGTACATTTGGTTATCTTATATTTTTTGGTTTATATATATTTTCATTGTTTAATTTTATTAGAAATAAGACAGAAAGTAGTGTTTTTTTGTCCTTGGCTTTAATTTCATTTTCATCATTTATGTTTTTAACAAAAATGCATGAGAGATATCTTTATCCATTTTTTCCACTATTTATAGTTTATCTAGGTCTTGAACAGAAAATAGTTGTTAGAAATATTATGATATTTGTTTTAATTTTATTAAATATTACCTATGTTTTTAATTTGTACCATTTATTTTGGGTTCCAAGTCTACCAGGAGTTGAAAAATTTTTACAGATAAATTTTGAATTTCAATATATATCTAGTTTTGTTAATTTAATGTTATTAATTTTTGTAATTATTTTTACATCTGTTCATACTTTAAGAAAAAAATTTAGGTATAATTAATACTGGATGTGGAAATATATTTTAATAATATTTTTATTGGGTTTTTTGCTTAGAATTGTAAGTTTGTCTTCATATCCATCTGGATTTACACCTGATGAGGCATCTTTTGGTTATGATTCGTATAGTATTTTGAAAACTGGAAAGGACCAATGGGGAAGGTTTATGCCTCTTAGTTTAGAATCGTTTGGAGATTTTAAGTTACCACTTTATTCATATTTATCGATTCCATTTGTTTTTATTTTTGGTTTAACTGAGTTTTCAACTAGACTAGCTGGTGCAATATTTGGATCATTTGCAGTGGTAATTTTGTATTTTTTAACAAAAGAGTTAACTGGTAGTCGAAAAACTGCTATTGTTGCATCTTTGTTTCTTGCAATTTCACCTTGGCATATTATGCTCTCAAGAGGTGCATTTGAGGCTAATTTAATTACCTTTTTTATTCCTGCCACAATACTTTCGTTTATATATGCTGAAAATAATTCAAAAAAGTATTATTTATTAAGTTTATTTTTGTTTATATTATCAATATATTCTTATCATAGTGCAAGAATATTAACTCCACTGATTGTTTTGCTTTTTGTTGCTTGGAAAATAATTATTAAAAAAAGAAAAATATTTATGGATAAGTATTTTTTAGTTTTTATATTTATTTTGTTGACAATGACAGTTATTGCCTTTGCAGGATATTTTGGAACCTCTTCGAGATTAAATTCATCAAGTTATTTATCCTGGGCACTTGATGAACCTCAGCGTAGATTTGACTTGTTGGTTGGGGGTACACCAACTTTATTATTAAAAGTGTTTCAAAACCCAGTTTTGGCATTTGTTTCGAGATTTGCAAAACAATATTTAAGTTATTTTTCCTTTGAATTCTTGTTTACACAAGGACCCAACGAGGCAACATATGGGATGGTGCCTGGAATTGGATTGCTTTGGATTGTTGAAATTATTTTTTTGATTGGCTTTGTTTTTAAATTGATTAAAGATTTTGTAAAAGGTAAATTTAATATTAAATATTCAATTTTAATTTTGTCATTACTTCTTTCGCCTATTCCTGGAGCGTTAACAGTGGGACCTGGTCATGCTGCAAATAGAGTAGTTTTGATGGATATTTTTTTAGTTATTTTTTCTTCAATTGGATTTATTTATATTTTTGATAATATTTATAAATTAAAATATATTAGAAATATTTTTTTTGTGATAATAATTTCAGTTTTCAGTTTTCAATTCCTTAATTTTTTTGAAAGTTATGTGTTTATACAACCGATTAGATATCAAAGTTCCATGATTTATGGGATGGATAGTCTTTTTGAGAAAATATCAAAATATGATGGAATGAATATAATTGTTTCGAGAAAAATTTCAGAACCACATATTTATTATTTGTTTTATAGAAAAATTGATCCATTATTTGCACAGTCTGCTGCAAATACAAGTTGGTTTAAATATAGAACCGAAACTTCAGGGTGGGTAGATCAGCTTTCAGATTATTCAATTGGAAATTACGCTTTTAAATCGTTTGATTTAAAGAATGAAAAACCTGAAGAGAACACTGTTTATGTGGGTTTTCCCGAAGATTTTCCTAAAGATATTGTTCCAAATGAAGTTGTTAATTACCAAAACGGAAATTCTGCATATTATATAGTGAAGATATAGATATGAATTTAATAAAAAAGAATATTACTTTAGTTTGTTTGATTTTGATATTAATATTTGCGTTTATAATTCGAATTTATCGAATAGATTCAATGCCTGTTTCTATGAATTGGGATGAAGTGTCACTCGGATACAATGCTTTTTCGATTGCAAAATCAGGAATTGATGAATGGGGAAATAAATTTCCAGTTTTATTTAGGGCATATGGTGATTATAAATTACCATTGTATATTTATTTGACATCAGCAATTGTGAAGTTTTTTGGACTGAGTGTATTTACAGTACGAGTGGTATCATTATTTTCTGGGTTGGGAATAGTCTTGTTTACTTATTTATTGTGTAATGAATTGATTGAGTTTTCTAAGATTACTTTCTTAGTTAAAAATAAAAAAAGTATCATTTTGGTTTCTGCTTTTTTGGTTGCAATTGAGCCATGGACTTTTTTCTTATCAAGAGTTGCGTTAGAGGCAAATCTATCTAATTTTTTAATTATTTTAGGTTTATATTTTATATTTCGATCAATTAACACTAAATTAAATAAATTTTTATTTTTGGGAGTCTTTTTTATGATTAGTTCGATGTGGGCATATAATTCAGCAAGAGTTTTTGTTCCTTTAATGTTTTTTGGTTTATTTTTTATTTTTTATTCAAATCTAAAAATTATTTTTACTAATTCTAAATATCGTTTATATATTTTGTTAAGTTTAATTTTGATTAGTTTTTTATTTTTAGGTCATGAGTTGTTTTCTTTGGAGGGGCAAAGTAGATATAGAACTTTGCAACTAGTTGATGTTGGTGTTGTGTCACAGATAATTGATTTTAGATTAAAAAGTAATTTGCCAAATATAGTTGAAAGACTGGTTTTTAATCGACCAGTTTTTTTTGGATTAGAATTTGTTAAAAATTATTTAATTTATTTAAATCCAAATTATTTATTTATTAATGGTGGTACTCAATACCAGTTTAATATACCTAATTTTGGACAGCTATATTTTCCTGAATTGGTGACAGTATTGATTTCTATTACTATATTAATAAAGAATTTTAAAAATAGAGTAGTTAAATTTTTATTTTATTGGTTTTTAATAGCTTTTATACCGGCATCACTTACTAAGGATGCACCTCATGCGTTGAGATCTTTTGTTTTAGTACCACTTCCTATGTTTTTAAGTGCAATCGGAATTGTGTATCTGTTAAAGTTTAAGAAAGTATTTTTTTATATTTTTCTAATAATACTGTTTGGTTTTTTTATTAGATATTTAAGTTTGTATTTTGGTGATTACAAAATGAAATACTCCCAGTCTTGGCAATATGGATATAAAGAATTGGTTGAATATTCTTTGGATAATAAAAATGAATATGACAAAATTTTTGTTACGAAAAAGTATGGCGAACCACATGAGTTCTTTTATTTTTATGAAAGATTGGCTCCAACTTTTTTAAATAATGATCAAAATTTAGTTCGATATGGGCAAAGTGATTGGTTTTGGGTAGATAGTTTTGATAAATATGTTTTTTTGAATGATTGGCAAATTCCAAAGGAAGGATCAGTCTTTAAAACTGAAAAGGGATTTGAATATGATTGTGCAAACATTAAATGTCTGATTGCAACGTCGCAAACAATTAATGATTTAAAATGGAAATTAATAACTGAAATAAGGTTTTTAGATGGAAAGATTGCTTTTTATATTTATGAAAATATTTAATAAAAATTATTTATTGTTAATTGTGCTATTCATTAGCTTTGTTTTGAGAATATATAATTTAAATACATTACCTGCACTTAATGCTGACGAAGCGGCAATTGGTTACAATGTTTTTTCTTTAATTTTAACTGGTAAGGATGAACACGGAAATATTTGGCCTGTAAATTTTCAATCTTTTAATGATTATAAGCCAGGATTGTATTTTTATTTAGCAATTCCATTTGTTAAATTTTTTGGTTTAAATGTAATGTCTGTTAGGTTGCCGGGATTAATTTTTGGTTTGATTGGAATTCTTGGTATCTATTATTTGTCATTTGAAATATTTAGAGAAAGTAAAAATAAAAAAGTGATTGCTTTAGTGTCTGCCTTAATGTTAGCCATTTCACCGTGGCACATTCATTTTTCAAGAGGAGCTTGGGAAGTGAATGTTTGTACTACATTTTTGATGTTCTTAGTTTATTTTTATTTAAAATATCAACGTACTGATAAATTTAGGAATTATATATGCAGTTTAATATTTTATATATTGGTTCTTTATACATATCATTCAGGACGAGTAATCGGAACATTAATTTTTATATCATTGCACTTTATTTTTTATAAAAATTTATTTAAAAGGTTTTATAAAATTTTTTTGACATTATTGATATCGTTGGTATTTTTAATTCCACTAGGTGGAGATTTGTTGAATGGTAAAGTTCTATCAAGAGCGCAAGGAGTGGGTATATTTTCAGATCTAGGACCGTTAAATAGGATTAACGAACTGCGGGGACAACAGCCAAATCCTAATTCAATTATTACTAGGTTAGTATTTAATAGATTTACAGGATATGGATCAAGAATATTTACAAATTATTTTTCTCATTTCTCATTTAATTATCTTTTTGTAAATGGGGATGAAATACAGAGAAATAAAGTTCCAGGATTTGGTCAACTATATTTATATGTACTGCCGTTTTTGTTTTTAGGTTTATTTTATTTATTTAAAGATAGATTAAATAAACGAGGCTTAATACTATTGTTAATGTTGCTTTTAGCACCAATACCTGCTTCATTAACTTTTCAGGCACCACATGCACTTCGATCGGCTTTTATGATTATTCCTTTGACTATAATTTTTTCTTATGGAGTTGTTCGTTTTTATAATATATTAAATAGAAAATATATTTTTATTGCAAAAGTAGTAACATTTTCAACTTTGTTAATATTTTTTTTCTTGTATTTAAATAATTACTATAAAAGAATGTCACAAGAATTACCTTTTTCATCGCAATATGGGGTTTTTGAATTGGTAGATTATTTGAATAGTACATATAAGAATGACGATAGACTTATTTTTGTTACTGATCGATATGATCAGCCATACATATTGTTTCTTTTCTATTTAAATTATTCACCAGTAAAATTTCAAAGCGAAGGTGTACTTTCTGTTCCTGATGCATTTGGTTTTTCAACTGTTAGTTATTTTGATAAATTCAGATTTGGGAAAATAAATTTGGATGATATAAAAAAACAAAAGATTAATGCTATAGTTGTAGGAACAAGTGAGGAAATTACCCAAAGTGCATATCCAAATGCAAAAGAAATAAAAGGCGTTAATTCTTACACTTATTTTAGGATCATAGAAATTTAATATGAGCAAAAATTTATCAGTAGTGCTGGCAACAAGAAATGAAGAAAAAAACATTGGAAGATGTCTCGATTCAATATCTGAAATAGCTGATGAGATAATTATATTTGATGAGTATTCAACAGATAAGACTGTTGAGATTGCAAAAAAATATGGTGCTAAAGTTTATCAAGTTGAACATCAGGATAATTTTCATATTACAAAGCAAAAGGCAATAGATATTGCCCATGGAAAATGGATCCTTCAGCTTGATGCTGACGAAGTTATTACTCCATTACTTGCAAAAGAGATTAAGGAAGTTATTTTAATGAGTGATAGTCAAATTAAAAAAAGAATTAATCCGAATAGTGTAAAAAATATGCTTTTTGAAAAACATCAAAAGATTATTGAGCAAAGAGATGGATTGATTGATAAAAGAACTAGCAATGAAATTGTTGCTTTTTTTATTCCTAGAAAAAATATTTTTATAGGTGCACCATTAATTCATGGTGGTGTCTATCCTGATCCAGCAATAAGATTAATCAAGAAAGGCAAAGCAAGACTTCCTGGTAAATCAGTTCATGAAATTATGGAAATAGATGGTGGGGTTGCATGGTTATTTAATGATATGGAACATTATGATTCACCTACTCTTGAAAGGTATATTTTTAGATTAAACAGATATACAAGTTTTAGAGCAAATCAGATGAAAGATTCTGGAATTAAATATAGTTTTTTTACTTTTGTTAAATACAGCTTGTTTGAGCCTTCCTTTTATTTTTTTCGTTTATACATTCGGCATAAAGGTTATATGGATGGAATAAGAGGTTTTTTGTGGAGTGCCTATTCATCAATTCAAATTCCGTTGTCTTATTATAAATTAATTGTTGAATTGAAATGATTAAAATTGCAATCGATAAAGGACCAAATGTTAAAGGTGATTCAATACGGGGAATTGGAATGCACATGCGTTTGTTGGTTGATGAATTGAAAAAGAATAAGGAAATTTTAATAGAGGAAGTTGATTGTTGGGATCAAAATATTTCAAAAAAGTATAATGTGGTTCATTTTCCATCTTTTCATCCAAATTTTTTGTCACTGCCTTTTTTTAAAAATACAAAAATAGTTTTAACAATTCATGATTTAATTAGATTAATTTATCCTAGTAAATATCCATCTGGTATTAAAGGTAAAATTTATTTTTTAATAAATTGGATTTTAATTAGTAGAGTTGACCAAATTATTACAATATCTGAGACATCGAAGAAAGATATAATTAGATTTTTGAATATCCCTGACGAGAAAATAAGTGTTATTTATTTGGCTGCTGGTGAGTCGTATAGAATAATTAATGATAGAAAATTATTAAGTATTATTAAAAATAAATATGATCTTCCAAGTGAATTTATTTTATATACAGGTGACGTTAATTATAATAAGAATTTAATTACTTTATGCGAGGCAGCCGTGAGACTTAAAAAGTATTTAGTAATTGTTGGAAAACAGGCAGCCGATGATAATGTTGATTTTTCAAATATTGAAAATAAACCTTTTAGGGAGTTTTTGAATAAATATGGCGATAATAAATTTATTAAAAGGTTGGGTTTTGTCTCAAATGATGATTTATCATTGATTTATAATTTGGCAACAGTATATTGTCAGCCCTCGTTTTATGAGGGGTTTGGTTTACCAATTCTTGAGGCATTCGCTTCTGGCTGCCCAGTTGTTGCTTCTCGAACGCAAGTTTTTACTGAAATAGCTGACGGTGCTTTTTTACCTTTTGATCCATACAGTGTTGATTCTTTAGTTGATTCACTAAATAAAGTATTAGTGAATAAATTATTGCAAAAAAAGTTAATATCAAAAGGATTTGAATGTAACTCTAATTTTTCTTGGAAAAAGACTGCAAACGAGACATTGCAGGTGTATCAGCGAGTAGCTGGGATGAAATAAACATGTCTACTTTTTTGAAAAAGAATAGAGAATTATTATTAATAATTTTTATAATTATTTTTTGGAGATTTTTTTTAATTTTTACAATTAATACTTCGTCAAATTTTTTCCCCTTACAAAATGATTATCTTGGTGGTTCAAAGAAAGAGTATTTACGAAGCCCTACGACTTGGTCTTTTGCAAATTTTGATGGCGAAAGATATATACACCTAGCGAGAAATGGATATACCAATTCAGAATATTATTATTTTCCATTATATTCATTGGTTTTGAGTAAAATTTCTTTTTTATGGGGAGCTGGAATTTACTCATATTTATATAGTGGAATGTTTGTTTCATTTTTTTGTTTTTTATTCTTAATATTTGGTTTTTGGAAGTTACTTAGAATTGATTTTTCTAAAAAGATTACTTTAATGTCGATTGTTATGTTGATATTATTTCCAACATCATTTTATTTGGTGTCAGTTTATACAGAATCCTTTTTTTTAGTACTTTGTATATGGAGTTTTTATTTTGCCAGAAAAGGTAAGTGGTTTCCTGCAGCATTATTGGCTATGTTTGCATCTGCAACCCGTGTTGTTGGAATCGCTATGTTTATTTCTATATTAATTGAATATTTTAGTCAAAATAATTGGAAGTTGCGGATAAGTAACTATACTATTTTAAATTTTTTTAAAATAACTTTTTCTACTTTTGGGTTAATCGTATATTTGGCTTTTTTGAAATTAAAAACAGGTAATTTTTTCGCTTTTTATAATAATTTAGAGCAGACGTTTGGCTCACAAAGATCATCTCATTTTGTACTATTACCTCAAGTTTTGTATAGATATATATTTAAGATACTTCCAAATCTTAATTATCATTTTTTTCCTAATTTGTATTCAGGGTATTTGGAGTTTATATTAAGTATATTGTTTTTGTTTATCATTTTAATTTCGTTTAGAAAAGTTAGATTTTCGTATTTTATGTTTTCATTATTTATATATTTAATACCTACATTATCAGGAAGTTTTTCATCGATGCCGAGATATTTACTGCCTTGTTTTGTTGTTTATATAATGTTTGCAAAATATCTTTCTTTAGGTTATAAAAGATTTTTATTTTTTTGTGTTATTCTTCTATTTATGGTTGTTTTGAACTACATTTCTTTTGGACTGTTTTCTAATGGTTATTGGTTATCATGATATGAAAAGAATAAAAAATTTTATTACACACCCTTTTATTTTAGGTAGTAGCATTATGGTTATCGGTTCAATGTTTGTTAATGTTATTAATTTTGTTTATCACATATTGATGGGTAGGTTTTTGGGTCCTGTTCAATATGGCGTTTTAGCTTCAGTTTTTTCAGTATTATATATAATTAGTATTGTTCCGCAGTCGGCTAACGTTTCTATCGTAAAATTTATTTCATCCTCATTTGATATTGAAGATCAAAGTAAAACATATTGGGCGTTGAAAAGATTTGTAGTTAAATTTGGAATTTTTATTGCTTTATTTATATTTTTAGTTAGTCCATTTATTATGACTTATTTACATTTGGATAGTATTTATAAGGTTATATATTTGGCTCCAATTTTTTACTTATCACTTCATGCTACTTATAATCAGGCAGTTGCACAAGGAAAACTTGATTTTTTATCAGCAGTAATTCCTAATTTTATATCAGGGGCGGGAAAGCTTTTGATCGGCTTGTTGTTGGTTGTTTTAGGTTTTGCTGTTGATGGTGCTCTATTTGGAATATTAATCGCTGTTTTAATCGCTGTTTTGTATTTGGAGAGGTGGTCCACTAAAAAGTTTATAAAGATTGAAAATATTTCATTTGATTATAGTAAATTTATAAAGTATTCGATTCCAGTTATTGTTCAGGCACTTGCACTAACGGCCTTTGTTAGTTTAGATGTTATTTTGGCAAGACATTATTTTTTATCATTTGATGCGGGTTTGTATGCTGCATTGTCTACTCTTGGGAAGATTGTTTATTTTGCAACAACACCTGTTTTTTCAGTTATGTTTCCAAATATAGTAAAGAGCCATGCACAAAATAAGCCAACATATAAATATTTTTTCTTGTCAATTTTTTTTGTAATGATAATTAGTTTTTTTGCACTTTTTACTTTTACATTTTTTCATAGACAAATATTTCAGTTTTCTTATGGATCTCAGTATTTTGGTTTTGATAATTTATTACCATTTTTTGGTTTATATATGGTGGTTTATTCATTTGTTGGAATATTGATTTTTTATAATCTGGCTCTTGGAAAAACTTTTGTTTCATATATTGCGTTATTTGGTTCAGTTGTCTATATATTAAGTATATTTTTATTTCACATGAGTGTAATGAATATGATCGTGGCTTCAATTTTTTCTTGTCTTTTTTTACTATTGCTTCTTACCGTTTATACGATATTATCATTTGAATAATGAAAAATTTACTTTCAGTTGTTATACCTGCCTATAAGCAGGAAAAGACGATTGAAAAGGATTTGAGAACAATTGATAAAGTACTCCATCAAGGAATTCCTAGCAATTTTAATTATGAAATAATTTGTGTTGTGGATGGAGTAGTTGATAAGACATATGAGAAAGCTAAGAAAGTTAAAAGTAAAAAAATAAAAGTATATAAATATGATTTGAATAAAGGAAAGGGATTTGCAGTTAGATTTGGAATGCTTAGAAGTAGAGGAGATATTATTTCATTTTTGGATGCAGGGCGAGAAATTTGGCCATCTGGGATTATGATGCTAATGGATCATATGAAATGGTACGATGCTGATATTATTATTGGATCAAAAAGGCATCCTGCTTCCCAAGTTGAATATCCATTAGGCAGAAAGATTTTTAGTTTTGGATATCATATGGCCACAAGAATATTGTTTAATATTAATGTTCGTGATACACAAAGTGGAATAAAAATATTTAAAAGAAAAGTACTTGAGAAAATATTACCTAAACTTCAGGTTGAAAGATATGCAATGGATATTGAAATGTTAGCAGTTTCACATTACTTGGGTTTTAAAAGAATATATGAAGCTCCGATTAAGATAACTTATAGATTTGATGATTTGACACATGCTTCCACATTTAAAAATATATCTAGAATGCTTTGGGATACTTTAGTGGTGTTTTATCGACTAAAGCTAGCTAAAAAGTATGATTCTAGATTAAAATCTTCATGAGTTTATGAATATACTAGTTTTATCATGGCGCGACCCTAAACATCCACAATCTGGTGGAGCAGAGCAGGTTATGCATGAGCATATGAAAGGTTGGGTTGAAAATGGTCATAAAGTTATATTAATAAGTTCGTTTTATAAAGGATGTAAGAAAAAGGAAGTTTTAGATGGAGTAATCATTGAGCGAATGGGATTGCAACTTGTAGGTGTTCAAATAAGTGCGTTTTTTTGGTATATCTTTAAAAGAAATATTAAGTTTGATCTGATTATCGATCAATTTCATGGATTACCTTTTTTTACACCACTATATGTACGAGTTCCAATTGTTGCTGTTGTGCAGGAGGTTGCAAAGGAAGTTTGGTTGAATAATCAACTTCCCAAGCCATTTAATTTTGTAATTGGACATATTGGATATTTTGGAGAACCATTTTTATATTATCTTTATAAAAAGAATATATTTCCAGGAAGTAGAAATGTTAATTTTATGACAGGTTCGGAGTCTGCAAAAAAAGATTTGATAAAGATTGGGATTGATAGAAATTATATTGAAGTTGTAAATCATGGGATTGAAAAACAAGGTAAATTTGAGAAATCTTCAAAAGAAAAAAATAAAACAATCACTTTTTTGGGTGCTGTAACTCGTGACAAGGGGATAATTGATGCTCTTAATGTTTTTCGTGAATTATCAAAAATTGGAAATTATTATTTTTGGTTGATAGGAAAAATTGGAATAGGTTTTGATCAAGAACTTTTTGCATTAATTGATGAATATGGATTGACTAATAGAATAAAAATTTGGGGATATGTTGAAAAAAGTAAAAAATATAACTTACTTTCAAGAAGTCATGTTCTTATTAATCCTTCAATTCATGAAGGATTTGGGTTAGTCAATATTGAAGCAAATTCTGTGGGTACTCCTGTTGTAGGTTATAAAGTGGGTGGGTTGGTTGATTCAGTTAAAGATCAATTTAGTGGTGTTTTAGTTAACAAAAATAAGTCTAAATTATTAGCAAAGGAAATAGATAAGTTATTAAAAAATAAAAATAAATATAAAGCAATGACACAGACATGTGTCAAATGGGCTGCAAATTTTACATGGCCTGTATCAAAAAGAAAAAGTTTGTTATTGATTAAATATGTTGCGAAATTGAAATAGGTAGTATATAGTTAAGTTGTAAATATGAAATTTTTAAAAATATTTATTGTAGTATTCTTGTTTATTGGTTTAATGCCAAGTGCATTTTCTAGCACATATACTTATGCTCAGAAAAAACAGACAGTAGTTATAAAGAAAGTAGCTACCCCTAGCCCAAAACCATCTGTTACTCCAATACCAAGTATGAATTCGTTTGAAGTTTTTTGGCCCTTATCTTCTGGAAGAGTTGAAGGTGACAAACTATATTTATTTAAATTATTGAAAGAAAAAATTAGAGGTAAGATGATTTTTGGAAATGCTGAGAAGTTTGATTACAAAGTTCTTTTAGCAACAAAGAGAGTTTTGGAATCAGAAAAATTACTGAATGACAATAAAGTTGATGAGGCTAAAAAAACTCTTGGAAGAGCAAATAAACAATTAGTTGAAGCATTGTCTATTGTAAAACTTGAATCATCAATAAATGGATCAAATGAAAGTCAGAACAGACTGACAAAGATGTCAGAATTGTTAAATTATCAATCATCAAAATTCCCACAAATAGGTGAATTAAACGCAGTGAAGAAAACTGTTGATGAAATGTTAACTGAAGTTAAGAATTAATATTTTTAAGTTTAAATTCTTTTGCAATTTTAATCATTGGTTCAATTTTTAAAACCCCACTTCGCTTTTTTTTGTTAGCATACACTAATATTTTTTCAAATTCTGAAAATTGTTCATTTTGATTATCTGCAAAATCGATTGGATGAAACCATAAATGAAATATTTCATTGTTTTTAATTGCTTTATCGATACCTTTAACTGCTCTTTTGTATTTTAGACCGAGTGGAATGAATTTTCTCATACCTCTAGCCGAGAGGAAGTACATTGATCCTGGTATGTTTATTAATCCGTTAATTTGACTAGGTTTATTAGTTTTTGGAGTGATTGATAGAAATAGTTTTGCAATAAGTATGATACTATTTGATATTGATGTTTCGTCAATTCCTCTATATGCTGAGTATCCGATTTTTTTGAGTAAATTAAGGTATTTAATATGGTTTCTGGGGTAGATAAAACTGTAAGAAACGTTTTTATTGAGTTCTGATATTGCTTTTTTTTTATTTATTTTATAAAAGTCTTCATGAGAATATGAATGGGATGCAATTTCTTGATTTTTATCTTTTTTGATCATATTTATAATATCAATACCTGACCAAAGTTCATTATCTTTTTCGTATAATTTGCCAACAATTGCCCATGTGGCACCAATTTGGTATTTTTTAAATAATTTTAAAATTTTTTTTATTATTTCTCTCTCTTTTTTTGTTTTTTCGATAAATTTTGAATAGTTTAAGTCTTTTCTTCCCCATAGAAGTTCTGTGTCAATTGATATGCAGAAGATACCTGATGTCATTTCTTTAGAAGTAGAAACATTGTTGGAGTAAAGTATTTTGCAAATTTTGCAATAAAATTCGTAATTGGGTTTTCAATTTGAAAATTCCCATAACCAAATTTTTTAGGATTAATAACTATTTTTGAAGTGTAATCAATTTCTGCAAAATAAGTTGTCATTTTTTTAATTTCCCAGTAAGAAAGTGGATGCTCGTAATATTCATTTGCTTTTCCCGTAAGTTTTACATAAATATTTGCTAAATTTCTTGGAAGCCAGGACAAAAATAATAAATTATAGTGTGGCTCCATTGGCCATAATGAATTTATTGCGGCAAGATAGCAAACGCCATTTGGTTTTAGGACTTTGTAAATTTCTTTAAATAGTTTTGCAGAATCTGGCACATGTTCGTAAACATGTGCACAGATAACGACATCGTAAGTATTAGGCTTCTCTTTTAAATTCATCGCGTCGTCAACTTTAAATTTTAAATTTTTCCTTTTGAAATTTTTTTGTGCAAATTTTATTGCTTGGGAGTCAATATCTATTCCGATAACATTACTAACATGTTTTGATATTTCGTTATCCATAATTCCACTTGATGCACCGACATCTAGTATTTTTAATTTTTTTACTTTATTTGTGCCAAAATAGTCATTTAGGACATAAATTATTGCTTTTGCCTTTTTTATTCTAGATATTTCATCATACATTTGAGGTCTAGTTGAAGCGTAATTTTTTTGATATCTTCGGTTCATAATTTTGTATCTGCGATTCATAAGATATAGTATTATAATCGATAGAGAATGGCAATAAAAAGGCGATTGGTGATTGGAATTAGTGGTTCAACTGGATTTATTGGTAGTAGTTTAGTTTTCTTTTTAGAACAAAAAAATAAATATAAAATTGTAAAAATTGGTCGTGATAATTTGAATTTTGAAAAAGATGATACTAAATTTTTTTCTAAGTTTGATGTTATTGTGCACTTAGCTGGGGTATCAAAAGGTACTGATGCTGATTTATTAAACAATGTTTTGTTGACAGAGAAAATTCTTAAGAGTATTAGTAAAATAAATTGTCCATATATAGTTTTTGCATCTTCGTTTGCTGTTTATGAATCACAAAAGAAGATTATTAAAACAAGTACGAATATTGATCCAAGAAATTTTTATGGTTGGACAAAGAAATGGTGTGAAGATCTATTAATTTCAGCGAATAAAATGAAAACTTGTGGACTTGCCATTTTGAGAATATCAAATGTTTATGGTAATGGAGTTGATTCTAATTCAAATTCAGTTGTTAATTCGATTGTTAATATGGTTAAAAATAAGGGGGATGTATTGTTAACAGGAGATGGTAATCAGATGCGTGATTTTTTGTATATTGATGATCTTTGTAACGCAATTTATTTAGTGATTGAACGGTATGCTAAAAAGAACAAATTTTTTATGGAAAATATTTGTACAGGTAGCGGGGTTAGTCTTAATTATATTGCAAAAAAAGTATTTGTTAGTTTAAAAATTGATCCAAATATAAAATATGTTGGACCCATTGATAAAAGTTGTTGGATCGGTGATCCAGAATTTGTTTTTCGGAAATTAAAATGGAAACCGAAGATAAATATTGATTCTGGAATTAGAAAATTAATTTGAAGAAGAAAAATAAAATATTATTATTTACACATAATTTCCCATCAACCTCGTTTGAAAGAAAGGATGCTGGAACCTTTCTTTATGATTTTTGTATTTCTCTTTCAAGAAAAGCTAATATCGAGATTGTAACGCCATTTTTTCCTGGAAACAAAGAAAAATATAAAAATTTTTCTGTCAATTGGTTCCCGTGGAGTGGTGATGGAAAAAAACTTGGTGATTGGAAAATAACTTCTCCATTTTCGATTATTAGATTTTTTGTTTTGTTATATCAAGGTAGTGTTTATTCGATTAATCATGTTAAGTTATTAAAGCCTGATGTCATCCTTGCAGCATGGGCAGTGCCTTCTGGTATATTTGCTTATATTTCTTTTATTTTTACAGGGCATAAATATTCAATATGGTGTCTTGGGTCGGATTTAAATAAGTACGTCAGATATCCGATTATTAGACAATTAATGTATCTTTCCTTAATGAATGCACAAAATGTATTTGTAAATAGTTATTCATTGGATGATAAAGTTAAAAAATTTGTTGGTCGTAACGCTATTTTTTTACCAGCAATAACAAATCTAGATTCAAAAAATATTAAATCAAATAAAAAGAGTGGAAAAGTAAAATTTTTATTTTTGGGGAGATTAGAAAAAGTAAAAGGTGTTGATATTTTGCTTAATGCTTGTGTTTTACTTAATCAAAAAAAGTATAAATTATTTATTGGTGGTGATGGAAATATGGAGAGTGATTTGAAAAAATTTATATTAAAAAATGGCTTGCAAAATAGTGTTGAAATGTTGGGAAGGTTGAATGAAAAGGAAATTAGTAAATACATGAGTATTTGTGATTATTTGATAATTCCATCAAGAAATGAAAGTTTACCATTAGTTATGATTGAGGCATCAAGATTTAAATTACCAATAATTGCAAGCGATGTTGGAGATTGTAAGCGAATTATTGACAAATATAATGTTGGATTTTCATTTGAGAGAGGAAATATTTTTGCTCTTTCTAAAATTATGAATAATGTGATATTAAATAAGTATAAATTTGGAAATTTTAAAAAATTTTCTTCTGACTTTGATCAAAAGAGAGCTATTGAGATATATTTAAAAACAATATGAAAAATATAATTATTATTGGTGCTGGAGTAGCAGGATGCGATGTTTTGAATGAGATTAATAAGGATAAATCATTGGATTTTAAGGTCGTCGGTTTTGTTGACGACGATAAGGATAAAATTGGAAATTATATATTAGGTGTTAAAGTCTTGGGAACACAAAATCAATTGATTGACATAATTAATAAATGGAAGATTGATGAAGTAATAATTGCTATTCCATCAGCTGAAGGTGAAAGAATTTCAGAGTATTTAAAAGTATGCAATTTGGCACGTGTTGATGTTCGTATTGTACCTCGTGTAAGGGAAATAATTGAAGGAAAGGCGCATATTAGAACAATTAGAAAAGTTCAAGTTGAAGATTTGTTAGGAAGGCCAGTTGTTAAAAGTGATGTTGAAGAGTTAAAGGAATTTTTTAAAGATAAAAAGGTTTTTGTTACTGGAGCGGCTGGGTCAATTGGTTCTGAATTATCAAGACAGATTGCTGCATATAATCCTAAAAGTTTAATTCTTTTTGATTGGTGGGAAAATGGAGTGTTTGAATTGGATTCTGAATTAAGACATAATTTTCCAAAAAATACGATTAATTGTGTTATTGGTAATATTCATGATGAGAAAAAATTAAGTGATTTGTTTCAAAAATATAAGCCTGACTTTGTTTATCACGCTGCAGCTTATAAACATGTCCCATTGATGGAGGAGTTTCCAGAAGAGGCAGTTAGAAATAATGTTTTTGGAACATACAATGTTGTAAAAACAGCATTTAAATATAAAGTTAAGAAGTTTGTTCTAATTTCGACAGATAAGGCAGCAAATCCAAAGAGTGTGATGGGTGCAACAAAACTTTTGACTGAGGCGATCGCAAGACACTTTAATAAAAAGAGAAAAACAAAATTTGTTACAGTTAGATTTGGTAATGTTCTGGATAGTTATGGAAGTGTTGTGCCAACTTTCAGAAAGCAGATTGATATGGGTGGTCCACTGACTATTACTGATCCACGAATGGTTAGATATTTTATGACAATACCTGAAGCAGCTCAACTTATTCTAAAGGCGGGTGCGATGGGTGAAGGTGGTGAGCTTTTTGTTTTAGATATGGGAGAGCCAGTTAAGATTGTTGATTTAGCAGAGAATATTATTAGACTTTCAGGTTTAATTCCAGGAAAAGATATAGAAATAAAATATACGGGAATAAGAAAAGGAGAAAAACTGAGAGAAATACTGTTTAATAAAAAGGAAAAAGCATTAATGTCAAAGACAAGGGATAAGAAAATTTTTATAACTCAAAGTAATGGAGTTGATGAAAATTTGGTAATAAAAGAACTTGAAAATTTGAAAATTCATGTTGTTAATGTTAACAGAAAAGGAATATTTAAGATTTTATCTAAACTTATTAAGACTTTTAAATTAAAAAATATTGATTGATGATAAATAGAGTGAGAGAATAGAGCGCATGCAATTTTATAATAAAGTAAATAAGGATTTAGTTGTATCTTTTCTTTTAGGATTTTTATACTTTTTAGGTCTTACTTTTACATTAACTCATTATGGAATTAATTGGGATACAATTAATCATCTTCCTCGTGGACAATCGTATCTACATTATTTTTTAACAGGTAGAAGAGATTACCTGGATCTTCCAAAGTATTTTGAAAATCATGAAAATAAAAATGAATGGTATTGGCAAAATCCTGATAGTTTGGCAATTGATGCAAATATTCCAAAAGAAAAAGTTCCTACTCGGAGTGTTTATCAAATAACTGATCAAAATTTGGACTTTTTTTTAAGAATCGATGGTGATGGACATCCTCCATTATCTGATATTTTATCTTCTGTATTTAATAGAATATTTTTTGCAAAGCTTAGAATTGTTAATGATATTGATTCATATCGTTTGTATGGAGTTTTTTTATCTTCTTGTTTAGTTGGATTGATTTATTATTGGATATCTAAGGTTTATGGTAGATTTGCAGGTTTAATGGCTGCTTTATTTCTTGCTAGTTATCCTTTGTTTTGGTCAGAATCACATTTTAATACCGAGAAAGATATACCTGAGACAGTATTTTGGGCGTTTATGATATTTTCTGTTTGGAAAGGAACTGTTTATAAAAATTTAAAATGGATTATTTTATCTGGATTGTTTTTTGGTTTAGCGTTGGGAACTAAATTTAATATTTTATTTATTCCATTTGTTATTTTGCCTTGGTTTCTTATTTTTATAATAGTGAATAGAAGTGAATATTTTTCGTATTTTAAATCTCTTAAGTATATTTTTTCTTCTGTTTTTGCTTTTCTAGTTGGTATTTTTATTTTTGTTGGAAGTTGGCCATATTTGTGGGCAGATCCAATATCTAAAATTCAAAGAGTTTTTGGTTTCTATAAAACAATTGGTACAGGAGGAATTGTTGAGAGTAGATTTCTTGGCCCGTTTGGAACTACAACTTATCCTATTCAGTGGATATTATACACAACACCATTAGTAATTTTAGTTTTTTTAGTTTTTGGTTTTATATATTTTTTATTGAATTTTAAGAAGGATAAAAATTTTACAACCTTTTTAATATTGATATGGTTTTTAGTTCCGATTATTAGAGTTGTTTGGAAGGGAGCTTCAATATATGGAGGTATTAGACAGATTATGGAATTTATACCGCCAATTGCAATTTTGGCCGGTATTGGAGCTGCTTTCATTTTTCATTTGATGAGATCACATGTTACTAAAATTATATTTTTAGTAGTGTTAAGTTTTGGATTATATATGTTTATTGGAAAAATGATTCAAATTCATCCAAATGAGAATCAATATTTTAATGAATTAATCGGTGGATTGTCTGGAGCAAAGGAGAATCAATTTCCTTATTGGGGTTTTACACTTGGAGCTCCATATAGATATGGAATTTCTTGGATAAATAAAAATGCTGAATATGGGGCAAATTTGTCATTAGTTTATGAACTTATTCCAAATATTCCAAGATTGTGGGTTAGGCCTGATATTAATTTTCATAATGCCAATCGAAGTGGTTATTTAAATAATGGTGAGTATGCAATCACTTTAGTTTATGATGGCACGGATCAAAGATCATATTACGATACATATTTAGATAAATATGTTAATCCGGTATATTCAGAAAAAGTTGATAATGTTTCAGTATTGAATGTTTGGAAAAATGATAAAAAATATTTGAAAAAAGGTATTGTTGAGCGCGTGGTTTCTGATCCGAATTATAAATTTACTGACTATGGAATTAAATTTGATTTAGGCGATATTTATAAATTATGGCGTCTTGAAATTAATTACGATACAAAGGTCAAGTGTAAACCTTTATTGGTAGGATATGATGAGACTTCTATTGATGATAAGAATTGGACAAGAATTAAGTCAGCACTACCAGAGGATTGGAGAATTTCATATCTTGGTGAACAGCCGAAAAATGGGAATTTTGTTGAACCTTTTGTAGGGCAAGAGGCAAGATACATTAATTTATTCTTAAATCCTATTGACACATGTTTGAAATACATTAAACATTTTAAGGTATTTTATATTTTGTAATTTATGATAAATAAAAAAGAAAATGTAGGAATTTCGGGATTAGCCGAAATTGCTAAAGTGTATCGAAAGTGAGTAGGTATACATAAGATATAGGATTGACTAAATTTATTATTAAGGAAAATGAGAGATATGAGAAAGAAAGTAAATAAATTCCCCAAAGTTAGCATTGTTGTGCCGACTTATAATTCTGCAAGTTACATTGAGGATTGTTTAAAATCAATTTATAAACAAAATTATCCTAAAAATAAGATAGAAGTTATTGTTGTCGATTCAATTGCAACAGATGATAATACTAAGCAAGTTGTCGGTAAGTATCCAGTGCGTTATGTAAAAAATATTAAAAAACTTGCAGAACCTGCGAAAACTTTTGGTTTTAAAAAAGCTACTGGTGAATATTTTTTATATTTAGATTCTGATGCAGAATTAGTATCTAAAAATTGGATTAAGAACGTTATAAAACCACTTTTAAGTGATGAGACAATTGCGGGATCAACAACAAGATACATGCCGAGCGATAGGCAATCAGCTTTTAATAGGTATTTATCATGGAATTCATTGCAATTGTGGTCAATGTTATCATTTTTGTTACCTACAATTGAAAGTTTAGCAGTTGAAGAAAATAAAGATTATAAAGTTTTTTTAATTAATTCTAAGAAATGTCCACCTGTAGGTATGTGTGTATATAGAATGAATTTATTGAAAAAGGTAATTAAAAATCCTGATACTTTTAATTATGTTGATATTGCAATTCCTATACAAATGTCTGAGATTGGGTTTAATAGATTCGCATATGTTGAAGACGCAGGGTTTTTTCATAAAAGAAGTGATCTTTTACATGAACTTAAAAGACAAAAAAGAGATGTTTCAGTTACTTATTTACCTGTTGTAGGAAAGAGAAAATTTAATTATATAGATTTCAAGAATCCATTTGATATTTTAAAGTTAGTTTTTTGGGTAATTTATGTGAATTTGTTATTCCCAAGTTTTTTTGTTGGTTTGTATAAAACAATTAAATATCAAGATTTTGCTGGATTTTATGAATTGCCAACTAATTTATTACTAACAGATTACATTATTTATTTGTTTTTGTCTCAAGCAAATGGGCGAAATTTGATTAAAAAAATAATAAAGGGAAATATTAATTAAATATTTTTTATTTTTATAATTTTATTTAAATCTTTTGAAGCAAGACTGTAATTTGTAATCATCTCTGCAACTAAACCAGTTGTAATTAGTTGAACACCGATCATCATAAGTAGTAGACCTAAAATTAATAGTGGTAAGTGAAACTCTATTCCACCTGTCGTAATTCTTAGATATGTTAAATATGTTCCAATAAAAAATCCTGGCAGAAATGATAGCACACCAATTGTTCCAAAAAAATGTGCTGGTCTTTTTGAATATCCTGTCAAGAAAACGATTGTTATTAAGTCAAGAAATCCTTTTAGGTTTCTTTCCCATCCAAATTTACTTTTTCCGTATTTTCTTTGTCTATGATCTACTACAATTTCTGTAATCTTAAAATTTTGTTTTGATGCTAGGATTGGAATAAATCTATAAAGTTCACCATATAAGTTTAAATTATTAATTACTTCTGCTTTATATGCTTTAAAACCACAATTGTTATCGTGCAATTTAACACCGGTCGCAAATGGTATTAGAATATTATTTAAAATTCTAGATGGTATAACTTTAGATATTGGATCGTGTCGATTTTTTTTCCATCCGCTAACTAAATCATAGCCTTCGTTTATTTTTTTAATAAAATTTGGAATTTCCTTCGGATTGTCCTGAAGATCTGCATCCATTGTAAATACGATTTCACCTTTTGCATAACCAAAACCAATTTGCAATGCAGTTGATTTTCCCCAATTTCCTCTTAGTTTAATTATTTTTATTTTTTTATTTTTCTTGTGTATTTTAAGTACTTCTTCGTATGTTTTGTCCGTTGAGCCATCATCAATTACGATTATTTCGTAACTTTTTTTAAGAGTTTTTGTAACCTTTAAAATTTCGTTGATCAAAATTTTTATTGAGCCGTCTTCATTTTTTGCTGGTATTATAAAAGAAAGATTTGTCGCTTTTTGTTTCATGTTTAGTGTATAGTAATCCAAATATATGAAAATCGCAAAGGTATCAATAATAATTGTGAATTGGAATGGTGGAGATGTTTTTAAGAAGTGTTTGCAGTCAATTAGAAAATTGAAATATCAAAATTATGAATTAATTGTAGTTGATAATGCATCAACTGATGGAAGTTACAAATATGTAGATCAATCTAGAGGTGAAATGTTAATTGTAAATAATGGTAATTTGGGATTTGCACCAGCTAATAATATTGGTTACAAAAGAGCAAAGGGAAAATATGTGTTGCTACTTAATAATGACACAACTGTAAAAAGTGATTTACTTAATATCTTAGTTAATAAAATGGAATCGGATTTAAATATTGGTGTAATCCAACCCAAAATATATTTAATGGACACAAATAAGAAACTTGATAATTGTGGTTCTTTCTTAACAAGAATTGGTTTTTTGCAGCATTGGGGGTTTTTTAAGAAAGATAGTGTGGAATTTAGTAAAGAGAAAATTATATTTTCTGCGAAGGGGGCTTGTATGATGACTCGTAAGTCAATAATAGATAAAGTTGGTTTGTTTGATGATACTTTTGGATCATATTTTGAGGAGACAGATTATTGTTGGAAGGTTTGGTTATTGGGAAATAAAGTTTTGTATTTTCCTAATACTTTTATTTATCATAAATTGGCTTATTCTGCAAAACGAATGAATCCTTTTTCTGTTAATTATCATTCATTTAAAAATAGAATTTCTTCATTAATTAAGAATTTAAGTTTTTTAAATTTGTTAATAATTTTATTTATGCATTTATTGGTACTTAATTTTTTGGTTGTCTATTATTTATTTAAATTTAAATTAAAAGAAATAGTAGTGATTTATAAATCAATCGGGTGGAATATACTAAATATTGGTGAGATATTGAAAAAAAGAAGTATTGTTCAAAAATTTAGGAAAGTGGATGATGATCAAATATTTAAATATTGTATGGAGAGAATTAATGTTGGTTCTTATCTTGATTCTTTAACTAGATTGAATAAAGATTTTATGAATTAAGTTAATTTGCTGAGTAGATGGTTTTTGAGGATCGAAGTATCTTTGATGGAAGCGCTTCATTGCTATTGCCAGGCATACCCATTGTGTGTTCGTATTGCATTTCTGTAACTGATTGAATGTGGGGTAGATTTAAGTGTGCGCGAGTTTCATTTTCAGCTCTTCCTCTTTGAGTGACTAATTCATCTTGAGTAATGAAATCTGTCCAAACATATGCTTTGTAGCCATCTGGAATACCTTTGTAAAATTGGGCGTCAAGGAATTGATCGGTTCTTTTACTGTAAAGTTTAAGAATTTTTGTAGTTTTTGTTTTATCGTCTAAAACTTTTGTTTCATAAACCCAAACATCATCTTCTTTTATATATGTTGCCCTATCAGAATAGGGAGTGCCAAAGAAAACTGTGATAACAGTCCAATCAACTTGATCTCCAACTCTTAAATTATCTTTTACCCAATCAATTGATTCTTGTATTGTTTCATATGATTCGCCAGGGTGACCTAAGGACATTAATGCTTTAAAATTCAATCCAGCATTATGGGCATATTTAACACATCTTGAGTTGATGTCTCTACTTGTGTGTTTTCTCATAGCTTTAAGCATTAGATCTGATCCTGATTCAACACCACTTAAAACTTCTCTAAAACCAGCTTTATACATTAAGTTTGCTTGTTCTTGGGTGAATAATTCAGCTTTTACAAAACCTCTAAAGCGAAGTTCTAAACCAGACTCAGCTTGGTAATCAATCAATGCTTTACAAAGATTTTCAAGATTTTGAGGTGAAACATTGAGTTCGTCATCATAAAACATAATAGCTCGAATTGGTTCCTCCCAATTTTTCGATGAATCTATTATTTGACCCATTTCATCGATTATATTTGGAATCGTTCTGGTTCTTATCATTCTTAAAAATTGAGAATCTCGCCCACCACAAAAACCACATTCAAAGGGACAGCCAAGTTGAGCTATTAGACTTGCTGCTCTTTTGCCATCAATGTAGTATTTGTAACTTTCGTGATCAATTAGTTCTCTAGCGGCTGGAGTGTATTGGTCTAATTCACCACGTTTTATAAATAGTGGGGAACTTAAATTGCCAGCATCGATTAATTTTTGATTATTTTCATTATCGATTGCATAAAAAATCGACATTTCGCCATCACCTGCCACTATTGTGTCGAATAATTCATTAAGTTGGCTTAAGGCTACAGTTGCTCGACCGCGCTCAGTTCCAGTTTTTAATTCTTGTAAATAACCTGCATGTGTAAGTGTTGCATGTGTTCCACCGAGTATTACTTTTGAATCATGAGAGCTATCCCTTATTTGTTGAAGGATTTTCCCACAAGAAACAATTTGTGGAGTTGTTGCAGTAAGTCCAAATGTTTTAACACTTGGGTGTTCGTCAATGTATTTTTTGACTATTTCATCCGGGTTTCCATATCCAGAACAATCGATAACATCAACTTCGTTTCCATTGTCACGCAATTGTGCTGCAACTTTTAAAATACCCAAGAATGGAAAGACTCTCTCGTCAGCTAAGAAACTTGATGGGGGAATAATAAGGCAAACTGGGATGTTTCTGACTTTATCCTTTTGTCTTGAAAGGTCCAGAATTCTTTCTTGGGGAGAATTTATTATTTCATTAAATTTTATTTCAGGAGTCATATGTAAATCTTATCTTATTCATTAACAATTAAACTGTCAATTTTAAGCTTATCCATAGTTTGATTGCATTTAGAAAAGTATTTAGTACTACTTTATAACTGGCATTTTTAGCAACACCGCCAATTCTTGGATGATAATATGAAGGGGCTTCAGTTATTTTATATTTTTTTTGTTTAAAGCGAACAAGTATTTCAGTGAGAATAAAAATACCTCCGACTGCAGTTAGTTTAGTTCTTTGTACTTTTTTGGTTTTCCATATGTTTACCCATCCTACATCCATATATTTAATATCAAACATTAATAAAAGAAGTAATAAGTAGCCATATGAGAATATAACTCTTCTTGTTGTATAATCTTGTCTACCACCTCTGTATCCTAATATTAAATCGTTTTCTTTCATAACTTCAAAACAATGCCTCATGTCATTAATTAAAAATTGACCATCAGCAGGCATATAAGCAACAAATTCTTTTGATGCAATTTTAATTCCGGCAAGCATTGCTTTACTATAACCTGAATTTTTTTGATCGATGATTTTTATATATTTTTTATTTTTTGCAAATTTATTAACAATTTCACCAGTTTTATCATTTGAGCCGTCGTTGACAATTATTATTTCAAAATCTTTAAAATATTTTGGGAGATTTTTAGTTGTATTTAAAAGTATCTCTTTAATATTTTCTTCTTCATTGTATGCAGGGATTACAATTGAGATTGGTGGGTAAAATTTATTTTTCACTATTGTTTATATACTACTACCATGATGATAAATCAACAGATTTGTTTCTAAATTGATTTGTTAAATCAAGAAATATACCTTTTTGTGGATTAGGCTCTTCTGATGGATCAGTTTGAAAGTCATAATCAAATACATATACATCATCATAATTTTTTAGGTTTAATTCTTTTAAATCTGAAAGTGTTGTAACTTGTCTGGCTCCTTTTGGTGTATAAAATTTGAAGATTAAGTCATTTGGCCAGTGAATTCTTGAACGAGCAAAAATGACAGTGCTGTCTGTGAAATTTGGAGAAATTTTTTTGATGTATGTTGTGTATACTCTGTTTGCCTTCACTAAGTATTCTAAAGAGTATATTTTTTTGTTTATATAGTTTAAATTCCATAATAGGATAAATAGACTTAAAACTATAGTTACTTTTTTAAAATTACTATTATTTTTAATAAAGTATTTCAAAGATAGTGCAATTAATACTGATATGTAAATAATGAATATAAAGTATTGTCTTCCACTTCCAAATTCAATAAATGGATTTAATTTATCGTCGGTATAAAAATATAAAACAAAACCTGAAACAAGGGCTCCAAAAAAAGTTAAAAATATACTGAATTTATCTTTATCGTTTTTGTAATAGTAATAGAGTGATCTTGTAAACATGTAAACAAGAATGAATGTGAGAATTTGAAGTGATGATATATATGGTGGTTTTATTGATTTAATATCAAACAAATTTTTAAGTAGTATCGATGTTTTTGGTATTAGTTCATACGGAAAAGCAACAGTTGGTATTTGATAAATAATTTTTTCTAGTAATTTTGGATCACTATTTAAAAATTTTAATATGCTTTTACTTTGATGGTATGGATCAGGATAGACGAAAAGAATTCCCATTGTTAAGAAAGTTATGGAGATTAATATTTTTTTAATAATTTCTTTTGTTGTTGTTTTTTTAATTAAAATTTGTACCAGAGGGTAAATTATAAAAAGTGGGGTCATTATAAAAGTGAAGTGAGCCATGAACATGGCAATACAAAATAATAATATTGAAATTAGTAAATGTGTCTTTTTGTTTGATTTTATGAATAGATATAAAAAATAAAATGCTATTAATGCAGGAATAAAATTTGGAATTCTTTGTACAAATCTATCATAATTTCCTTCAGCAATCATTTCAAAAGTCCCAGTTACACTACTTAAAAAAAATATTGATGCAAGAAATGATGATGATAAATCTTTTGTAATTTTGTATATTATGAAGAAAAAAATTGATGTGAGGGAACTAAATGTTAGAAGTTGGAAAAGTTGATATAGAAATAGATTATCTTTAAATATTAAAGGTGCAATCGTAAACATAATTCTTGCAAAGTTGTCATATGAAAGTAAAGCTTTGTAACCTATTGTTGGTGATATGATTCCTCTCCAACTTTCAAAATAGAAATAACCTTCACCTAAAAAAGTTTGGCTTAAAGTACCACTCCAAACAATAAAAGTAATTAAAAATACGATTGCTGAAAATTTAAATGTCCTGTTTCTCATTTTTATTTTGAATGGTACCATAATAGCTAATAATGAATACAAGCATAGATCAGACAATAAATCTTTATCAGAAGGTTGGATGGAAGAAATTTTTTTCGGCTTGGAGATTTATGGTTGCTCCATATGAAATTGTTGAAAAATATATTCCTAAATCTGGAAGTATCGTTGAATTGGGTTGTGGTGAGGGAATATTTAGTAATTATCTTGGTATAAGTTCTAAGAAAAGAAAAATAAAAGCCTATGAAATAAGTAATGAGAGAATAAGAGAGGCAACTCGAGGTGTTGATAATGTAAAGTTTATTAAATCTGATGTAACGCGATTGAAGATACCAAAAAGTAAAATAATAGTTCTTTTTCATCTACTTCATCACCTTCGAAATTTTAATGATCAGGAAAAACTTATTGCAAATTGTTATAAATCATTAGTGAAAGGCGGAAAATTGGTAATTGTGGAAATTGATATTAAATTTTCGTTGAAATATTTTATTGCATGGACGTTTGATCATTTTATCGTTCCAATGGTTTTTGAGAGAAAGATTTATTCTGAAGTTTATTTTAGAAAAAAAAGTGATTGGTTGGTTTTATTAAAGAAAAATAACTTTAAAGTTAAATGTTTTTCTGCAGAAGAAAAAATGCCTTTTTCTCATATAATTTTTACAGCAGTGAAATGAGAAAAAATTATATATTTTTTGGAATAATATTATTAGCATCTCTTCTTAGGGTAATAGGAACAAATCCAGGATATAACAAATATCATGCTGATGAGCCTATTTTGTATGGGACTGCAATTGATATGGTTACTCGGGGAAATATTGATCCTAATAGATTTGATTATCCAGCTGGAACGATATTTATTAATTTCGTTTTTTTTAAATTTTTGTTTATACCCTTGAGTTATTTAAAATATTTTGCAGTAAATATACTAAATTTAGTTGATGGATTGGTTCAATTGCCTAAAAGTTCTATTGAGTGGGAGAGGATTTTGAGACTTGAGATAATAGGGACTAAAGTTTTTTACCCTTTATTTTGGGGTAGATATATTGTTTCATTGTTTAGTATTGGCAGTGTTGTATTGATTTATATATTTAGTCGAAAGGTATTTAACAATTTCATAGGTTTATTGTCTGCATTTTTATTGACTGTAAATTTTAGACAAGTTATGGCCGCTCATATGAATTTGCCCGATCCATATAATGCGTTTTTCTTAATTTTGTCATTGTATTTTACTTATAGAATGTGGAAGAAACCTACAACTGTTAATTATTTGTATGCTGGGCTTTGTGCTGGTGCAAGTTTTTCGATGAAATATCAAATATTTTCTTTTTTGCCAATTATTTTTGCACATCTTGATTTATTAATAGTAAATAAGAATATAAAATTGGGTCAGTTGATTTCTAGAAAAGTATTTATATTGGGTTTTTCAGTACTAATTGTTTTCGTTTTATTAAATCCTTATTTTTTTATACATTTTGAATCTGCAAAAATGTGGACTAGTGCTGTATCTGCTCGTTATGCAATGGGGGTTAATAAACTTAATTTTTTCCCTTTTTCGTATTTGTATCATTATGATTATGGACCGATTGAATTTGTTTTAGTTGTACTTGGAATGATTGTGAGTATTATTAAGTACCCTAAAAGATTTTTGTTCTTGTTGACTATAATCTTACCCTTTTTCTTCGTGTTTACATATTTTTCAGCTGGAGGTTTTTATGTTCGAAATTTTGTAACTATAACTCCATTTTTACTTATTTTTGCTTCAATATTTATTTATCATTTTTATGAACTGTTGAGAATTAGATTTAATGATTTTTTTTCAAAAATTGTATTAGTATTTTTAATTGGATTAACTGTTTTTGTTCCATTTAGAAACAGTTTATTGAATACTTATTATTATACAAAAGAGTGGGGTTATTATGTTTTGTCAGATTGGTTAAATAAAAATTTAGACCCTAATTCTGTTGTTGCAGCTAACCCATTTGATCCACCAACTGGAGCTCCAGTAATGATTAAGACAGAATTTGAATTATCCGGAAGTTATTCAATGTCAGAGCATAGGGATGATGGTGCAAAATATTCAATTTTGAATTCAGATTGGGCAGCTAACCTGTTTTTTTTCTGGATGAGTTATGGATATAAGGATTTAGCGAAATATTGGAATAAACCAATGTATATTTTGAGAAATACTTTTTATGGATTATCAATTGAAGAGTTGATGAGATATCAGGTGTTTTCTACTTTTAAACCTTGGCAAGCGCCTGATGAAGCTTTAGTTTTTTCTAAATTTCCAGATTGGGGGAAAGTTGATTTTGGTATAAAAGAAAAATTTGAATTTAGTGAAGGATTGAGTGGATGGACAGTTGTTGATAAAGAAAATTATGATAGTGATTTTGTTTGGGATAGTGCAAGCGGTAATAAAAATAAAGGATCAATTTTGTTTTTGTCATCTGGAAGTCCTTATTCGATTGTTAGAATTAGATCAAATTTAATATCAGTTAAGCCGGGATATTTGTATAAGGTTGATGGTTTTATTAGGTCTGACAACGAATTTTCAGCAAAACAAAGAAATGGTTTTTTGAGAATTGATTATTGGAGCGATGATGATTTAACTAAAATGCCGATTTATTCAGCAATTTCATCACGTTTGTTTGGAACTATTAAATGGAATTTAAAATCTGTATACGAGAGGGCGCCAGAAAATTCAAAGTACTTAACAATATCATTTCAGATGGCAGATAATTTAACTTCTAAAATGTGGTTAGATGATGTAATCTTAAGTGAATCAAAAAAAGATGTTGATGACATAACTTCATCTTCGCCTTACAATAAGCAGAAAATTGATTTAGATTTATTTTATACAAATTCACATGGCAACTTATAAAAAAGAAATAGTTTCAAAAAAAAGAAATACTAAAAAAAATAAAGATTCGAAGGAATATTTAAAAGATTTTTTGAGAATATCTCCTTTTTCTCATGCTTTGTGGAGAACTATTGAAGCACTGAGTTTTGAGAAAGTTGAAATGGAATCACCAGTTTTAGATCTAGGTTGTGGTTTTGGTGAGTTTGCTGGAGTGGTTTTTAATCAAATCGAAGTTGGTATTGACGTTAATGAAGATGATTTAAAAAAAGCATTGGATGGTAAAAGATACAAAAAGTTACTTTATGCAGATGCAAGAAATTTACCGTTTAAAGATAATAGTTATAAAACTGTAGTTTCAGTTAGTGTTATGGAACATATTGAGAGTTGTGAAAAAGTAATCAAGGAAGTTCATAGGGTTTTAAAGAAAGGTGGGAAGTTCGTTTTTTCAGTTCCAACTCCAGAAATGAAAGAGTATTTGCTTGTTTATTCATTTTTGAAAAGTATTGGTTTAAAAGATAGTGCTGAATCTTACTGGAAATTTCATAAAAACATATTTAAACACGTTAATTTACAAACTCATACTTGGTGGGAAGATAAATTAAAAAAAGCTGGGTTTGAAATTGTAAAAAAAGAAGGAACATTATCACCAACACATTTACGATTACATGAAGCTTTTTTGGTTACTGCATTGCCATCTCAAATTGGAAAGACATTTGTTGGAAAAAGATTAGTTATGTTGGTTGATTTTAGATCTAAAATTTTACCTTTTTTGTTTGGTGGTTTGTTAAAACAAGATACAGATTCGAACATAAATATGTTTTTTGTAGCTAGAAAGAAATGAAACAAGTTAAGATTTATCTTTTTTTATTTTTAACTACAATAATTTCATACGGTCAGCTTTTATTAATGACTCCATGGCAAGATGATCAGTCACTTTTTTTTAAACTTCAACATATTAATGAGAAAGCTGGTTACTTTGGTTATGGACCATTTGGTGAGGGAACTTATAAATATATTATTACTCCTTTCGTTCCTGTTTATTATTTTTTTGGTCTCAATATAGTATTTTATTTTTTGACTACTTTTTTGTTTTATTTATTAAGTGTATTTGTGATTTATTTTTTAGTTTCAAAAGTTTTTTCTCAAAAAATAGCATTACTTTCTGCATTTATTTATGCTTGTGGTTATATTGCATCTGATTCTTATATAAGACTTTTTAATTCTGTAGTTACGAGTTTTAGTGTGATACTGGTGACGATACTGACCTTTTCTTATTTTAAGTATTTTAAGACTGAAAAAAATAAATGGTACATGTTGGCTCTTTTGTCATATATTTTTAGTATTGAATTTGTGCAGACGAGGACACATTATTTAATATCAGTAGTTATTCTTTTTGAGTTACTGTTTTTTACGTTTAAAAGTTTACCTAGGTCTATTTTAAAAAGTGTATTACGACTTATTCCGTTTATCTATTTTTTTTATAAATATTTTCTTCAAAATCCAGATGGGAGAAGTGGACAAGTTAAAGATTTAATATCAGGGATAATAAGTGGAAATTACTATTTATCTTATGGGTTTTTATCTTCATTTGCTAACTTGGTAATTCCAGATTGGATTACTTCTTTTCTATATTCATTATTAAGTAGTAGAGAAATATTTTTTTTAATTTTCATTTCATTTTTAATTTTTACTAGGAAGTTTTCTGGATATTTTGAAAAAAGAAGATGGATGATGACTTCTTTACTTGTTACTTTTTTTGTTGGATGGTTTTTTATATCTAAAAAAATTTACAATACTCAATTTTTGGTTTTAAATGAACACTCATTTGTAACTGTTTTTTTGGGTGGAATTGTATTGTTTATTTTGTTTCTTTTCTCATTACTTTTTAAAGGATATAAAAGAAATATTTATTTATTTTTTTTGCTTTGGGTAATTTTAAATTTGGCTGCATACAGTGCATATAGTCCAACTGTAGTTTATGAAACTTATTATAGATACTTGGCTCATTCTTTTTTTCCACTGACATTGTTATTTTCCTTTATTGGTATTTATGCATTTAAAAAACCTAAGAAAAAAATAGGAGTGCTTTTTGGATTTATTATTTTTATAGTATTGGGAAATTTAGTATATGGATTTAATTATCAGAATAAAATTGTTAATTTTAGAAGTAAACCTGTAGATAGATTTTATGCTGAGTTGAAAACTAAAATGCCAGTTTTGAATAAAGGTGATTTGGTTTATTTTGATGTAGCTGATGACATGAGGATAAATTTTTCCAATGCATTTTCAGTAGCATCAATGCCTGAAGAGACTGCAATTGCGTGGAGGTATGGGATGGATAGGTATGACTTTAAAAGGATAGTTGACTATTCTGAATTGGAAAAAAATATCTCAGAAATTAGCAATTTTGATTTGAGAAAAGTTTATTCATTTTATTACACTGATAATAAATTAATTGATACATCTGAAATTTTAAGAAAACGATTGGAGAATGCTAGTAATTATAAAATGATAAATTTTAAATATGATAATGATGAAATTATTTTTTTAAACCCAATTGTAAGTGTGACTCCAAATAAAATTAAATTACGAATAAAAGTAGACTATGGTGAATTTGAAAGTATTTTATATCCAATTGTTAATAATAAGAAAATGGAATTTAATAATGTTTTAGTGAATAAAAAAATGAGAGATATGGCATTTAAATATTATATTTATAAAACAAACTTGTATAAAAATATGAAAGTTTTGACAACAAGTGAATGGAGAGAAGATATTGGTTTAAATTTAATTGATGATAATATAAAAACATCCTGGCGCCCTGATCGAATTTTATGGCATGATGCAAAGCAAGGTTTAATTTTAGAACTGGATAAACCAATTAACATTGGTCGAATTGCATGGATAAATGCATACCCTAATAATTCACCTACTGATTATATTGTAGAAACATCAATAGATAATAAAAATTGGGTAAAAGTATCAGAGATTAAAGAAGTTAAAAGAATTGAGGAGGGTATTCAGACTATTAATTTTTTTAGTCCTGTAAACGCTAAATATGTAAAAGTTTTGTTTCGCTCTAGTTTATCTGATGATTCTCCGGGTATTTCTGAAATTTGGCCAATTGACGATGAGTTTAAAGAATTGAATTTGAATGATACTGAAGAGTTTTTAAATAATCCTTATGGTTATATTGAAAATATTGAGACATTTAGTGAAGTTATGAATAATTTTAATGAAAATTTAAATGTAGATCTTTTATACTTTAGTGACAAAAGTAATAGTTGGAAAGAAGCTGGTAATATTTCAATTACTCCAGATGATATTTTTAGAAATTACGAGGTAATTTTACCTGTTGATGGATTAAAAATAGAAAAAATTAAAATATCGCCTATGTATAAGCCATTTAATTTTGAAGTAAAATCTGTTCATTTCAGATCATCTGGTTTAAAAGAATAATTTTAAAAATATGAGAAAAATAATACTTATTACTGGCGCAAGTGGGTTTATTGGTAGTCATTTGCTGGATTATCTTGAAAAAAATTTAAACAACGATTGTTTAATTAGAATTTTGGTTCCACCATGGGAAAATTTATCTAATATTCGTTCTGGAAATATTGAGATTTGTGTCGGTGATATTAGAAAAGTTAAAGATTGTGTGTTGGCTTGTAAAGATGTTTCTTATATTTACCACTTGGCTGCCCTAGTTATGGACCCTAAGCATAGTAGTGAAGATTATTATCGAACAAATGTTGTTGGGACTAAGAATATTTTGAATTCAATAGATAAAATGTTTGAAAAAATTGTCTTTTTTTCAAGTGTAGGGATTTATGGTTTGCCTTCGGAATTTGGTGATATAGAAGATTGGAATGAGGATAGAAATATTTATACTGATGAGCCATATGGAAAAAGTAAATTTTTGGGTGAAAGTTTGATAAAAGATTTTGCAAAATTAAAAAAATTTAAATATTCAATTTTGAGACCTACGACTGTCTATGGTCCAAGAGATAAGAAGGCATTACTGGATTTGGTTCGAGTAATTAAAAAAGGTATGTTTTTTGTTATTGGTGATGGTGAGAATAAACTTGATTATATATATGTAAAAGATGTTGCAAGAGCTGCATTTATTGCCATGAATTCAAAATTAAGTGGAGAATATATAATTGGTAATTTTAAAGTTAATTCGTTGAATAAAATTTATAAAATTATTGTTAAATCTATAGGTAATAAAGTTAATTTAGTTAAAATAAATCCAGTTATAGCCTATTTGGTCAGTTATTTTTTTGAGATTTGTTTTAGATTGTTTCGCGTTAAACCTCTAATTTATCCAAAAAGGGTAAAAGCTATGACATCTAATTTTTATTTTGACGTTAGTAGAGCAAGAAAAGAACTGGGTTTTGTGCCTAGAGTTAGTTTTAAAAAGGGTTTTGAATTTACGAAATCGTGGATCTGTGATAATAATCTATTATGAAAAAGAAAGTATTGGTTACTGGGGCAGGAGGTTTTATTGGTAGCCATCTTGTAAAATTTCTTAGAGATAAAGGTTATTGGGTTAGAGGAGTTGATATTAAAAAACCAGAATTTTCAGCAGATCACTCAAATGAATTTTTACTTCTTGATTTGCGTAATTTTGAAAATGCTTTGATGGCAACTGAAGGAGTTGATCAAGTGTATTCATTGGCAGCAGATATGGGTGGAATGGGTTTTATATCAAATAATTTTTCTTTAATTTTTCATAACAATATGATGATTAGTACAAATACCCTTGAAGCCAGTAGAGAAAATGGTGTTAAAAAGTATTTTTATTCTTCAACTGCATGTGTGTATCCTGAATCTAAACAATTGACAGAGAACCCTTCACCTTTGAAAGAAGATGACGCCTTTCCCGCTTCCCCTCAAGATTCATATGGATGGGAAAAATTGATTCATGAATTGATGTGTACATATTATCAGAATGATTATGGAATCGAGATGAGAGTTGCAAGATTTCACAATATATTTGGTCCAATGGGAACATGGAGAGGCGGTCGGGAAAAAGTTCCTGCAGCCTTTTGTAGGAAAGTTGCAATTGCAAAATTGACAAATAATCCAGAGATTGAAATTTGGGGAGATGGTAATCAAACAAGATCTTTTTGTTACATTGATGATTGTGTAAAAGGAATAGACCTGTTTATGGAATCAGATTACAATAAACCTCTTAATATTGGGCAGGACAGAATGGTAAGCATAAATGATTTGGCAGATATTGTTTCTAGTATTGCTGGAATTAAAATTAAGAAAAAACACATAGACGGGCCACAAGGTGTTAGGGGTAGAAATTCTGACAATACAATGGTAAATCGGGTTTTGGGGTGGACACCTCAAGTTTCGCTTGAGGATGGATTATTAGAGACTTACAACTGGATCGAGGAACAAGTAAAATTATATTTACCTCAATTAATTAATGAAAAAAGATAAGAGTGATTTTTCCGTAAAAAAAGTATTTTATGTAAATTATTTTCCGTATGATAATTCCGGAAAAATATTGGATTATTTACGTGAGAATAATAAGTATGTCTTTTTGTTTCTGGCTGGTTTTTATCAGATAGGAAACAAAAAGAAAATAAATAAATTAGCAATATATAAAGATGGAATTTTGGAAAAAGAGACTCCTTTTTATGAATTTAGTATTTCTCAAAAACTTTTATTTTTTTTACTTCCGCTGAAATCAATTTTAACTTTCGTTCAGATTTTTTGGGCCTTTGCCAGTGTTTATATTAGATACGGAAAAATTGATATCTATTTTACTGTTAATGCCTTTCCAGCGACAATCGGAATTCTTCTTAAGAAAGTCGGACTTGTAAAAAATACTTTATTTTGGGTTTGGGATTATTATCCATTTAATCACGAGAAAAAAATTGTTGTTTTGATGAGAAGAGTTTATTGGCAATTTGATAAATTTGCTACACTTTTTTCTGATAATACATTTTTCTTGCACAAGAGAATGATTTTACCTCGAAAAAGAGAAAATATAATTCCTAGGTTGGGAATTTATAAAGTTGTTCCTATTGCAACTGGTGAAGCGAATTTTAATTCAAACATGAAAGTTCACGATAAAAAAATTAAAATTGGATTTATTGGTGTACTTAAAAAAAGCCAAGGTTTGGATATAATTTTTGATAATCAGGAAGTAATTCATAAAAACTTTCCAAATATTAGTTTTGAAATAATTGGCTCTGGACCTGAAGAGTTATATTTTAAGAGGCGTGCTAAGAATAGCCCACTGTCTGTTAAGTTTTATGGATATGTTGAGGAAAGTCAATTTGAAAAAATTTTGAAAAATTGTCATATTGGAATTGCACCATATATGCCAGAGCCAGGAACTGTTTCTTTTTATACTGATCCGGGAAAACCAAAAAGATATATTAATTTTGGTTTACCAGTGATTACAACAAATATTATTGAGTTTTCAAATGTGATCAAGAAACACAAAGCGGGAATCGTAATTGATTACTATAGTTCGATTCAATTAGTGGCTGCAATTAAAAAAATAATGTCAAATTATAAAAAGTATCAATTAAATGCAGTTGAACTTAATAATAAGTTTTATTATAAAAAGATTTATCCAACTATGTTTAATTTTGAATAATATGAAAAGAATGCCTTCTATTACTATTTCTATTCCTGTATATAACGAAGAAAAAAATATTGCGAATTGTCTTGACTCAATTAAAAAGCAAAAATATAGTGGCAAAATCGAAGTTTTTGTTGTGGATAATGGATGTATTGATGGGACAATTGAAATTGCCAGGAAATATAAATTTGTAAAGATAATTAAGAACAAAGAAAATGATTATCTAACAGCAAAGATGATTTCTTTAAAGAGAGCAAGTGGAAAATATTATACATACCTTGATGCAGATATAGATTTACCTACTTCATACTGGATTAAGAAGATGGTGGAACCTCTTGAAAATGATAAAACACTCATAGCTTCTACTACAGGTTTTGTTTCTTATAAAAGTGACCCATTGCTTAATAAATATTTAACTCTTGATCCTATACAAAGAGACCCTTTGTTTGTTTATTTAACTCCAAGTGTAGAGTCATTAATAACGGAAAAAAGAAATGGATACGATTTGATGATATTTAATAAAAATAATATTTTATCAATGGGTTTGTGTGTTTTTAGAACTAAACAAATACTGTCGATTGATGAGATTTCAAAAAGAAAAAGGTTTTATGAACTTGATAATTTAGTAATACTTTTAAATAAAGGTTTTGATAAATATGCGTATGTTAAATCCGCTGGTTTGCATCATCTGACTGTTCCAGACATTAAAACTATGATTGATAAAAGAGTTAGAAATCTTAAGAAAACTTTTTTTGTGAAAAATGAAAAAAGATATTGGACATGGATAGATACATCAGACAAAAAATCGATTTTTAAATTGGCATTGTGGGTACTGTATTCTGAGACAATTATTGGACCTTTGTTTTATGGAATATTCAGATCGATTAAACACAGAACAATACTGGGATTGTATGAACCGATTGTAGTGTGGATAACAACGAATGTAATAATGTATGTATTTTTGACATCTCAAGGGGGGAGAAAATTTTTGGCGAATTTTATTAAATGAGGTGGCAATTTTTTAAAAAAAATAAGTTTATTTTATTAATTTTATTTGTAATTGTTGTATGTTATCTGCCCCTTTTTAAGGGGTTCTATCAACAAGATGAATGGCAGGCCTTTGGATCTGGTTATTTGAATCAGTCGCTACCTTTTATAAATAGAATTGCTAATTTTTTTTACCCAAAGATTGGACATTACACTCCACTACGTGATTTGGTTTTTGATTTTTTATTTGGAATATTTAAAGTTAACTATTTCCCTTGGGCACTTGTGAGTATTATCTTTCATATAATTATTACTTGCTTAGTTTATTTATTGGCGCGTGAGCTATCTAATAGTGAAAAATATTCATTGATAGTTGCATTTATTTTTGGTATTTCTGCATCGGGTATTCAAGCTACAACTTGGGTTGTTACAGATTTAAACACACATGGAGCAGTAATTTTTGCAATTTTCTCATTCATTTTTTTTATAAAATCATTTTCTTCTGAAAATAAAAAGGATTTATTAGTTTCTGTTTTTTTTCTTTTTGCTTCTCTTCTTTTTAAAGAAATATCAATTGGAATGTTTATTGTTTATTTATTTTATCTTTTTTTCTCAAATAAGAAGCAATATAAAATATATGTTTTTAAATTTATTTTTATATCATTTTTAATTTACAGTATATTTAGAGTTTTTGCTTTATTTTTACCTCACCAAGCTACAAATGATAAGCAAATTGTAACTCAAACCCAAAGTACGCAAACATTAATACTTAATATGCTTACTTCGCCGTTTAAGGTGGTACCTCAATTAATATTAAGTTCAAATGGTTTAATTTATTTTTCAAACAAAATTACCTCTTTAATTCCTAATAAAATAACTGGAGGAATTGGAACTACAAGTTTTGATAGATATTCAGAAAATGTTATATCAGTATCTCTTGTTATTGTTATAAATTTTATATTTTATTTAATTTTTAAAACGAGATATTGTGAGACAAGCGATAAGAATAATAAGTTAATACTAATGATCGGATTGGTTTTTATTGTTTTAAATAGTTTTATATATTCGTTATCACCAGGGGTTTATGGATTTAGTGTATATTTTGATTCACGTAACTTATATTTTTTGAATATTGGGATGGCGATGATATTGCCAATAATTTTTAGTAAGGGAAAAGTATTGAATATTTTTTTAATATTATTTTTTGTATTTAATTTATTTTTAACTCAGAATTATTTTAATATGTTAAATAGTGATGCTAAAAAGCGAATTGAAATTTTGAGAAAAGCTTCTTTGATTATTCCTGATAACCAAAATGATTTTATTTTGTATAGTGAAAGTGATAAATCATATTATGGTTTGGCTGAAAAGGATAAAATATTACCTTTTCAGTCAGGCTTTGGACATACATTTATGGTTTATAATCAATCAAGATTAAATCTTTCCGGTAAATTTTTTGATAATTACTATTTATGGGATATTGAAAGCCAAGATTATAAGGAGATTGATGGTAAAAGTTTTGGATACTATAGAGTTTTTGATGATTTGGCAAAAATGGTGAAGAATAAAAATATTGATATGAATTTTATTTATTCTTTTCGATATGATAGTCAGCTTAATGAAGTATTTGATACAACTAGTGAAATAAGGGGTAGATTGAAGGGGTATTTATCAAATGAGAGGAAGATAAAGAATTATATCGTGACTTCAACATTAAATAAGGTAAACATAAAGTTTTTAAGTGACGCAAAAAGAGAGACATTTTGGGATTCACAGCTTCCATATTCAAATTATCAATATCTTGATATTGATTTTAAAGATAAAATGGCGATTGCTCATATTCAAATTGACTCCTATAATAATTCCAATCAGGATAAAGTTGGCTATAGAATTAGTTTATCGAATGATAAAATTAATTGGAAAGAAGTTTATTATTCAAAAGCAATACAACCTGATACAAGTGGCATTATAAATATATACATGAAACCTGAAAAATATAGATATTTAAGAATTGAACAAATTGGAACTCATAATTTTGCTTCATGGGTTATAAATGAGTTAAATATATATGAAGCAAAGGATTAATCGTTTTGTTTCAAGTAATTGGTTAAACATTATTCTCATTCTATTTTCTCTGACTCCAATTGTTTGGTTTAAAGGGCGAGGAGACGCATTAATAAACGGATCAGATACGAATTTTCCATTGAATCCTGAAATATGGTTTTTGAGGAGATTTTTTACATGGAATCCAATTGGAAATGCTGGTGGTGATTTTTCATCTTCAACTGCAGGTTTGTTTTTTCATTTTGTTCAATATTTACCATATAAACTTGGCTTTTCACTTCAATTAGTTGAATTATTTAGTTTACTGTTTTGGTTTAGTTTAATCGTTTTTGCTTCGTATTCACTATCAAAAGTGATATTTGAAAAATATAAAATATCACAATTAATCTTTGTTTCGATATATGTTTTTAATGTTTATGTATTTAACACTTGGGAGAATGTAAAAGTTTCTAATTTGTCGTTAATTTCAGCAATACCTTTTGGACTGGTGTTAATTATATATATGAATAAAAAAAGTATAAGTCGACCAAAAGCTTTGTTTTTTTCAATGATTGTTGGAATTATTCTATCTGGTTCTGGAATTAATCCTGCATATTTTATGTGTTTTTTTGCAGTTATTGCTATATATATGTTTGGTGTAGTTCTAAGTGTAAGGACTTTTGATTTTTTGAAATTTTCATTTTTAAATTTTTTAACTTTAGCTGTGCCAATTTTATTAATTAATGCAATTTGGATTTTTCCAACATTTAGTTTTATATTTGGAACAATTGCACCATCAGGAAGTATTGATAAGATTGGGTATACAAATTGGATCGATAGTTTATCGGAAAATACTAGTATATTAAATATTTGGAGGCAACAAGGGGCTTGGGATTGGTATTCACTTGATTCGACAACTAATCAGCCCTTATATATCCCATATGCAGTTAATTATTTTTTTAAATTACCTTTTTTGATATTTAGTTTTTTACTTCCAAGTCTTAGTTTTATAGCATTAATTTTTTGGAAAAAGGAAAAAAATTACTTATATATTGGATTTGGATTGATGATGTTAATTGGTGTATTTTTGGGTGTCGGAACACATTTACCTACGGGGTATATATTTCATTTTTTGAGTCAGCATCTGCCATTTTTTAGTTTGTTTAGAAGTCCTTGGTATATTTTTACACCACTTTTGATTATTTCTGTTGCAGGTTTAATTTCACTTTTGTTTTATTCATTTAATAGTAATTTTAAAGAGAATAAATATCCCAAAATATATTTGTATTTATTATCTTTTTTTGGGTTCATAATAATTTTTGGAAATTTAGTTTATAATTACCCACTTGTTCAGGGGAAAATATTTAGAGCTTCGATGCATGATAATTTTTATATTCATTTTCCTAGTTATTTATTTGATGCAGCAAAGTATATTGACCAGAATAAAAATGGAAGAATAATAAATTATCCAGATAATGAGATTGAAAGATTTTCGTGGGGTTACAATGCAATTGAATCAGTTTTGGCATTAGTTGTTGATCGTGAAACTTTGTTTTTACCAATTACTGCACCAGAATCGCCAATTTCACAGCTTGTAAAAATGTTTTATTCAAGTGTTAAGAGAGGTGAATTGTATAGGGCAGATAATGTTTTGAAAAAACTAAATGTTTCACAGATATTAGAAAAAGGTGATCAAGAAAGTCTCTCTCCAGTATTACCTGAGCAAATTGTTAAAAAGAAATCAAAAAGTTTTGGATCATGGAATATATATGAGTACCCTGAAGGTAATATGGATACTTTGAAATTGCAAGTGAGTCAGTTAATTAGTTTTGCATATCCTTACGATAAAGCAATTAAAACAATTCCCCTTAATAGTGAGAATTTTGTTTTGGCAAATCAAAATGATAGTGTTATCAATCAAGTAAAAGGTATACAAACAAAATCTATAATTGTTGCAAAGAATTCACAGAATGAGGATTTTACTAATTTTAGAAATAATCAATCAAATTTAGTAGATAGACTTTCAGTGCGTGATTTGAGTAAAGTTATTTATAAATTTACTGTTAATACGAGTGGCGAATACTCACCAATTATTGAAAGATATAATTTAGAAAAGTTTGGTATTCCATTAAATGGAGGAATTAGTTTAATTGTTGATGGTAAGCAATCGCAAATTAAAATTTTAAGTTTAAATGATACTTATGTTCGATTGTCCCCATTAATCTTTGGAAAAGGTGATCATGAAATTGTATTAAATATAACAAATGATAATTTAGTTGATAATAATTTTATTAAAAATGGTGAAGGTCAATTTAATAATTTGAGGGATTTGGATGGTGATTATTTATCAATAATGAATAAATCAAAAAAGGATGTGTCTGCAAAATACAGTATAGGCAGTTTTGACTATATGTCTAATTATTTTGTTTCTGTTGACTATAAACAAATTTATGGTAACAACGCTGCAATATTGATAAATCAAGGAAATACAAAAAATTTAGTTAAGGCTCAAGTTGAGAGAATGCCAAACTATCCTGAATGGGGAGCTTTTAGCTTTTATTATGAGCCTGTTCAAACTGTTTCAAATGTTAAAATTGAATTGTTGGCACCACTAACAAAAGATGCACTTGGAACAAAAGTGTTATATAAGAACCTTCGTTTTTATAGAGTTTTTTCAAATGATTTATATCTTGAGCAAGTAATAAATAAGCCGGAATTATTGCTTCCAGATATTAAATTTACAAAAACATCACCGGTCGAATATGAAGGTGAAGTCTACAATGTAAAAGCTCCACATTTGATTGTATTTTCTGAAAATTACTCTCCACTTTGGGAAATGGTTTTTGTGGGAGATGATAAAGAAATTAATGAAACACACTTTACTGGAAATTTATATGCTAATGTTTGGTATGTTGATAGTGCGAAAAGTAACTATAAATTTAGGTTATATTATAAAAGGCAAAATTTGATAGTTCTTGGTGGAGTTGTATCATTAGTTACTGCAGTGCTATTTACTAGTGTTTATCTGTTAAAGAGAAAAATGGTAATACAAAAATGAAATTTCTTTTTTTAAAGAATATTATAAATAAAGCGAACACTTGGACTGTTTTACATCAGTTTCAACTAACAATTTTTAATATTATTCTTATTTTATTGTTCGTTTTGAGATCAGCAGGATATTTTCATCCATTTTTTCCTATTACTGTAAATTTTATTACTTTTTTTTCAATAGTTTTGTCTGTGTTTTTATTAGGTGCGAGGAGTAGGGCATTGTTCGTAATAACTTTAGTATTTTGGTTATTTACAGCTATTATGCGTTTTTTTGAAATAAATGTTTGGGCTGAAAGAACTGCAGTGTATGCTTTTCAATCATTTTTTATTGGACTTTTGATTTTGATTTATGAAATAGTACTTGGTGATAAGAGAAAAAATAAGTAATTATTAAAGTGAATATAGATGTGAGTAGTCCTGTTTTGATACCTGGCGGTATGTATGTAAGTTTTATTTTTGATGTTGGTATTGTTACGTGAAACGATTGAATTCCACTTGGTGTTTCTTCACTATTAATAATTTGTGATTCTGTGATCGCAATCCATCCGGGTGAATAAACTTCTGAGAATTTTAGATGACCAGTGAATTTTTTTTCAAAATTAATATTTGTTTCGTTAGCGTTCTCTTTTATTTTATAAGCAAATGGTGAATTACTTGTAATTTTTTCTTTAAAAAGTTTATTTTCATAAATGTAAATATTTTCGAAAGTTTTGATGTTAATTAAATTATTGTCTTCTATTTTGTACGGACTTAAGATATATTTTGTTGAGTATTCGCCTAAAAGTTCGATATCTGGTTTCTTTTGTTCATAAAGTATTTGCCCAAATGGTGGAATTGATAATGTATAGTAATTCCAGTAGCCCCCAGTTAGGCCCCATGCATTTTTGTAAAAATTGTATTGTGGAAGCGTGCCATAACCATCAATTAAGTATATTTTATGTTCTGAGGCCATTTCTTGAGATATGCATCTAGTTGTGCAATATACTCTTGAGTTTATTTTATTTGGGATATTGTCTGATATGTATTTTGTATTGTTTGGTTTTTTGTTTATATATAGCCAAAAGAATGATGTGAATTCGATTATTATAAATAATATTAAAATAAGTTTAGTTTTAATATTTTTGATTTTGTTTATCCAAACAGAAGATAAAATTAAAGTTAGTATTGTCGGTATAAAAGAAAGTCTAGTTGTAACTCTAGTTAATTTAATAAAGTCGTTTATTAGAAATTTAGAATAAATCAAGAATATTAGAGTAATTATTAATATTGTTAATATTTTTTTTGCTTTGTTTAATTTAGTCAAACCAAGAATTGCAAATAAACTGATTATAGTTCCGGCTGACACTATTTTTTCATTATCATTTTTTTGAATTTTTTCGATGCTAAATTTTAAAGGTGTAATCATGTTTGATATAGTTTCTATTTTGTTTGTCCATTTGGGGTAAAGATCTGGGTTGGTAATTAATGTTTTCCTAGATGTTTCTTTTGACCACAAATATTGTGGAATTAATATAAAGCTATTTATTGAAATTGATAAAGCAAATGCAAATATTAATACTATTTTTCTCGTTAAGTTTTGGCGAATAATTGGTACTAATAGTAAAGTAAGTGAGAGAATTAATAAATATGACCAAATAATTATATGATTAACTAAAATTGCATATGAACTAAAACAGAGAATTAGTACCCAGTATTTCTGTTTATCGTTTTTTATTAATTTAAATAGTGCTAATAAATATAGTGGTATCCAAGTCCAGGAATATATTAAACCGATATGTCCAGCTTCAATATAAGTAGCAACTTTGTAAGAAAACATGTAGCCAGTTGCAAAGAATAATGAAGTTTTATTATCAAAATTTAGAATGTTTTTAGAAAATTTGTGTGCAAGGATTCCAGAGCAGAGTATGTGAATGTAGATTAATATTATTACGCCTAAATCAATTGGAATAAAAAGTAAAATAATATTAAAAATATATGTAATTTGCGATTGTGGATCAGGATAAAGTGGTGTACCTGCAAAATACATTCTATTCCAAAGTGGAAAAATATGGTCATTAGTTATTGAATTTTTAGAATAAATATAGATGGGCTTAAAAAAATTTTGGTAATCATTATCTCTTTTAGTAAATATTTTTGTATTAACTAGAATAGGTATTAAAAATAAAGTTGTGACTAAAATAAAGTAAATATAGTTTTTCATATAGTCTGTTATACTTCACCTTATATGATTCGTAAACTGGGATATTTATTAATTATTTTAATAAATTTTTTTCTTATCATAGTGTTATTTTTTAATAAGTATGGTTTTTCAATAAGAATCTCAAATTATTTATTTTTCTTCACATTGTTTTGGTTATTATATTTGTATGTTAAAAATTAAAAAAATAATATTTATATTGCCAGTTTTTTTAATTTTATTTTTAGCGTATAGGTCGTTTTTTTTAAATTCACCACTTGTTTGGGGTGATGCCCCGTATTTTTATGAAAATGCTTTTATAGATAATTTTGGTGAACCATCAAGCTGGGTTTCAAGAGCAAATAATTTTGGTGGACCACAATCCTTATTTTGGATATCGCCAATAATGTTTGTATATTCGATATTGGGACTTTTTTTAAAATTAGACAATGATTTAATAGTTCGATTACTTTTTTATTTTCCGGGTTTGTTTTTTTCCATTATTGGATCATATTTATTAGCAAAAAGATTTAAGTTAAATTTTTTATCATCTATACTTTGTACATTTATTTATACTATTAACACATATTCAATTTTATTGGTTGATGGTGGGCAAGTTGGAGTTTATTTAGCGTATGGGTTGGCACCCTTCGTATTTTTGACATTTATTAATTTTCAAATATATTTTACTAAGCAAAAATTTATCAAGTTTCTTTTGGTAATTTTCCTTTGTTCAATCGCTGATTTCAGAATTGCCTTTTTGGTCTTGTTTTTTAGTTTTCTTTTTTATTCTCTTTGGAAGAGAAAGATTGCATTTAAAGCGTTATTTTCAACTATTATTTTGATTCCGTTATTTTCTTATTTTTTATATCCAGCAATTAGTGGAATGTATGAGAGTTTTTTGCCGGTTCAATTAAATAGTAGATTTTTTTCTTTATTGAATGGATTAACGTTTTATCAACCACATTGGCCGTTAAACCAATATGGGTTAATAACATATCCGAGTTTTTTGTTTGCATTTGTTTTTGTGTTTATCATATTGGGTGTTTTTTTGAAACCATCAAGAAAATTGATATCGCTGGGATTAATTTTTCTAGCATCAGTGTTTTTATTGAAAGGTGAAACTGAGCCATTTGGGTTTGTGAATATTTTTTTAACTTCCAAAATATTTTTTGGTTTCATTTTTAGAGATTCAAGTAAATTTTTTGTGATTACTGCAATGACAACATCTCTTTTAGTTTCTTATACTTATAATCTAATTTCTATTAGATTTGTAAAAATAAAACCTTATATTTTTTATACATTTATTTTATTTTTTAGTTTTTTAGTTTTTCCAGTTTTTAGTAATACTTTAAATGGCACACTAATGATAAGTCGTGGTAATAATTTGAAAAATGTTTATCAGTATTTAAATCAAGAAAATTTTTCAAGAGCTTTGTGGATGCCATATTTTCACCCATTTACATATCAAACTGAAAATAATCAAGGAATTAGTGGTCGAGATTTGATCAATTTGCCGATATTTAAGTTGATGAATAAGGGAGGAGATGCCTTTAATTTCATGTATAATTTTGATTTTTTAGATTGGTTTAGATTTTTGGGAATAAATAATGTAATTTTTTCAGGTGTAGTCAAAAATATCCCATTGGATATAAACGATAAGATTGACCAAGTAAAAATGAATGCAAGGTTTGTTTCTCTTGGAATGGCTTCAAAAAGTATTGATAATATTAATATTTATAAAATTGATTTTCCTGAAAAAAGAATTGTAGGTTTTGATAAAGTATTTTTGGTAATTGGCGAACCTTATCAAATAAATTTACCAAATCAATTTCCTCAATTATTTTTTGAAGACGGAATTTTTAAACCATTTGATCCAGACGAAATTTCAGCTGATACTGTTGAAGTAATATTTAATAATGCAGATGATAATGATTTAGTTTCATCACTTTTACAAAAGGATTTTATTGATACTAATAAAATTGTGAAAAATAGTTGGGCAATAGGAGATAATGCTAACTATTTAAAATGGAAATATGAACTTTTAATTCGTGGTTTTGATTTAAGAAATATGGTTTATAACAAGAATATATTTTATTCATCAAAACAAGGTGAAAAAATTATTATTAACATTACGAATAAATATATAGTTGGTGATTATTACATTGGATTTAGAACATTTTCTAATGGTAATCCTCTCAAAATTAAGTTTGGTGATAAATTCTTATCAACAAATAAAAATGATATAAAACAATTTAATTGGACTATTACTAAAATAAAAATTGATGAGAATATTAAAGAATTGGAAATTGAAAATGATTCTGACTTTTCAGTTTTGAATACTATTTTTATAGCTCCAGAAAAGAATTATAATCAGGCTGTTGAGACTTCAAAAAAATATGTTAGTAAGTTTAAAACTTATAGAATTTCAGATTTAGATAAGGACAAAATAAAAGTATTGCCTGCAAATAATTATAATTTAGATTATAAATCTGATAGACCATGGAGACATTTTGTAAGTGATAATTCTAATGTTAATTGGGTTTTATTAAAAGATACTTATGATAAGTTGTGGAATTTGAAAAATAATGATCAATTGGTTGGTAATAGTTATCCATTATTTTCTTTTTTAAATTTATTTTATGTAAAGCCAAATTGGAAACAGATTTCAATTGAATATTTAGGCCAGGATTATTTTAGGATTGGTTTGGTGATTACTTTCGTATCAATATTAGTTTTAATTGTTGTTATACTTATGATGTATGAGATTGAGAGTGATAAAAGAAATAATAAAAAGTAGGACGTTAAACCAAACTTTTTTAGTCAGTACTTCAACTATATTAAACGGGATTTTGGGAATTATATTTTATATATTAATGGCAAGATTTTTAGGTACAAATAATTTTGGAATATTTTTTATTTCAGTTACAGCAATTAGTTTGATATCCGATGTTTCAAAATTGGGAATTGATACAGGTATAGTTAATTTTGTAGGTAGGCATATTGATAATGATAAAGAAAAAGCATTAATGTTTTTAAAATATGGATTAAAAATTTTATTAGTAACATCTTTAACCATTATAGTTATCATTTGGTTTTTTGTTCCTTTTTTGTCAAATTCTTTGTTTTTTAAAAGTGAATTGATTAATCCATTTCGTATTGCATTGTTTGGAGTTTTAACTTTAACTTTATTTATATTTTCGACTAGTAGTTTGCAGGCACTTCAAAAGTTTTGGGTGTGGGGAACGTTAAATGTTTCAATGAATTTTGTTAGGTTGATTGTTGTTGTATTTTTGTATATTTTTGGATATTTATCAATTTCAAGTGCTTTGCTTATTTATATTTCAATTCCACTATTGGGTTTTTTAGTTTCATTTACATTTTTGCCTAATTTTTTAAATGTTAAGAATGAAAATAAAATTGCTTACGAGTTTATAAAGTTTAATAAATGGGTTATCGTATTTACTGTTATATCTGCGGTTGGTTCAAGATTAGACACATTGCTTTCTGGTAGATTTTTGTCATTAAGTGATTTAGGAGTATATTCTGTCGCTGTTAATTTAACATCTGTTATTCCACAAATTGTTGTAGCGATTGCGGCAGTTGTGGCTCCAAAATTAACTAAATTTAATGACAACAGAACTGCGATTAAATATTTAAAAAAATTACAATTATTTGTTGTTTTTCTTTCTTTGCTTGGTTTTATTTTTGGCGGGGTGATAGGATATTATTTAATAAATAATTATTATGGATTAAATTATAAAGAGAGTTTCACACCATTTATGATTTTGTTGTTTGCTCAGGTAATTTTTCTAATATCAATTCCAGTTCATTCTGCAGTTTTGTATTATTTTTCATATCCTAAATTATTTTTTGTGACTACTTCGATTAATTTGTTTATAACTTTAGTTAGTGGTTATGTTTTTATTCCCATGTATGGTTATATTGGTGCATCAATAATTGTGCTGATTGGAAATTTATCGAACTTTATTATTCCATTTTTATGGGTGTATTTTAAATTTAAAGAAATAAAATGATAACAGTACATATTCTGGTAAAAAATGAAGGAAGATTTATTTGGTATTCGGTAATGTCTGTTATTAACAGCGTTGATAAAGTAAGAATTTGGGATATGGGAAGTAAAGATAAAACAAGATTGGTAATTGATGAAATATTAAATATTAATAAGTTTAAAAATAAGATTTTTTATAAAAAATTTGATACGGATGGTTTTTTTGATGAGCAAAGATATAGACAGCAAATGTTAGATTTAGATTTGCAAGAAGTTAAAGGTAATGATGGATTAAATTGGGTAATAGTGGTTGATGGTGATGAAATATGGTGGAATGACTCTATTAATAAGGTTGTTTCACAAATTAAATTAAAAAACAATAAAATAGAATCGATAGTCGTTCCTTCAATAAATCTTGTAGGGGATATGTATCATTATCAAGAGGCTAAGGCTGGACATTATCATCTTGCAGGCCGTACTGGTCATTACAATTTGCGAGCTTTTAATTTGAGAATACCTGGGATTCATTCGTCTAAACCACATGGAACTTGGGGTTGGACAGATATTAACGAGAAAATGATTCAAGATCGGTCTCAGAAAAAAATAGTTTTTATTGACGCACCGTATTTGCATGCAACACATTTACAAAGATCAGATGTGTCATCTCGTGATTTTGAAGTTTATAAAAGATCTAGAAAATTAAAACATGAATTGGGTATAGAGTTTGCAAAAGATTTTTTTTACCCAGAAGTCTTTTTTATTCCTAAGTTGAAAATAGTTTCTAATGTATGGAAAAAGATGAATAGTTTATTTTATTTGGTGTCATTGATTGAGACACCTTTGAGAAAATTTAAACGTAGATATATGAAGATTAACGAGGGTTATTAATATGAAATTTATATGCAATATCTGTAAATCAAAAAATGTTAGGGGTATTTTTTTTGGATTAAATTGGCGTGCTATTCAATGTATGAATTGTAGCGTGGTTTATATTGATTCAAAGAAAACTGAAAATTATGAAAATTATCATCGTGATGATCAATATAATTTAAGTCAAAAAATTTTTGAAAATATTTTTCTTAAACGATATAAATTGATTGAAAAATATGTCACTAAAGAAGGAAAAGTTTTGGATATTGGTTGCACAAATGGTTTGTTTTTAGATATTTTTAAAAAACACGGCTGGGATACATATGGAGTTGAGCCTTCTAAGAATTCTGAATTAGCGATTAAAAAAGGGCATATGGTTAATAAAAATATTTTTGAGAAAGTTAATTTTAAGAGTAACTATTTTGATCTTATTGTTATGAATCATACACTTGAGCATATTGAAGACCCAAACTTGTTTATTAGTTTGGCATATAAGTATTTAAAGAAAGGTGGAATATTGTATATTGATGTTCCAAATTTTAATAGTTTGAAGTCTAATATAGCAAAATCAAGGTGGCCATATTTATTGCCATTTGAGCATGTTTATCAATTTTCTGAAACTCCATTGAGGATACTGCTTGAAAGAAATAATTTTGAAGTGTTAACGGCAAAGTCTAGATCTGGTATTTTTGAATATAATAGTGTTATTTTAGAATTTAAAATTAGTTTGTTTAATATGCAAAGGAGGCTTTTAAATACTATATTAAATATTCCATATGATATTTTGGCTACAATATTAAATAAAGGAGATAGTATAAGTGTGATTTCATATAAAAAATGAAACAGTATAATTTTGGTTTAATTATATTATTCATTTTGCAGATAATTTTTCTGATGTCATTTTCATTTACATTGTGGCCTGAGATGCTTAGTTTTCCCTATTTTGTAAATAATGGACTTGTTTTATATAAAGATTTGGTGTTTGTTTATACGCCACTTTCTATTTTGCCACAAATTTTATTTTTTAAGATTGGATTTGTTAATCCATTTTTTTTGAAATTATTTTTTATTTTTTATAAATTAATTACTTTATTAGTTTTTATAAAAGTATTTGAAGTTATCAATTTAAAAAAAGACTTAAAGGTAATATTGTATGGATTATTTTTAGTAATATTGATGTTTGAGTTTGTACCAAATTCTTTTTGGCCTGATTCAATTTTATCTTTGTATTTAATAATTTTTATATTTTATTATATTAGAAGTCGATTTTTTTTAGCTGGTTTATTTTTAGGCTTATGTTTTTTAACAAAACAAACCTCAATAATTTTTTTTCCACCTAGTTTGTTATTAGTTTTAATATATGAAAGAAACTTAAAAATTTTACTTAATTATATTTTAGGTTTTGTTGTTCCTGTTACCATTTTTATTTTATATCTTGTAACTTCAAATACTGTTGGTGATTTTTATAGATGGGCAATTTATTACCCATTATATTTTTGGAGAGAAATTCCTGGGTATTTATATTTATTAAATTCAAAGAGGGAAATGATTTTTATGTTTATTGTAAACTTTCCAATATTTTTGATTGTTTTGAAAAGAAATTTAAGAAATAAAATTAGTCTGTCATTAGTTATATTTTCTTTATTGTCTTTATTTTTGATGTTTCCTAGATATACACCAATTCATTTATCTAGCAATTTAATTATATCAGTATTGTTATGGAGAATAGTTTTAAATAAATTTACCGCTGGTAAGCAAATATTAATTTTGATTTTAATTATTTTGATGGGCTATTTTATTATTAAACCAAGTTTTAAATTTAGCAATTCGATTAGATTTTTTGAAAATAGTGATTTAAAGATATCAAATACTTTGAATGAAGTAATTTTAAAAAGCGATAATGTTTATTTATTAGGTTTGCATTCTGGTTTATATTTTAGTGCAAATTTATTGCCGCCAACACCATGGTTGGATAATTATCCTTGGTATTTTGAAATACAAAACGAATCAATGAATACACTTAACAAATGGAATAGTGATAAAAACCCGGAGTATATAATTAAAACAAACGATACAAATAAAAGTTATTATGATATTGATGGTTATAGATCGGTGTTATTTAGTGCTTATCTTAATTCTTTTTATGAAGTTAATAGAATTGATAATCTTAATTTAGAAATATGGAAAAGAATAAAAAATTAAATATTGTTTTTTTGAGTAAGCATAGTGGTTCTGTGTATCGAGGAGTTGAGACATATGTGCATGAACTTTCAAATAAGTTTGTTCAACTTGGTCACAATGTTACTGTTTATCAAACTGGTGAAAAGCTAACTAACTCATTTTATAAAACAATTACAATTAATGATCAGAATTTGTTTGCCGTTAAGGCTTTGATGAATGTTTCAATGGATACTGATGTTTTATTTGCCACAAATGGTGGATTTCAAAGTTTATTTTCGAAAATATGGACATTTGGAAAGAAAACTAAATTAGTTATTCCTGGGCAATCTGGATTGGGAAGGGATGATAAATTTAATTTACTATGTTTTCCTGATTTATTTATTGGTTTGACTGAATTTCAAAGTAATTGGGCTCGTAATTTTGCGCCATTTGTAAAAGTTGTAACAATTCCAAATGGTGTTGATTCTGTGAAATTTAATCCGAATGGTCAAAAGCGAGATTTTGGATTAAAACATCCAATTGTTTTGTCTTGTGGGGCGCTTGAAGATATTAAGAGATTTGATTTGGTTATTAATGCTGTTTCAAAATTGGATAGTGTTTCACTTTTGATTGTAGGAAAAGGAAGTCTTAAAAGTAAATTGGAAGAACAAGCAAATAGAATGATGCCAGGACGATTTAGAATAATTGAATCAAAATATGAAGATATGCCGATAATATATAGATCGTGTGATTTATTTACATATTCAACTCAATTTTATGAGTCATTTGGTATTGTGATGCTTGAAGCTATGGCTTCAAATTTACCAATTGTTTGTTCAGATGATCCAATTAGAAAACAAATTGTGGGTGATGCTGGATATTTTGTTGATCCGAATAACTTAATTGAGTATTCAAATTTAATTAAAAAAGCTTTAAATACTAAGTGGGGAAGAAAACCATTTAATCAGTCAAGTAATTTTGGATGGAGCAAAATTGCACAAAAATACATTGATCAATTTGATAAGATCATTAAATGAAAGTATCAATAATTATTCCGACATATAACGAAGAACAGCACATCGTTGATTGTCTTAACTCAATTAAAAATCAAACATATAAAGATTTAGAGTTAATTGTTGTAGATGATGGTTCAGCTGATAATACATTAAATTTTGTTTCTAACTTAAATTTTAATAACTTAATAATTTTAAAACAGAAACACATGGGCCCGGCTGCTGCAAGAAACTATGGAGCTCAAAAATCTAAAGGTGATATTTTAATTTTTGTTGATTCAGATATGGTTTTTGATAAAAAATTTGTTGAAAAATTGATTAAGCCGATTATTAAAAATGAATCAAAGGGAACATTTAGTAAGGATGAGTATGTTTTAAATTGGAATAATGTGTGGTCTAAATGTTGGAATATTAATAGTAATTTGCCAATAAAGAGAAGAATCTCTGTTGACTACCCTGATACTCAAAAAGTATTTAGAGCAATTCTTAAAAGAGAATTTGAAAAAGTAAATGGTTTTTCAAAAGGTGGCTATACTGATGATTGGAGTTTATCTGAAAAATTAGATTATGAAGCAACTTTGGCTCAGGATGCTGTTTATTATCATAAAAATCCAGAAAAATTATCTGAAATTTATAAACAATCAAAATGGATTGCTAAAAGAGATTATAAATTTGGTTTTATTGGACAACTTTATACACTTTTTGTTTCTAGTTTTGTAATTTCTTTAATTATTGGAATTTATAAATCGATAAAACATAGTAATTTTTATTTTCTAATTTTCAAAATTATTTATGATTTTGGAATTTTTATGGGAATTACTGAGATGACTCTTTTTGGTAAAAGTGGAAAATGATTAGTTTAATAATATTTTTTGGTTTTTTGTTAAGAATAATATCGATAAATCAATCACTATGGCTTGACGAGGCAACTACTTTTTCAACAGTTAGCATTAGTATTTCAGATTTTTTTAATAAATTTATAGTTGGAGATTTTCACCCTCCGTTATATTATCTATTGTTTCGACTGATTCCCGGAAGAGGTTTATCAATATTGTTTGGATTGGGTACAATCTTTTTAATTTATAAGATCGGCGAGAAAATTGTAAACAAAAAGATTGGTTTGTTTGCAAGTTTATTGATTGCCACATCTGGACTTCATATTTATTACTCACAGGAAGCGAGGATGTATTCAATGGTAACTTTTTTGGTTTGTTTTTTGATTTATTCGTATCTTTGTAAAAAATGGTTATTATTTTCTTTGTGTTTACTTTTAGTTGCGATGACTGATTATTTAGCTACTTTAATATTTCCTATTTTTATTGTTGATTCATATTTGGATAGAAATAATATTAAAAGAATAATGTATTCGTTTTTACCAACACTATTATTTTTTGTATTTTGGTCAAATGTGTTTTTTATACAATTGTTTTCTGGATTTAGTTCAATTTCTAACTCACCTGCTTGGTCAAAACTTTTAGGGGAATTATCATTTAAAGAGATATTTTTATTGCCAGTTAAGTTTATTTTAGGAAGGGTGAGCTTTGATAATAAAATAATATATGGTTTTGTTTCTTTGATCGTTACTTTATTATTTTTTTATTTAATATATAAATCATTTTATTTATTTAAAAAAATAAAGGTAGTTTTTTTGTGGTTATTTTTTCCGTTTTTGATTGCTATTTTAATTTCATTTAAAATACCTGTTCTTAATTATTTTAGATTTTTATTTTTATTACCTGCATTTTATTTGTTAGTTTCAATTGGGGTTTTTAATTTTTCTAAAAAGATAAACATGCTGATTGTTTTTGTTTTGTTGTCAATTAACATCACAACATCAAGTGTGTATTTGTTTAATCATAATTTTCAAAGGGAAGATTGGAGAGGTTTAGTATCATTTGTTGAATTAAATAGTGAAAATAAGGATTCGATTGTTGTGTTCCCGTCAAATAGCCAAATGGAGGCATATAAATTTTATGCCAAAAAAGATAATTATTATTCTGGGAATATAAATTTTGAAATGAAAACAAATAAGATTTTTTTATTGAGGTATGTCCAAGAAGTGAGTGACCCTAGTGATAGTACTAGATTAAAAATTGAATCAGTTGGATATCGAAAAACTGGTGATATTAATTTTAATGGTATATTAGTGTGGAGATATGAGAAATAAAATGAAGATTGGTATCGATATATCGCAATTGATTTATGAAACAGGAGTGTCAGTTTATACTGAAAATCTTGTTAAAAGTATTTTAGAAATTGATAAAAAAAATTTATATACATTTTTTTGTGGAACATTAAGAAGACGTGAAGATTTTAATCGTTTTTACAATTTGGTAAAAAATAATAACACCAGGATGTTGGTTACACCATTTTCTCCAAGTATTGCAGATATTATTTGGAATAAAATTCATTTTATGCCAATAAATTTGATAGTTGGTGATCTTGATTTATTTCATACATCAGATTGGACTGAGCCTAGATTTAATGGAATAAAAGTTACAACAGTGCACGATTTTGCTCCAATTCTTTTTGAAAGTGAGACAAATCCTAAAATTGTTGAAGTTCATAAAAGAAGACTTGAATTGGTACGAAAAGAGTCAGATAAAATTATAGTTCCATCAATATCAACAAAGAATGATGCAATTGAATATGGAATTGATGAGAAAAGAATAGTAGTTATTCCTGAGGCTGTATCAGCTAATTATGGCAAAATTGATAAAAATAAAATTGATTTGGTTTTGAAGAAGTATGAAATAAGTGGGGATTATTTAGTAACAATTGGAGTTGGTGGACGAAAGAATACAAATTTGCTTCTTAAGGCGTTTTCTAGATTTAAGAAAAAATATAAGCTCGTAATTATTGGTGGTCAGAATCATTATCAAGTTAATGGTGAATTGGATAATGTGATTTTTACTGGTCATGTAAATAAAGATGAAATTCCAGCTTTGTATTCTGGAGCTAGTGCTATGGTTTATCCATCTCTTTATGAAGGATTTGGTTTGCCTATTCTTGAAGCTATGAATTGTGGTGTTCCAGTTGTTTGTTCAAACACATCTAGTCTTCCTGAGGTTGCAGGTGATTCTGCAGTTTTAATTGATCCAAAGTCACTTGAATCATTAGTTGATGGGATCGAGAAAGTACTAAGTAAAAGGGATTTTTATATTAAAAGTGGTAAAAATAGATCAATGAAATTTAAATGGAGCGATTCAGCTGGGAAAACAATTCAATTGTATGAATCATTGGTATAATAGAGACATATGTTGATAGGAATTGATGGTAATGAAGCAAATACAAAAGTACGTGTTGGAGTAAATGTTTATGCACATCAATTATTGTTAGCAATTGAGAAACTACAGGATAGATGGAATAAGAATCATAAGATAATAATTTATTTAAAGGAAAAACCTCTTAACGATTTACCAAAAGAGAGTGATTTTATAAAATATAAAATTTTAAAAGGTAACAAACTGTGGGTTATTACAAAGTTAATGCCTAAGTTATTATTTGATTCACCAAAATTAGATGTTTTTTTTACTCCTAGTCATTATCTACCACCACTAATGAGAGTAAAAGCTTTTTGTTCTATTATGGACTTAGGATACCTCAATTCATCGGAGCAATTTAGAAAATATGATTTTTGGCAGTTGAAGTATTGGAGTGCTTGGTCGATGTTTATTTCTAAAAAAATATTTGCTATCTCACAAAGTACTGCTAAAGATATTGTACGACATTATCCATTAGTAAAAAATAAAATTATTGTTACATATTTATCATACGATCGAGAAAAATTTAATCAAATTATTACTCATTCTGATGTGCGACGAGTAAAAAGAAAGTTTTCTATAGGTTTAAATGAATATTTTTTATTTTTGGGAACTTTAAAACCATCGAAAAATGTTATGGGTATAGTTAAAGCATACCAAAAAGTGTTGAAAACCGATGAAAAGATTAAATTAGTAATTGGCGGAAAAAAAGGTTGGCTATATGAAGATATATTTGCAGAAGTTAAAAAATTAGGTTTAGAAGATAAGGTTATTTTTACAGGTTATGTTGATGAAAAAGATAAAGTAGCATTAATTAGAGGTGCAAAGGCATTTCTTTTACCATCTTTTTGGGAAGGTTTTGGACTCGATGTACTAAGTAGTATGGCTTCAGGGATTCCAGTTGTTATTTCAAAATCTGGAAGTTTGCCTGAAGTTGGCGGTACTGCTGCAATTTATGTTGATCCACACAACGTTGATTCAATAGCAGATGGAATGAATAAAGTTTTAGAGATGAAAGATTTGGAATATGATAATCTTGTAAAGAGACTTTTAGAACAAACAAGAAAATTTTCTTGGGATAATACGGCAATTGATACAATGAATGCATTAACTGAAAGTTAAATTATTTATGAAGATATTTAAAGATAAAATGGGAAGAGAACTTACTAATGAGCAAGCTTCTCAAAAAATTATTAATAGAATTTTTAATTATTGGCTTGATTTTGAATTAATGATGCTTCGATGGACTGGTCATATTCCGCTTCACACCATCCGAAAAATTGTATATAGATTTGCTGGAGTTCGGATTGGAAAAGGTTCAACAATTCATATGTGGGCAAATTTTTATGATCCTCGAAATATTGAGATTGGTCGAGATTCTTTGATTGGTGATCATGTGTTTTTGGATGGGCGATCAAATATAAAGATTGGGAACCATGTTGATATAGCATCTTCAGTAATGATTTTTAATTCAGAACATGATTTGAATTCATCGGATTTTGTGGCACATAATGACATTGTGGAGATCGGTGATTATGTTTTTATTGGACCTCGTGCAATTATCTTGCCGGGGGTAAAAATTGGTAAAGGGGCAGTTGTTGCTGCTGGGGCAGTTGTAACGAAACCAGTTGAGGATTTTTCAATCGTTGGTGGTGTGCCTGCAAAAGAAATAGGTGAGCGAAAAAATAAAAATTTAAATTATGTTTTGGGAAGGGCAAGATTATTCCAGTGAAGAAAAAAGTATTTGTAGTATTATTTTATGTTTTTTCATTTCTTTTTTTGGTTTATTTGGGTTTACCTTCATCTGGTTTTCCAATGCCGGCTGATAATTCGCAGCAATCATTTGAAGAAGCTGATATTGAAACTCCATTTAGGAGAGCATATTTTACTGATTTAACACGTGATGAAGTTGTTAGTTATTATCAGAAACAATATGGTGGTCCATCACTTCGATTAAATTATCCTCCTGAGGATTCACAAACTTTAGTTCGAGACCAAACAAGAAGTACTTTTTTGGAAGAGCTTACAATGCCATTTCGTGATAGTTATTTTATAAATGGATTTGAACCTAATTTAGCTAAAGATGAAATTTGGTATAAAGGAGTTCATTATAGGCAGAAAATAATTCTTAAATATGTACCAACATCTGCTTATTCCAGAGTAATACTTGGTTCAATTACAATATTTTTTGTTTATTTGGTTTTTACAAATTTCTCTTCGGAAATGTTTAATTTTTTGAAAGTAATTCTTCGAAGAAATGGATAAAACTGAATTGTCAGTAATTATTGTAAGTTATAATACTCGAGAGATTCTTCAAAACTGTATTGAATCAATTATTAAATTTAAAAATAAATTAAATATTGAAATTATATTGGTTGATAATAATTCAAAAGATGGAACAGTTGATGAATTTAAAAAGAGTAACTCAATTTACCAAAAATATAAAAGTATTATAAAAATAATTAAAAATCAGTCTAACTATGGTTTTGCTAAAGCAAACAATCAAGGAATGAGAATTGCAAAAGGAAAATATATTTTGCTTTTAAATTCTGATACTTTAATTGAAACTAATGTTTTTCAAGAAATGATTGATTTTATTGAAGAAAAAAATGTAGGAATAGTTTCTTCGATGTTGAGAAATATTGATGGAAGTAATCAAGGTACTGGGGGTTATTTTCCTAGTTTATTTAGAGTTTTTTGTTGGATGTTTTTTGTTGAAGATATCCCATTTCTGGATAGGTTTTTAAAATTTTTTCATCCACCTCATTCGTCACATCAAAATAATAAATTTATTGAATTGGATTGGGTAACAGGTGCATTTTTTTTATTTAAAAGAAAGTTGGTTGGTGAAATTGGTTATTTCGATGAAGATTATTTTATGTATGTAGAGGAAGTTGATTTTTGTTACCGTGCTAAACAGAATAATTATCGAGTTTTGGTTAATCCTAATAGTTATATTATACATTTAGGTGGTGCAAGTGGTGGATCTGGATTTTCTATTGTTTGGGAATTTAAAAATATAAAATTGTTTTTTAAAAAACATTATAATAAATGGCAGTATCCAATACTCAATTTGTTTTTGAGAACAGGATCACTTTTGAGAGCAGGATTATACGTTATACTTAAACCAGAATTGGCAAAAACATATGCGAAAACATTTATCGGTATTTAATTTTTTAAAGTATCCAAAGGAAGATTTGTTTAAGTATCTTGTTGGACTTTTGATAGTTTTTATTCCTCTTTATCCTAAGTTCCCATTTATTTTGGTTCCTGGATCTTATGTTTCAGTTCGTTTGGAGGATTTTGTTATATTAGCATGTGTTTTTTTGTGGTTTTTAATAAGTATTAAAACAATTGATATTAAAAAACCTATTGGTGCTTTGAGATCAGTTTTTGAAGACAAAATTACTTTTTCATTTGTAATATTTTGGCTTGTTGGTGCTTTGTCGTTAGCTGCTGCGATACTCATTACTAAGAGTGTTAGTCCATCAACTGGAATATTGCATTTATTTAGAAGATTTGAATATATGATCTTGTTTTTTGTAGGTTATAGTGCATTAAGAAACAAAAAAAACTTAATGTTTTTCTTGAATATTTTTATATTAACTTTTGTTGTAGCTTTTTCAGTTGGGTTTTTGCAAAAGTATTTTTCATTTCCAGTTATAACTACTCAAAATGCTGAATATTCTTCTGGAGTTGCACTGCGGTTTATGCCTGGAGCGCACTTGGTTTCGACTTTTGCGGGGCATTATGATCTTTCGCTTTATATACTTTTAATAAGTTCAATTTTGATTGGAATATTGTTTGTTAGAGAAAAAAGTGAATTGTCTTCAATTCAGAAAAGAAATAATTTTTTATTAATTTTAATTCTTTGTTCTGGTATGTGGTTATTGGCACTTGCAGCATCGCGGACAATATTTGTCTCATATATTTTGAGCATTTGTTTGCTTTTGTTTTGGCTTAGAAAGTATTTGATTATGTTTTTATTTGTGGTGTTTAGCTTTTTAGTTTTAAGTTTTTCAACAAATTTAATTGAAAGATATACTAGAATTTTTGAAGTTGTTTTCCCACAAGTGCAACACATTAAAGATTCAATTTTGTATAATCCTAAAATTATTTTTGAAGTAAATGCAGCTTCTGAAAGTGCAACATTAATTGATACAACTCCAGCTCCAACTGCTGTGCCTGTTTTTGAGGATAGATCTACAAATATTAGATTAAATGCTAGTTGGCCAAGGGCAATTAGAGCTTTTACAAAGAATCCGTTATTGGGAACTGGGTATTCATCGATAACACTAGCCACTGATAATGATTTTTTGAGATTATTGGGTGAAGTTGGAATATTGGGATTTTTGAGTTTTATTACTATATTGGTTGTAATTATAAAAGTTTTGATAAGATATGTTAGAAATGAAAAAAATAATACGGTTGAGAAGTTGTTTGTAATGGGATATTTATGTGCATTACCAGGTCTATTGTTAACTGCTGTCTTTATTGATATATTTGAAGCTTCAAAATTCGCGACAATCTTTTGGCTAATTAGTGGTTTTTGTGTATCGATTGCGTTTAGAAAGAAAATAAATGAAGATATCAGTTAGATTTTACAAATTATTTGAAACTGTTGCCATATTATTAATAATAGTTGCTTGTTTTGGAGTTAGACTTTATAAAATATCGCAGCCAGTTGCTGATTGGCATTCTTGGAGACAGGTTGATACAGCATCTGTTACAAGAATTTTTATGGATCGAGGTTTGAATTTATTAAATCCACAATATTATGACGTATCAAGTATTCAGACTGGTTATTATAATGGCGAAGGGTTGAGATTGGTTGAGTTTCCTGTGTTTAATTTTTTTCATTACATATTTGCAAAAGCACTTCCATTTGTTTCACTTGAAGTTAGTGGCAGATTAACTTCAATTGTTGCTTCAGTTATCACAACATATTTGTTATTTTTAATTGGCAAAAAGTTAGTTGGTTCAATGGCAGGATTGGTGTCTGCTTTTTATTTTGCATTTATGCCTTTTAACATCTTTTTTTCGCGAGTAATTTTACCTGAGCCAATGGCCACAATGTTCGCAATTTTAGGTGTTTATTTGTTTATGAAATATATAAGTAGCGAATCGAAAATCTTTTTGTTTACTGCAGCAATTGCTTTTGCATTGGGAATATTAGTTAAACCGTTTGTTGCATTTTACGGGGTAGTTCCAGTTTATTTGGCAATTAGAAAATATGGAATAATTGGTACAATTTTTAATATTCCATTATTAATTGCACTTGATATTGCAATGATCCCATTTTTTATTTGGAGAATATATATTTTTGATAAAGTTGTTGGAATTCCTGCATTTTCTTGGATGTTTAATGGAGATGGAATTAGATTTAGACCATCTTTTTGGAGATGGATATTTGGAGAAAGACTGGGTATTTTGATTCTTGGAATATGGGGAATGATACCTTTTGGTTTTGGATTATTAAAGCGAGACAAGTATGGATTTGTTCATCATTTTTTCTTAATTGGAATGTTTTTGTATGTAAGCATTATCGCAACTGCAAATGTGAGACATGATTATTATCAAACAATTGCAATTCCAGCTGTTGCGCTAACTTTGGGGATTGGTGCTTCTGAAATGCTAAATTATAAGAAACTTAGACAAAGAATTGGTTCTTTTTTCTTGTTATCTTTTTGTACTTTTTTAATGTTTGGAATTTCTTTTTTTCAAGTAAAAGAATATTACAAAATTAATCATTCAGAATTTATCAGAGCTGGTCAAATTTTAGATAGCATTGCACCAAAAGATGCAAAAGTTGTGGCTCCAGATAATGGAAATACAGTATTGCTTTATTACACTAAAAGATTTGGATGGCCTGCTGTTGATAGATCAATTGATGAAATAATTGCATTGGGTGGAAGATATTTTATATCAACAGCGATGAATGACACAGACTCTGTGAATTTTAAAAAGCGATTCGAGATGGTTTATAGTGATCCACAATTCTTTATTCTCGATCTTTCAAAAGAAATAAAAACAAATAATAAAAAATGAAGATATTGATGTTAGTTCCATTTTTGCCAAACACTTATATGTCTGGTGGGCAAACTCGATGGTATAACATTATTAGATATTTATCAAAAAATCATGAAATTACGTTATTTTCTTTGATAAAAGATGAGAGTGAGCGTCGTTTTATTCCTGATTTAGAAAAGTATTGCAAGAAAGTGTTGGTTTTTAGAAGACCTAGATCCCCATGGACATTGCGAAATATACTTTTGACTGCATTCTCTTATTATCCACTTTTAGTTATTAGGAATTGGTCATATTTGGAAAGATTGGCAATAAGGGATGAACTTAAAAAGGAAAAATATGATTTAATTCATGCTGAGACATTTTATGTTATGCCACATTTACCTGATACAAATATTCCTACAATTTTAGTTGAGCAAACTATTGAATATTTAGTTTATAAACACCATGTTGATACACAAGTACCTTGGTTTTTAAGACCAATTTTTATGATTGATGTATATAAGCTTAGATATTGGGAAAAACATTTTTGGAAGAAAGCACATAAACTGGTTGCAGTTTCTGACGATGATCGAAAAATAATGCAAAAGGAAATAAAAGGAATAAAAGTAGAAATTATTCCAAATGGAATTGATTCGGCATTTTATTCAGAGAAGAAATATTCAAAATATGAAACACCAAGGGTTTTGTATGTTGGGAATTTTAAATGGTTACAAAATGTTGAAGCAGTGAATTATTTAATTAAAGAGGTTTGGCCAAAAATAATAAGCGAATATAAAAATGCAAAACTTTGGATTGTTGGTAGAAGTATTCCGTCTGACATAAAACAGTTATCAAATAGTGATGAATCAATTGAGTTTAGTGAGAATATGAAAGAAACTAGAAAAGCATATCAAAAGTCTATGGTTATGGTTGTACCAATTTTTGGGCCTGGTGGAACACGTTTGAAAGTATTAGAGGCGTTGGCCGCTGGTTTGCCTGTTGTATCAACTTCGATTGGTGTTGCGGGGTTACATGTTGAAGATGGAAAACATGTTGTAGTATCCGATACTGCTGAAGGATTAGCAAAAGCAACAATTGATATTTTAAATAGACCTAAATATTCAAAAGAGATTGGTTTGAATGGACAAAATTTTGTGAAGGATAAGTATGATTGGAAAACAATTGTTAAAATTCACGATGAAATATATAACCAAGTAATAAAATAAAATGCAAAAGATAGAATTATCAATTGTTATTTTAAACTATAATTCTTGTGATGTTTTAATAGATTGTTTGAAAAGTTTAAATGATTCAGTTGGTGAAATTAAGTTTGAAGTAATTGTTGTTGATAATTTTTCAACTGATAATTCTTTAGAAAAACTAAAAGAAATAAAAACAAAATATAAAATTATTATCGTTGAAAATAATTTAAATTTGGGCTTTGCTAAGGGAAATAATTCATCTCGGAAATTTGTAAATGGTGAACACGTGTTGTTTTTGAATCCTGACACAATAATTTCTAAAAATGTTTTATCTAGAGTTAGAGATAAATTTTTAAGTATTAATAGTATTGGTGCAATTACTTGTAAACTTGTTAAACTTGATGGAAGTTTGGATTTGGATGCACGTAGATCTTTTCCAACACCATGGGTTTCGTTAACTCATTTTTCTAAAATTGATAGACTTTTCCCTCATTCAAAATTATTTTCAAAATATTGGTATGGATACATCAGTGAAGATGAAACCCATGAGATCGATAGTCTTGAAGGTGCTTTTTGTTATACATCAAAGAAAGTACTAGATAAAATTAATTGGTTTGATGAAGATTATTTTTTAGATGGTGAAGATATTGATTTGTGTTGGAAGATTAAAAATGCAAAATTTAAAATAATATATTTCCCTGAAGTTTCTATAGTTCATATTAAAGGTGTATCTAAAGGAAAAAAAGAAACTGGGATTAAAAGAAAAATTTCTGATAGACGTAAATACATAATATCTGGAATGAATTCGATGAAGATTTTTTATAGAAAAAGGTTGTGGAATCAGTATCCATTTTATATTAATTTTATGGTTTTATTTGCTATAGAAATAATGACTTATTTTAGAATTATTAAATTATATTTTTGATGAAAAAGATTGTAATTGATGCAAGATTTTATGGACTTGAAAATACGGGATTGGGAAGATATACTTGTCGCCTTGTTGATGAGATTGTAAAAAATAAATCAGAATTTGAATTTTATTTGTTACTTCGTAAGAAATATTTTGAAAGTTTAAGAGTGCCAAATGGTGTTCATAAAGTACTTTGTGATATTAAACATTATAGTATTAGTGAACATTTATTTTTAGCAAGACAAATTAAAAAAATAAATCCTGATCTTGTTCATTTTTTACATTTTAATGTGCCAATTAATTTTAATGGAAATTATATTGTTACGATTCATGATTTGTTAATGCATAATCAAAAGACTGTTAAGAGTTCCACACTACCTTCAGTTTTATTTAAAACAAAAAGACTTGGTTATCATAGAGTGTTTCGACATGCTGTTTTGTCTGCAAAAAAAGTTATTGTTCCAAGTGTTGCAGTTATGGAAGAAGTTTCTAAGTATTATAATTTGCAGAAAAATAAAATAACTGCAATATATGAAGGTGTTGAAGATCCACCTATGGTACCAACTGGCGAGTCAGTTTTGAAAACTTACAATATTGATAGGCCTTATTTCATTTACACTGGAAATGCATATCCATATAAGAATTTAGATCGTGCAATTGAGGCAAACTATGTGTTGAATAAACAATATGGACTAGAATCATTATTTGTAATTGTATCTGCTAGAAATGTTTTTATAGAAAGACTTTCAAAAAGTATCCCAGTTGAGCAAATGGAGTATGTACGTTTGTTAGGTTTTGTTCCTGATCGTGATCTTTATTCACTATATAAATATTCTGTTGGATTTGTTTTCCCATCATTTTCTGAAGGATTTGGGCTTCCTGGAATTGATGCGATGAGAGCTGGAACTATTTGTTTGGCATCAGACATTTCAGTTTTTAAAGAAATTTATAAAGATAATCCATTTTATTTTAATCCATATGATTTTACCTCTATTGCGGAATCAATGAGAGATGTGTATACCTTAGATCTAAAGAAGCGAAAGGAAATAATTTTAAAATCAATTAATTTCGTAAAGAGATATTCATGGAAAAAAATGTCACAAAAAATTACAGAGGTTTACGAGCAAGTTTTGAAGATTTAAAAGTTGCAATTGTTTATGATAAGGCAAATAGTTGGGGTGGTGCTGAAAGAGTTTTATTGTCACTGTTGAAATTGTTTCCAAATTGTTATTTATATTCTTCAGTTTATTTTGAAAGAGATGCTTCATGGGTAAAAGAATTTAAAAATAAAAAATTTAGTAATTTGAACAATATTGAATTTTTGAGAAAAAGACATCGGTTGATTCCATACTTAATGCCCATGGTTTTTGAAAGTTTTGATTTTTCTAATTTTGATCTTGTTTTGTCAGTTACTTCAGAGTTTGCAAAAGGAGTTATTACAAATAATAATGTGAAACATTTAAGTTATATTCTTACTCCTCCTCGATATTTATGGTCAGGGTATGATGAATATTTTAAAAATAAATATACAAAAAAAATGTTATCACCAGTTGTTGATTATTTAAAAAAATGGGATTTGTCCTCATCTTCTCGGCCAGATCAGATTGTTAGTATTTCAAAAGAAGTTAAAAAAAGGATTAAAAAATATTATAAAAGAAATTCAGATATTATTTATCCACCTATTAATTCTTCATTTTTTGTTAAGACACCTAAATTTATAAAAGATGATTACTATTTAGTTGTCTCTCGTCTTGTTTCTTATAAAAGAATTGATTTAGTAGTTAGTTCATTTAATAAATTTAAAAAGAAATTAATTATTGTTGGTGTTGGTCCTGAAGAATACAAACTTAAAAAAATGGCTTTTGATAATATTGTTTTTATGGGGAAAGTTAGTGATGTAATTCTTAAAAAATTATATTTAAATGCAAAGGCAATAATTTGCCCTCAAAAAGAGGATTTTGGTTTGGTCTCATTGGAAGCCCAGGCTTCTGGGTGCCCCGTTATTGCGTATGGATTCGGGGGTAATAGTGAAACTGTAATAAATCATAAGACTGGTATTTTATTTTATAAACAAAATTCTGAATCATTGATTGATGCAATTGAAAGGGCAGATCATCAAAAATTTGATTTTAGTGAGCTTATTTTGAATGCAAAAAGGTTTGAAGAAGGGCAGTTTTTGAAAAAATTTAGTCAAAAGATTGAATCTTTGATATTATAATTAGTAATAAAATGAAAATAATTATTTTTTGTGGAGGATATGGAACTCGAATGTGGCCTGCGAGTCGAAAGAGTAATCCAAAACAATTTTATCCGTTAATAAAGGATAAATCATTTTTTCAAATTACAATTGAGAGATTTAAGAAAGCCTTTCCTATTACTGATATTTTAGTTTCTACTGAATCAAGATATGTAGATTTTGTTAAAAAACAAGCTCCCGATTTGCCAATTGATAATATAATTTCTGAACCAGATAGAAAAGATACACTAGCCTCAATTGGTCTTGCAACTTCTATTGTTCATAAAAAATATGGAAATGAAACAATTGTTGCTTCTTGGTCTGATCATATTATTGATGATGAAGAAATTTTTTTGAAAGCTGTAAAGGTAGCTAGTGATTTTGCTGAAAAAACCTCATTAATAGTTTCTGTTGACCAAGTGCCTGAATTTGCTTCAATTCATCACGGGTGGGTAAAAAGGGGTGATTTTATCGAAAAATATGGTGATTTTGATATATTTAAAATTGTTAAGCATGTCGAAAAACCAGCAAAAGAAATTGCTGATGTGATGTTTGCTGAGGGAGATTGGCTACTTAACACTGGTTATCGTGCTTGGAGATCAGATACTTTACTTTCTTTTTATAAAGATCTTGAGCCTGAGATGTATAAATCTTTTGAAAAGATAGTAAGTTTTTACGGAACGGATGATTTTGAAAGAGTTTTGGGTGAGGAGTATTCAAAACTAAGGAAAGATTCAATTGAATTTGGAATTTTTGAAAAACTTGATGCGGATAAGCGGGCTGTTTTGCCAGTTTCTATGAAATGGAAAGATGCTGGTACCTGGCAGCTTTTTTATAATGCTCTGTCAAAGGAAAAAAATGAGAATATTTTTGATGGAAAATATTTTACTCAAATTTCAAGTGAAGGGAATTTGATAATTAGTAAAACAAATAGGCCTGTTGTAACTATTGGTGTTTCTGGTAAGGTAATAATTGATACTGATGATGGATTGCTTGTTGCTGATATGAATATGACGGATAAAGTAAAGGAAATTTTTTCAATATTGGAGAAAGAGCATCCGGAGTTTGTAGAATAAAGAATATGTATTACTTCCTTAAAAGAATAATTGATATTTTCGGCTCTTTGTTTTTGATTATTATGTTTTCTCCTGTAATGATTGTGACTGCGATTGGGATAAAATTGACTTCGCCTGGGCCTGTTTTTGCTGATATTCCAAAGAGAGTTGGTAAATTCGGTAATCCATTTTATCCATATAAGTTTCGTTCGATGATTCCTAATGCTTACGAGTTGCTTCGAAAAGATCCGAAATTTAAGAAAGCATATAAAGAACAACAGACTTCTGGTAATTATAAGATTAAAAACGATCCGAGAGTGACACCAATCGGGAAGTTTATACGTAAGCATTCAATTGATGAGATGCCACAGTTTTTTAATGTTTTAAAAGGTGAAATGAGTATTGTGGGTCCACGTCCATATTATCCTGAAGAACTTGAAAAACAGCAAAATATTTATCCACTTACAAAAAAATTGGTTGAAGAAATGTTGACTGTTAAGCCTGGTATAACTGGTTTTTGGCAAGTATCTGGCAGAAGTGAGGTTAATTTTGATAAGCGAATTGAAATGGATGCTTATTATGCAAGACGAAAATCAATAATTTTGGATATATTAATTTTACTAAAGACTCCTTGGGCTATGATTTCTGGAAAAGGTGCCCAGTAGTATATAATACAAAGACATGGATGACAGACTGCCTGAAATACCACAAATCAAGCCTAGGTCGATTGTCGAGCCGCCTGAAATTCAACAGATTGATTTGAATCGTGATTTTAATCATGAAAATAAAATAATGATGGAAAACCAACAAACAAGTTTTATTCAGACTCCAAAAGTGAGAAGAAGATTAAATATTTCTCCAAAAGCTAAAAAAATTATTATTGGTGTTTCGTCTGTATTTGTTTTGTTGATTTTATTGGTTGGTGTTTTTGTTGGTATGCCAGCATATGCTTTTTATAAACAGGCAATGGTGTTGAAAGCTGATTTGCCAAGAGCAAAAGAGATAGTTAAAAGCCAGGATATTGTAAAAATAAAGGATTTTGTAAATGAGATGGATGGAAAAATTGCCGCACTTGATAAAACATATCAGCGAATGTCATGGATGAAAATGGTTCCTGTTGCTGGTTATTATTTTAGAGACGGATCAGCGTTACTTGCTTCTGCGAAAGAGGGAATTGAAGCTTCAAAAATTGTTATTGAAACAGTTGAGCCATACGCTGACATAATTGGATTAAAAGGTGGAAAAGCAGATAACGGTGGTGGTGTTCAAACAGCAAATGATAGAGTTGAGTTTTTATTGGCAACAATGAGCCAGGTATTGCCAAGGCTTGATGACTTATCAGTTAAGGTTTCTGCGATTAAATCTCAAGTTGAGACAATAAATCCTTCAAGATATCCAGAATCATTTAGAGGAACACCAATTAGGGAGAATATAGTTTTAGCGAAGACTCTTTTGGGTGAGATCGATTTGTTCATAACCGATGGAAAACCACTTTTACAAAAAATGCCTTATCTTTTGGGAATGGAATCACCTAGAACATACTTAGTGTTGTTTCAAAATGATAAGGAATTAAGACCAACTGGTGGTTTTTTGACTGCTTATTCAATAATGAAGTTAGATAAAGGAAAACCACAGCCTGTATCTTCTAGTGATATTTATTCATTGGACGATAAATACACTCCGTCTGTCCCTGCACCTGAAGCAATTGTTGACTATATTAAAGGACCTTACTTAATTTCTAAGAATTTACGAATTCGTGATATGAATTGGTCACCTGATTTTAAAGAAAGTATGGATCTTTTTGTTAGAGAAGCTAAGAAAACTGGGATTGGTGATTTCGATGGAATAATTGCAGTTGATACGCAAGTTGTTGTGAATATTTTGAATGTTATTGGAAAAATTGGAGTTTCAGGATTTGGTAATTTTAGTACTGAAAATGATCCAAGATGTAATTGTCCACAGGTTATTTATGAACTTGAAAATTTTGCTGATGTTGAGGGTGCTGTAGTTTGGGATCAAAATGATCCAACTAAAATAATTTTTGCTCCTAAAAATTACGGTAAAAATAGAAAAGAGATCGTTGGGCCTTTGATGAATTCAGTATTGAGCAATGCTCTTGGTCAACCAAAAGAAAAATTACCTGCACTTTTTCAAGCTGGAATTGATTCTGTTTTTCAAAAGCATATCCTTTTTTATTCTTTGGATGAAGAGACACAAAAAGCATCTGAAGGATTTAAAATTGCAGGAAGAATTGAAGATTACGATGGAGACTATCTTCATATAAACAATGCAAATTTAGGTGGAAGAAAATCTAATTTATATGTAACTGAAGAGGTTAACAAGCAAACTGAGATTACAGCTGATGGCAAACTAAAGACTACGCTTGATATAACATATAAAAATACACAAAAGTCTGATGGATGGCTTAATTCAGTTTTACCATCATGGATTAGAGTATATGTCCCTCAAGGATCAACATTGGAATCTTTTGAAGGATTGGAAAAGAAAAATGATTTATATGATGAGTTTGGTAAAACTGTATTTTCTGGATTGTATAGATTGCGACCTGAAGGAGTTGTAAAACTTAAATTAATTTATGTAACTCCTCTTGAAATTAAAAATAAGGAATATAAGTTATTAATTCAGAAACAACCAGGTGTTGATGCTCCAATCTATTCAGTTAAAGTGAATAAACAAAAACAGGAGTTTGTTCTTAAAACTGATCACGAAATAAAAATGCAATTGTGAGATTTAAAAGTTATTCTTCAGAGGGGATTATATTAAAACGTTTTGATTATGCTGAGGCAGATCGAATAGTAACTATTTTTAGTAAAGATTTTGGTAAAATAACTTTTATTGCAAAAGGTGTGAGAAAACCAACAAGTAAAAAACGTCATGCTATTGAGCTTTTTAATTATATAAAATTTAGTGCAATTGAAAATAGAGGTCTTGATATATTAATTGAAACAGAACTTATTGACTCGTTTTCAAATGTTAAAAAAGATTTAAAAAAAAGTACTTGTGCATTTTTTGCTGCTGAGGTCATTGATAAATTATTGCAAGATAGAGCAGAGCATTCACATTTGTTTTTAATGCTACAAGATTATTTTTCTAATTTGAAGAAGAGTGTAAATTTAAAATCGCTTCGAAATAATTTTACAAAAAATGTATTGGTTGAATTGGGTTACTGGGATATTGATAAAGAGATGGATGATCCTGATTTGTTTTTGCAGACAATTACTGAAAAGAAAGTAACTTCAATTAAAATTGGAAGAAGGATGCTACAATAAAAAATTAAATTTATGAATGAAGAGATTTATGTAAAATGTTTAAATTGTGGTGAGAGGATTAAAATTACTGATGCATTAACGCATGAAATTCAAGATAAGCTTACTGAATCTTTTCAAAAGAAACATGAAAGTGAATTAAGTGAAGCTATTAATAATGCAAAAAAAGAGGCTAGTTTGAAGTTACTTTCAGAAATAGAGACTGATAAAAAAAACAGAGAAAATGAGAACGTTGAACTGAAAGATAAAAACGATAAACTTCAAAATCAAATTTTGACATTGATGAAGGAAATGCGAGATTTGAGAGAATCTGATTCACAAAAAGAAATTGAACTTCAAAAAAGATTGGAAAATGAATTGGAAGTTGAAAAAGAGAAAATGTCGAAATTGATTCAGGAAAAAGCTCAAACCGAAGTTGGATTTTTACGAAAACAATTGGACGATACAAAGAAGTCACTCGAAGATGCAAACTATAAATTAACTCAAAGATCTCAGCAAATGCAGGGAGAAGTTTTGGAGCTTAATTTGGAGCAATCTCTTCGAGAAAATTTTCCTATTGATGAAATTAAGGAAGTTAAAAAAGGAGTTCAAGGAGCTGATATTATCCAAAATGTAAAAGGTCAAAGTGGAAGATTAGCTGGTGTTATTTTATGGGAAAGTAAGGATGCAAAGTGGTCACCATCGTGGATTGCAAAATTGCGTGAGGATGCAAGAAATAGTAGTGCAAATATGGCAATAATCGTGAGTAAGCATTTACCTCGTGAGATTGAGAGTTTTACAATAATTGATGGAGTAATTGTTTGTGCGTTTAATTTTGCTATTCCACTTGCATTAATACTTAGACGCGAAGTTATTAAATTGGCTGCTGCAAAACAGACAGCATTGAGTAAAGATGAAAAACTTGATTTTTTGTATGAATATTTACAGAGTGAAACTTTTAGGCATAGATTTGAATCATTTGCAGAAGGGATTAAAAATATGCAGGAGGATTTAGAAACTGAACGTAGATCGATGGAGAGAATATGGAAAAAGCGTGATATTCAAATTAAGAGAATGATGCTTAATGCCTCAAGAATTTATGGTGAGTTGCAAGGTGCAATTGGTAATTCTTTAGGAGATATTAAAGTTTTTTCGCTTCCATCTGATAGTGAAATTTGACAAATAGGTCATATTTTAGTCAAAATAGATAAATGAAGAAATTAATTGTTATTTTTGTAGTAATAATTGCAGCATTAGTTTTACTTTTGACTCTATTTAAAAATTTAAATAAATCTGATTCAGTTAAGCCGGATAGTAGTGATGATGAAGATGTTGTTGTTGAGATACCACAGGATCAAATGCCATTTGTTTCCCTTACTCCAACTAATGATGGCCATTTTTTGAAGATGAAGATTGAAAATATTAAGATTGCCAATGCTAATTCAGTTGATTATGAATTGGTTTATAAAGTTAAAGACGGAAGAACTCAAGGGGTGCCTGGATCTGTTAAGTTGAATGGTCAAACAATGATTGAACGTGAACTTTTATTAGGTTCTGAATCATCTGGAAAATTTAGATATGATGAAGGAGTTAATAATGGAGTTTTTACGTTAACGATTCGAGATGCACAAGGAAAATTGTTGGGTAGAAAAGCTAATGATTTTGTACTCCTTTCAAAAACTAAAGAAGGTGTTTCATCTGATTCAATGTTTAAATTTACATTTTCCAAACAACCAAAAGGCTATTTTGTTGTAATGAATACTTTTGGTACATTAAATGCATTTGATAAACAAATAACTTATGGTCCCTATGGAGTTTTTACAGTTGAATCTGATCTTAAAGGGACTGTTGATTCAGCCAATGCATATTATTATTCTGGTGGTAACTGGGTAAGTTTGGATTCTTCAGTTTCAGTTTCTCCTCAAGTATTTATAATCTCAAATTAATTTGTGAAATATGCATTTTTGTGCATAAATTCCTCTTGACATAACTGTGAAAACTCTTCAAAATGGATTATGGTGGTGAGGAGTGGTGAATAAAATGCTAATTGGAACTTATAATGCAATATTAAGTTTAAAGCATCGAAGCGCAATTCCTGCAGCATTTAGAACTTTTTTAGGAAAGAAAATGATTATAGCTAAGTGGTATGAAGATTGTTTAGTTATCACGTCAGCTAGTAGTTGGGAAAGTATTTTGGATAAGATCAAAGGAAAAGATGCAATGATTACTGCATCAATTCGTGATACTGACCGATTTTTATTAGCATCTGCGTATGAACTTACTACAGATGAGCAAGGAAGAGTAGTTTTTCCTCATCTTTTGGTTGAATATGCAAAGCTTTCTAATAATATTGTTTTTTTAGGATTAGGTGATCGTGTTGAAGTTTGGGATCAAGATAAATGGATAGCAAAAGACCGTGAAATTTCGAAAAATTCGTCAGAGATTATGGAAAAATTGACTGAAAGTAAAAAATATAATGCATGAACCAGTACTAAAAGACGAGGCTTTGCATTATTTGAACGTTAAAAAGGATTTTAAAGTAATTGATTCAACATTAGGTTATGGCGGACACACACTTTTCTTTCTAGAAAATGGAGCTAAAGTATTATCTATTGAAGCAGATCAATCGATGATTGATCTGGCATCTGAAAGACTCAAAAAATATATAGGTAATGAGTTAACTATTGTTCATGGGAATTTTAGAAATATAGATAAAATTGCAAAAGATAATGATTTTAGTGACGCTGATGCAATTTTGGCTGATTTAGGAATAAGTAGCGTGCACCTTGATTCATCTAAGCGAGGTTTTAGTTTTAAAGATGAATCACAGACTTTAGACATGAGACTCGATGTAGGAAGTCAATCTGTAACAGCTAGTGATTTGTTAAATGCACTGCGTGAGGATCAATTGAGACGAATGTTTGGTGATGTCATGGGTGGTTTGGCAGTTACACATTTGGCTCGTGAGGTGGTTTCCAAAAGAATTGTTAAAAAATTTGAGACAGTTGGAGATTTTTTAGAGGTAGTTCGCAAAGTTATGGGTAGACATGGACATTTAAATGAAGCAACGTTACCTTTTTTGGCACTTAGGATTGCTGTTAATATTGAGATCGATTCTTTGAAAGAATACATTCCAAATGCATTTTCAGTTTTAAAAAGTACTGGAAGATTGGGAATAATTAGTTTTCATTCACTTGAAGATCAGGTGGTGAAACATAAATTTGTTGAGTTTGTAAAAAGTGGTGAAGGAATATTGATTGATGACATTATTGTGCCAAAAGATGATGAAATTACAAAAAATCCGAGATCGAGAAGTGCAAAGTTTAGAGTGATTGAGAAAAAATGAATAAAAAGTTTTTAATAATTATATTATTTGGTGTTTTAATCGTAGTAAATGTTGTAACATCGATTGCATCAGGATCTATGGGTGGAGGACTAACAAATTCTTATCAGGAATTGGCGAAATTATCTAAAGAAAACAAATTAGTTGAATCAAATTTACTTAAATATTCATCTTTATCAGAACTAACTAATTCTGATTTGGCAAAATTAATGAAAAACCCAACAAATATTATATATATTAAGTCTGTTTCTACACTTGCGTGGATAGGAGAATAACAATACTCTGGATAGGAATACTTAGTTTTTTTGGACTTCTAGTCTTGCGTCTTTTTTATTGGCAATTAATTGCATCTGAGAGGTTATCTTCATATGCTCGTGAGCAATATCAAACTGAAACTACAATAGATGCTCCAAGAGGTGAAATTTTAGCACGAGATGGATCACCATTATCAATTACAGTTGATGCATATAAATTAATTGTTGATAAAAATGTTTTTGATATGAATACATATGAATTTTCTGCTCGAATGGCTCCAATTTTAGTATCTACTGATTCAGCTGGAATAAAGATTGAAAGCGATAGGATAACAAAAGTAATTGATTCAACAAAATCTACTTGGATTGCCATAAAACAAAAAATAAATAGAGATAAAAAACAAGAAATTGAAAAATTGAATATCCCCGGAGTTATTTTTGAACCAATTCAGGATAGATATTATCCTGAAGCATCAAGTTCAGCACAAGTCTTGGGTTTTGTTGGAAAAAGTGATAAGGGCTATGATATGGGATATTTTGGACTTGAGGGATATTATAATATTGAATTAACAGGAAATTCAGGAATCGTTGCTAGACAATCAAATGCACTTGGGGCACCTTTGTTTTCTGGAACTCGAAAGAATGTACTCGCACGTCCAGGTGTAACACTTTTAACTTCAATTGATAAAAGATTTCAACAAATTATTGAAAAAAAGTTACAAGAAGGAATTGCAAAATATGGTGCAAAATCGGGAACCGTGATTGCTATGAATCCAATAACAGGTGAAATACTTGCAATGGCTTCAAGCCCTACATATGATCCTCGTGAATATTATAAATACAGTAACGAAGAGTTTAAAAATCCTGCTATCTCTGATTCATTTGAGCCAGGATCAATCATGAAACCGCTTATAATGGCTGCTGGAATTGATACAAATGTAATTTCACCCCAGACACAATGTGATATTTGTTTTGGGTCATACAAAATTGATAAATATTTTATTGAAACGTGGAATAAAGAGTATTATCCAAATTCAACAATGACTGATGTTTTGGTTCATTCAGATAACGTTGGGATGGTATTTGTGGGGAATAAATTAGGTAAAGATAATTTGATTAATTATTTTGGGAAGTATGGATTTGGAACTGCAACAAGTGTTGATTTGCAGGGAGAGGCAGTGCCACCATTTAGAAAACCAAATGAGTGGAATATAGTTGATTTGGCAACTGCAACTTTTGGACAGGGAATTGCTGTCACTCCAATTCAAATGATACGTGCCATGGCATCAATTGCAAATGGTGGATATTTGATTAAGCCACATGTTGTTAATGAAATTCAAACTGATTCCGGAAAGGTAAATATTGAAAATTTAGATAAAAAACAAATATTGTCGAGTTCGACTACAAAACAAGTCACTGAAATGATGATGGCAGCTGTTAAAAGTGGTGAGGCGAAATGGGCCGTGCCAAAGGGATTTTTGATTGCTGGAAAAACTGGAACTGCTCAGATTCCGGTAGCTGGACATTATGATCCTACAAAAACAATTGCATCTTTTGTGGGATTTGCTCCAGCCAATGATCCGAAATTTGTGATGTTAGTAATACTGCGTGAACCTCAAACCTCTCAGTGGGGATCAGAAACCGCTGCACCATTATGGTTTAATATTTCAAGAGAAGTTTTTCCTTATATGGGGATAAGGCCAGAGAATTGATTTGTATTCCAATGGTAAAATATAAACTTAAATGAGAAAAATTGCTGCAATAATTTTGGCTGCTGGACGAGGAACAAGGATGGGGGGAGATATTCCTAAAGCTTTACTTGAAATAGATGGTACTCCAATAATTATTAAATCTTTGAAAAATTTGTATAAATTAGATAATTTGGGAACTGTGGTTGTGGTTGTTGGTTTTAAGGCGGATTTAGTAATGGATGTTGTAAAAAGAGATTTTCCTCAAGTTAGATTTGTAATTCAAAAAGAATTGCTAGGAACAGGCCATGCTTTACATGTAGCTTTGGATTCTCAATTTATTAATGAGAGCGATTTTTTATTGCTTTTTGCCGATGATTCTAGTTTTTATTCATTAAATACTCTTTCAAATTTTGTAAATTATCATTATTTGCAAAATTCAAAGATTACAATGCTTGTTTCTCGTACAACAGCTTCTAATCAGCTTGGGGGTTTAAGAATTAGTGGTGACGGAATTGTTGAAGATATTATTACAAAAGAAAATTTAGAAAATATTAATGATCAACGATTTATTCTTTGTGGGGCGTTTTGTTTGAATAGTGAGTGGATCAAAAGATATAATGGCGAGTTTCCAATAAATCCCAATTCAAATGAATATCCACTTCCATCAGGTTTGATTTATCTTTCACGTAAATATAATGAATTAATTAGAAGTTATCTTTTGGAAGATACAAATGAATGGAAGAGTATTAATACACCAGAAGAATATGAAAATGCAAAGAATAAAATAAGATGAATGAGAATGCGCCAAAACAAAGAGTAGATATGCATGTGCATTACGATATATTGGATGATGCACAATCAACATATTCTTTAATTGATATGGCAAAGAATAAAGGAGTAGTTGCTATTGGTCTTTTGGCTAAATCAGATGTTTCCCCTTACATGCATGATTTTATTGAATATGGAAATAAAATTGGTGTTGCAATTGTGCCAGGAGCTGAGTACACGACTTTTTTAGGTAACGAAAGAAAACGAGCTGATTTGATTTGCTTGGGATTTGATCCTGATGATATTCCACTTTTTTCAGTTAAGGGTTCAAGTATTCAAAATAAGGAAATTGCATTAGAGCAAAAAAGTTTTTTAGAAAATAATGGTTTTTCATTTTTAAATTTAGGTAACGAAGAACTAAATATAATGAAAAGTCTTTTAAATGGAGAGACGAGCGAAAAAGCTATTAAATTTTGTGAAATAATTTCAAAATCGTCTGATGATGTAAACAAAAAGATTGTTCAAGAATTAAAAGCATCTAATTATGAAATTTGGAATAAAACAATTGATACATGTAGAGAAAATGAATATTACAATAGCCCTCAGAGAATTGATGCAAAATTTTTGTACAATTTGTTTTTTGCAGTAAATAGACCTGGATATTTACCTGTTCAAAAGCATTTTTCGGAAGTAGTTGATCAAGTTCATCAAGCGGGTGGTGTTGTTCTTTATTCACCTGAAGGTGCATTCGATATTGATGTCTGGAAAAGTTTAATGTCAGGTGAAATTGATGGTATTATGGCCTGGCATGGGGGTGCTTTGGGTAATAGTGGGAGTAAATTAGATATTCCAATTAATGTTTTAAAAGTTTGCAGAGAACGTGGTAAGTTGGTGTTGGGGGGAAGTGATTTTCAAGGTAAGGATTGGGAATTGGGAACAGGAAATGGAAGCATGTTTATTAATCCAAAAAGGTATTTTGAATTTATTGACTATGTTAAATCTCGAAATGATGGCAAACTACCTTGGGTAAAAAAATAAAGAGTCATGGTAAAATATAATTAGTAATTAAAATGAATAAATTAAACATTGCAGTATTGTTTGGGGGGAGATCGACTGAGCATGAAATATCTATAATTTCTGGAATTCAAGTGCTTAATGCACTGAATAAGGAAAAGTATAATGTTTTGCCTATTTATATAACTAAAAAAGGTGAATGGATTGTCGGCGACAATAGTTTTTTTGATCCTAAAACTTTTCGTGATATCGAAAAGATTGAATCAATGAAAAAATCTTCACTAATGCCTGATCCAACATCTCCTTATACTATTGAAAAACCTGGAGCATTTACAGTTTTTAAATCAATGATTAAAGATCCAATTGATATTTTGTTTCCTGTTTTTCATGGCAGACATGGAGAAGATGGATCAGTTCAGGGACTTTTTGAATTAATGAATATTCCGTATGTGGGTTGTGATGTGCGATCCTCTGCCATTTCCATGGATAAGGTTCTTAGTAAAACTATTGCAAGATCTGTTGATGTGCCTGTAATGAAAGATTGTTGGGTTGATAAATATGAATGGGAAGATGATACAAAATCTGTAATTAAAAAAATAAAAACAAAGTTAAATTTTCCTGTTTTTGTAAAGCCAGTTAATTTGGGCTCTTCGATTGGTGTAACTCACGTTACAAATGAAAAAGAATTAATAAATGCTCTAAATGTTTGTTTTTATTACGACAGTAAAGCAATTATTGAAGAATCACTTGAAAATGCTCGAGAAATTAATATTTCAGTGATTGGAGTTCCTGGAAATTATGAATGTTCAGTTTGTGAAGAACCAATAAAATCGAGTAGTGTGCTGTCATTTGAAGATAAATATATTGGTGAATCTGGTAAGTCAAAAGGTATGGCATCACTTAAAAGAATAGTTCCTGCAAAAGTTAAAAAAGATGTAATTGAGAGAGTCGAAAAATATTCTAAAGATTTTTTCAGAGAAATTGGTGGTTCTGGAATTTGTAGAATCGATTATTTAATGAGTAACGATGAGAAGAAAGTTTATTTTAATGAAATAAATCCAATGCCTGGATCTTTATCATTTTATCTTTGGAAGGAGTCGGGAGTTAGTTTTACAAAACTTCTTGATAAATTGATTGATTATGCAATTGTAAAACATAAAGCAAAACAAAAATTGACAACTACTTTTTCAAATAATGCATTAAGTGGATTTGCTTCAGGTGGTTCAAAAGGTGCTAAGGCTTAATAATTTTGTGTGACATCGTTTTCTAGAAATATCCAATCATATTTTCCAATTAAATTATTTAATATTTCTTGATATTCTTTTCTTGTATCATTAATTATTAAGACATTTTTGTCTGTAATAGTACTTTTTAAAGCTCTAGTTCTATTATTTTCTCCGACCAAAATTATTTTATCAAAAGCACCATTTAAATTTTTTCCAATTTCTTGATGTGCATCAAATTCTGCAGATCCCAATTCAACAATTCCTGGAGTAATTAATACTTTTGTTCCTTTTATTGTTGATGCAGTTTTAATAGTTTCATTGAAACCCACAATATTGCTTGAATAAGTGTTATCTACTATTGTAGTTTTACCCTGTTGAGCACGTTCATATCTATGATCAAATGGTTTTAAATTAGGAATTTTATCAATAATTTTTTTAACATCAATTTCTAAAATTAGAGCACCTGCAATTGCTCCACATAAATTATTTATAGCTGAGAATCCAAATAGATTGGTTTTTACTTTATATAATTTTTTATTAATTATTAAGTTTAAATTAGTTGATTCTTTTCCAAAATTTACATTATTGATATATACATTACTATTGTCATTTCCGTATTTTATTGAATCGGGATAATTTTTTGATTCATTTTTAATTTCTCTAGATGAAATGTTTAATGCAATTTTTGTTTTATCTGCAATAAAATCCGCTAATTCAAAAACAGTTTTGGTGATTGAATCAATTGATTTAAATCTTTCAAAATGCTGCTTAGTAATTCCAGTAATTAATCCATACTTTGGATTTACCATATTGCTTAAATATTTAACTTCGCCAATTTTGTATTCACCTAGTTCGCATATAAATACTTGATATGTTTTATCTAATTCATATTTAACAACTTTTGCGATGCCGAATATTGTGTTGTAGCTATCAGGTGTTCTTAAAGTTTTGAATTCATCTTTAATTAATTGATATAAAAGTTCTTTTGTGGAAGTTTTTCCGTAACTACCTGATATTCCAATTACTTTAAGATTTTTTATACTATTTATTTTTGAATTTGTTTCTTTGACAGTTTTTATTTTATTAAAGTATTCATATGGCAAAATTGTGAATAGACCAAGGATGATGAATATCCATGGTTGGGTGGCTAATAATAAACTAATAATTAAAGACACAAAAAAATTTGAAAATAATAAATAAGAAATAAAAGAAAAAAGTACCAACCAAATAAATCCAGCAACTATTATCATTTTTATTTTTTGAGTTATTTTTAGTGGTTTTTTTGTTTCTACAAAACGCATTGATGGATTTTTGATTATCCAGCTAATAAATCTCCAAGATTTGTATTCTTCTAGTTGAAGAATTGTTAAGTGAAGTTTTAATGGGAAAATATTATCTATCATAGATATTCGTTGATTGTGTTAATAAATTTATTTGTTTTTTCAATATGTGGTGAATGGCCTGCACCCCAAATGACTCGTAAAGTCGAATTTTTAATTAAATTTTTTAGTTTAAAAGCATCTGGTAAAGGTACATCTTTATCGTTTTCTCCCCAAATTAATATAGATTCACAATCGATTTTTTCTGCATATTCTGTTAAGTTTTGTTTTACAATTTTTTTTAATATTTCAATTAACGGTTTTGATAGGTTTTTATAACTTGGTGAAAATTTTAGTCTAATTTTTTCTACAATATATTTTGGGAATGGAAATAGAAAATATTTTACTATTTTGCCAATAATTATTTTGATATTAGTTAAAGTGTCTCGGTCTGTTACTCCTGGAGTATCGACAAGAAATATTTTTTTAAATTTTATTTTGGATGCTGTCACTAATAGTGTTCTCCCACCAAATGAATGGCCAATTCCAATTGGATTTTTAATGTTTTCTGATTTAATGAATTTTTCAACTATTTGACCATACCATTCCATTTCAATATTATCCTGTTCAGGAAGAGGTGAATTACCGAATCCAGGTAAATCGAGAATATAGACCTTGTATTTATTAGATAATTTAATAGCTATTGGTCTCCATTCGATAAGGTTTCTTAGCCACCCATGAAGTATTATGATTGATTCTTTGTTTTTCTCACCAAATAATTCGTAGTTTATCAATGAGTTTGCAATTAATGTTTGCATTTGTATACCAATTATAACGTATAATAGTGGAGCAATATATGCATATACCTTCTGTTTTGCCTTTGGCCTTGGGAATTATTATTTTTTCTTTCTTTATTACAAGTATTTTTGTTGTACCTTTTATTGACCTTTTGTACAAAATTAATTTTACTCGTAGGCGTGAAGGTGTGACTCGAAACAAATCACTTTTTGATAAGCTTCATGATAAAAAGGCAGGCACCCCAATAGGGGGAGGAATTTTGATATTGTCTATTGTTTCTATTCTTTTTTTAATTATATTTCCACTTCTTTACAAGGTTGGTGTTGTTGTTGAAAGTTCATTTAATCTTGGAAATGAATTATTTATAATATTTTTCTCATTTCTTTCTTTTGGATTACTTGGAGTGCTCGATGATTTTGTTAAGATTTTTGGTAAAGTTCAAGGACCAGGTAGTTCTGCGTTTGGGTTAACAAGAAATCAAAAATTTATTATTCAGTGGATTCTTGGTTTTATTATTGGATTTTTGCTTTATAACAAACTTGGAATTAGTTATATTTATGTTCCGATTATTAAATTAACATTTCATATGGGGTTGTTATTTATTCCATTTGCAGCTTTTGTAATTGTATTTTTTGCAAATGCTTTTAATTTTACTGATGGATTGGATGGTTTGGCTTCAGGATTATTAGTTATTTATTTGATTGCTTATATTGTTATTGCTGCAACTAATTTGGATACACCTGTGTTTTTGTTTGTCGCATTATGGATTGGCAGTCTTTTGTCATTTTTATATTTTAATATTTGGCCAGCTAGAATATTTTTGGGTGACACTGGATCACTTGCTTTTGGATCTACTATTGCTGTTGTTGGTTTATTGGTTGGTAATGTTCCGACACTTTTTGTCGTAGGTGGAATATTTGTAATTGAAGCTGCATCATCTGCAATTCAAATAATTGGAATTAAATTTTTTAAACGAAAAATATTTCCACTTGCACCAATTCATCATACTTTTTTAGCAATTGGTTGGGAGGAACCTAAAATTGTAATGAGAGCTTGGATTGCTGGAATCGTACTTGCAATTTTTGGTTTGTGGTTGGCACTTATTTAAATAATTAATGTGAGACACAGGAAACAGATAAATAACGAAAAGAGAAATCCAGTTGATAAAGTGCTTTTTTTGTTGATTTTTTTGCTTACTGTAATGGGGGTAATTTTTGTAGCTGACGTCTCCACTCCATCTGCGACAACCCATTTTAATGATCCATTGTTTTATACCAAATTTCATTTGCTTTGGTCATTTATTGGTTTTTGTTTTATGATTTTTATATCAAAATTAAAAACAGATTTTTGGAGAAAGAATTCATTTTATATATTTTCATTTAGTTTATTTTTACTGTTTTTAGTTCTTATACCTGGTTTTGGAAATAAACTTTTGGGAGCCAGAAGATGGCTTAGTTTAGGGCCATTGAGCTTTCAACCTTCTGAATTAGTTAAAATTTCTATAATTTTGTATCTTGCCAATTTGGCGCATTTGAAAAGATCTGTTATCGGTTTTTTTGTACCACTTGGTTTGGTTTGTTTTTTAATTATGGCACAGCCTGATTTGGGAACTGCACTTTTAATTGGATCTATTGGAATATCTATTATATTTATGTCTGGAATCGAAATTAAAGTGTTAATGAAATATTTATTTGGAGTAGTTTTAATTGTTATGATGGTTGCAATGTTTTCTTCATACAGGAGACAGCGAATTGTTGATTTTTTAAATGTTATGCAACATCCACTTAATTCTTCTTATCATTTACAGCAAGCACTTTTTGCAGTATCACAAGGTGGAGTTTTTGGTGTAGGTTTTGGTCAATCTAAGCAGAAATTTTTATTTTTACCTGAGGCTTCAACTGATTCAATTTTTCCAATAATATCTGAAGAAATTGGATTTGTAGGTTCTGTTTCAATTTTGTTAATCTATGCATATTTTGTATATAGAATGTTTCGAATTTCTAAACGAAGTAATGACGTTTTTTCAAAGGTTGTTAGTAGTGCAATAGCAGTGTGGATTGGTTCACAAGTTATTTTAAATATTGGTTCAATGATTGCTTTGGTTCCATTAACTGGTGTTCCTCTTCCATTTTTGTCATATGGAAAAACAAGTTTAATGAGTTTATTTTTGGCACTTGGTATAATCTTAGGAATTTCAAGAAATGCAAGAGAAAATTAAAAAAAGTAAAATATTATTAACTGGTGGCCATGCTGCAACAACAGCATATTGTGTTATTGACGAAATTCAAAAAGAACATAAAGATATTGAAATACATTTTATCGGAGCTAAAACTTCAATTGAAGGAAAAAAAATAAAAACACTTGAGCAAATTATTTTCCCTAGAAAAAATGTGTTAATGCATAGTTTGTATTCTGGAAAACTTTCAAGGAGACTTTCTATAGCAGCATTTTTTTCTTTTTTGAGAATTCCTTTTGGATTTATTCACGCGCTTTATTTGTTAATAAAAATTAAACCTGATGTTGTATTATCTTTCGGTGGATATGTTGGGTTACCTGTTGTTTTTGCATCATGGATATTGCAAATTCCATGTATTTTGCATGAGCAAACTGTTGCGGTAGGTTTAGCTAATAAATTATCATCTTTTTTTGCAGATAAAATAACAATTGCTAGAGAGGATAGTAAGCTTTATTTTAAGGAAGATAAAGTTGTATTAGTTGGTAATCCAATTCTTCCAAAAATTTTAGAATTATCTAAAAAAGTAAAAAAACACATAAAACCTGTTGCTTATATAACAGGAGGATCGAGAGGTGCTCATAAAATTAATATTGCAATCAAGCCAATAATTGATAAATTAATAAAACTTAATTATAAAATAATTCACCAAACTGGTGTTTTTGATTTTAATGAATTTGATAACTATTCTAAAAATTTACAAAATTATGAAGTATATGAAACGATTGATCCTGATGATTTAGGTGAAATATATGAAAAAATAGATATCGTAATTGGTAGAAGCGGAGCAAACACAGTGTGTGAAATTGGATATTTGGGTATACCGTCTATTTTGATTCCAATACCATGGACAAGGTATGATGAACAGACAAAAAATGCAAAATCTCTTGAGAAAAGTGGTTTGGCTCAGGTTTTAAAAGAGGATGATTTAACTCCTGAAAATTTATTAAATAAAATAATTTTTGTAAATGAAAATTGGAATAGTATTGTTAAAAATTATAAAAATGAATTTGAATTTGACAAGAACGCAAGTCAAAAAATAGTGGATTTAATTTTTGAATATATTGCTAAATAAATTCCCTAATGAGAAAAGTTAAAAGGGAGAGAAAATTTAAAATTTGGAAAGTATTGTTTTATTTAGTTTTAATTTTTCTTATTGTATTTTTTTTAAAATCATTATATCAATTTGTATCTGGTAAATTAATAATTTCCCAAGTTGAATGTAGACTAAATAATGAACTCTGCCCCAGTTTTTTAGAGAGTGAACTTAAAAAAATTGAAAAAAGCTCTTTTTTTGAAGTAAAACCAAAATTAAATAGAATATTTTCTAGTATTTATTTTTCTAACGGGTATTATTTTCAATTTATTCCTCCAAATAAATTGGCTGTATTTATAACAGCAAAAAAGGAAATTGGATGTTATAAAGTAAATAATAAATATTTTGGTATAGATGATGTTGGGTTAATTCTTTGGAAGACTGAAATAAGCCAAAATAATTGTTTGAAGATAAATGGTGATTTAAATTTTGAAATAGGATATAAATTGGATAAGAAATATTTGAATTTAGTTTTGCTTAAAAAATTAATGGACCAATCATTTATTGAAGGAGATTATGAAATTTATCGCGATTTCATGCAGTTAGTTACAAAAAATAATGTTAAAATTATTTTTCCATTTGGGGATGATTTGGAATATTATGTTGGTGAAGTGAGATTGATTTTGACAAAAATAAAAGGTGAGCCGGAATTGTCTAAAATTAAAGAAATAGATTTACGCTGGGCTCAACCCGTGTTAAGATGATTAAAAGATGAAAAAACATACAATAATTGCAGGAATAGATATAGGATCTTCTAAGGTTACTACCTTACTTGCACAACTTGTTACAGATGAGGTTACATTTGAAAGTAGCGTTAATATTATAGGTGTTTCTACAACTCCATCGAAAGGAGTTAAAAAAGGACAGATTGTTGATATTGAAGATACTACCGAAGTTGTTACAGCTTCAGTTGAAGCTGCTGAGCGAATGGCGGGATACAATTTAACTGATGCGTATATTTCATTAGGTGGAGCGCATATTTCATCTCAGAATTCAACTGGAGTGGTTGCAATTTCAGATCCAAGTGGTGAGGTTCGTGATTCTGATGTTAATCGCGTAATTGATGCAGCAAAGGCAATTTCATTACCTGCATCGCGCGAGATCATTCATGTTATTCCTAGACAATTTATTGTTGATGGTGAGGCTGATGTACGTGATCCAGTGGGAATGAGTGGAGTAAGGCTTGAAGTTGACACTCATTTGGTCACTGCTTCGACTGCAGCTCTTAAGAATTTGCGTAAAACTGTTTCTGAAGTTGGTGTTGTTCCTCGAGAAATTGTTTTTTCGGGAGTTGCTGCTTCATTTTCCACATTAACTGAAACTGAAAAGGAATTGGGATGTGTATTGATTGATATTGGTGCAGGTATTACTTCAGTTGCGGCGTATGTTGATGGAGCATTGGCATATTCAAGTGCAATTCCTGTTGGCGCGCGCAATGTAACAAATGATTTGGCAATAGGACTTCGTGTTTCTTTGGAACAAGCAGAAAAAATAAAATTGAATTTAACTGATTTATTAAAGAAAGAACGAGATATTAATAAAATTGAATCACTTTCTATTTCTGATGAGGATGGAATTGAAGAAAAGAAATTATCAGTTCGAACAGTAACTGAAGGAATAATAAAGCCACGACTAAATGAAATATTTTCAATTGTACGACTTGATTTGGAAAAGGCTGGGCTTTTGAATAGGGTTCCATCTGGAGCTGTTGTGACAGGTGGGGGAGCATTAACTGCAGGGGCCATTGAGTGTGCTAAGAAAACATTATATTTACCTGTTCGATTGGGAATACCACAAGGAGTTTCTGGTTTGGTTGATGATATTTTAAATCCTGAATATTCAACAGCAGTAGGACTTATTTTATATGGGGCTAAATATGAATCACCAACTAATCAGCAAAGTAAACAGAATTTAAATAGTATTAGTAAAAAAGTGAAGCTTCCATCTGGCAGTTTTTTTGATAAGATAGTGGATACACTGCGAAACCTTCTGCCGTAATTTTGAGTACTGCCTACTTGTATAAATATTTTTATATAGTATAAACAAATAACAGGATATGATCCCGTTTAAACAATTAACAAGATAAGATCCGTTTAAATAATTAATAAGGTCGTTATAGTAAATCAATTAAAAAATAAAAAATGGCATTAGTTAAACCAGATTCAGCAAGAATCGCAAAAATAAAAGTAATAGGGGCCGGTGGTGGTGGTGGAAATGCTGTGTCTTCAATGGTTGATAGTGGATTGGTATTAGGTGTTGATTTTGTAACAGTTAACACTGATGCACAAGTTTTATTAAATAGTAATACAACAACTAAACTTCAGATTGGTGAAAAATTAACAAAAGGATTGGGAGTTGGTGGAAATCCTGAAATTGGTGCACAAGCTGCTGAAGAATCACAAGAAAAGATTAAAGATATATTAATTGATGTTGATATGGTGTTTATTACAGCTGGAATGGGAGGCGGAACTGGAACTGGTGCGGCACCTGTTATTGCTAGAATTGCAAAAGAAGCTGGAGCATTGACTGTTGCAGTTGTGACTAAACCTTTTGCTTTCGAGGGAACAAGACGCATGACAGTGGCTGAAGCAGGAATTGAGAAATTGAGAAAAGAAGTGGATACATTAATTGTTATTCCAAACCAAAGATTACTTGATGTGGTTGATCGCAAGATGACTCTTCTTGAGGCATTTAAAGTTGCAGATGGTGTATTGGGCCAGGCTGTATCTGGAATTGCAGATATTATTACTACTCCAGGACTTATTAACGTTGATTTTGCTGACGTAAAAACTATTATGAGTAATGCTGGAACTGCGCTTTTGGGTATTGGTCAGGGTGTTGGTGAAAACAGAGCTCAAATGGCTGCTCGTGCTGCAATTGCATCACCACTTTTGGAATTATCAATGGAGGGAGCACGGGGGGTATTGTTTAATATTGCTGGTGGACCTGATATGACAATGTATGAAGTAGATGAGGCTGCAAGAATTATTTCAGCTGCTGCGGATCCTGAAGCTAATATAATTTTTGGAGCTGTTGTTAAGGATGATTTGTCAGATCAGGTAAGAATTACTGCAATAGCTACTGGATTTGATGATACTGTTATGAGAATTGCTGACTTAAGGCAACAAAGTGCACCAGTAGTAGTTACTCAACATCAACCACAAAATAATCCGATTGCAGGTTTGGTAGGTGAGTCTCCAAAAAGGAAAAAGGAAGAAACGCTTTATCCTGTTGAGTCAAGACGTGATGAGAGAGAAGAACAGAATTTAAAGCCACAACAGTCACCTCAACAGAAAAAAGATAAAGATGATGAATTTGGTGAGGAATTTGAGATCCCCGCATTTCTCCGAAAGGTACATTAAGTTGTCTTTTTGATCCTATAGTGATATAATTCTTCAATTTAATTCGCACTCTCATCGAAAAGAAAGGCAGTCGAAAATGGAGTTTATCATCATACTTCGTGATGTCTTGCGTGGACAACGTAAAATTGGCTACGTTGGTGTAAAGGTGTTCCTTCGTAACTATCTAAATAATAAATATCGTTTTGTTGAAACATTTGGTGAGCGCGATTATATTAATTATAAGGAACCTAGTAATAGATGGTTTACTGAAATTAACAAACGCGTTTCAAGAATGAAACAAGTAGTATATTTGTTAGGTATTGAGCGAATACCACAAGCAGATGGCAGTTACCGAGTTGGAATTGTTGTTATCAACAAAGATCCTACTAACGATTGGTTGGATTTTATCAAGAAATATAGACCGATACTTGCCATCTCGGCTGACTATTTGAAACCATAATTTAGTTTAAACCCTTTGGATTATTGATTTTGATCAAAATCCCGAGGGTTTTATTTTGTTAAACTTTTGTCTTTTTCTCTTCTGAGGTACAATAGCAATATGCAATCCAAGAAACCACATTTTGATCCAGTTGATCCAAGAGTTAATTTTCCTCAAATGGAAGAAGAAGTTTTGAAATATTGGAATGAGAATAAAATTTTTGAGAAATCCCTAGACAAGAATAAAAATAGTAAAAAGCATTTTAATTTTTATGAAGGCCCTCCAACAGCAAATGGTAAACCTGGAATTCATCATGTTGAGGCAAGATCGTTTAAAGATATTATTCCAAGATATAAAACAATGCAGGGCTATAGTGTACCTCGTAAGGCTGGTTGGGATTGTCATGGGTTACCAGTTGAACTTCAAGTTGAAAAACAATTAGGCATTTCCGGAAAGCCACAGATTGAGGAGTATGGAATAGAGGAATTTAATGCATTATGTCGAAAGAGTGTTTATGAATATGTTGATGAATGGACAAAATTGACCAGAAGAATTGGATATTGGGTGGATTTGGAAAATCCATATGAGACTATGGATAACGATTATATAGAATCTGAATGGTGGATATTAAAGCAGATTTGGGATAAAGGAAGATTATATGAAGACTATAAAGTTGTACCATATTGTCCTCGATGTGGAACTTCTTTGTCTTCTCATGAATTAGCATTGGGTTATAAAGATGATGTGGAAGATCCTTCTGTATTTGTTAAATTTGAACTCAAAAATGAACCTGGAACATACTTTTTAGCTTGGACAACTACTCCTTGGACTTTACCTGGAAATGTTGCATTAGCCATTTCAGAGAGTGAAAAATACGTAAAAATTTTAACTGAAAATGGAAAATTGATTTTATCTGAAAAACGAGCAAAAGAATTAGAAATTAATGGTGAGATTGTTGAAAAATTTAAAGGAGCAGATTTAATTAATATTGAATATCATCCCCTGTTTAATTTTATGTCATATGATCAAAAGTCCCATTTTGTAATTTCTGCTGATTTTGTCTCAATGGATGAGGGAACTGGAATAGTTCACACCGCAGTTATGTATGGAGAGGATGATTTTAAGCTAGGAAAAAAGCATGATTTACCAATGAAACATAGTGTTAATGAAAAAGGTGAATTTGTTGCTGAAGTGACACCTTGGGCTGGAAAATTTGTAAAAAATCGTACTCTTGAAAAGGAAATAATTGAGACATTAGATAAAAATGGAAATTTATTTAAAGCTGAAACAATTAAACATACATATCCATTTTGTTGGAGATGCTCAACTCCACTTTTGTATTATGCGATGGTTTCATGGTATTTAAGAACAACTGAAGTAAAAGATGATTTGATAAAAAATAATAACTCAGTTAATTGGATTCCCGAACATATTAAAGAAGGACGAATGGGAGAATGGCTTAAAAATAATCGAGATTGGGCGTTGTCTCGTAGTCGATATTGGGGAACTCCACTACCTATTTGGAGATGTGAAGAGTGTGGAGATACAGTTTTGGTGGGAAGCGTAAAAGAATTATCAGAATTGGCTCAAAAAGATTTATCAAAATTGGATTTACACAGACCATTTATTGATGAGATTAAGTTTAAATGTAAAAAATGTAGTTCTCATATGCATAGGGTTAATTTTGTTCTTGATTGTTGGTTTGATTCAGGTGCGATGCCTTACGCGCAATTACATTATCCATTTGAAAATAAAGAGGAATTATCAAAAAATTTTCCAGCAGATTATATTAGTGAGGCGATTGATCAAACTAGAGGTTGGTTTTATACATTATTAGCAGTTTCAGCTTTGCTTGATAAAGGGCCATCCTATAAAAATGTTATTTGTTTGGGACATTTACTTGATGAAAAAGGAAATAAAATGAGTAAGTCTAAGGGTAATGTTATTGATCCTTGGCAGATTATGAATAGTGTTGGAGCAGATGCAACTAGATGGTATATGTATAGTGTAATTGCACCTGGACCCAGTTTTCGTTTTTCTGAAAATTTGGTTAAAGATGTTACAAAGAGATTTTTATTGATCTTATGGAATACTTATAATTATTTTGTTACTTATTCAAATTTAAATAATTGGACTCCTGATAAAAAAGAAAATTTAAGTAATAATTCTTTAGATGAGTGGATCATTAATAAATTGCAGGAGTTAGTTAATAAAACAACAGAATCACTTGATAGATATGATTTATATAATGCAACTCATGAGATCGAAACTTTCGTTACAAATGATTTTTCACAGTGGTATATTCGAAGATCCAGGGGAAGAACAGATGATGATTTTTTTGCATCCACATATAAAGTATTAGTGACAGTGTGTAAATTAATTGCTCCATTTGCTCCATTTGTTTCTGATGAAATTTATAAGAATTTAACTAAGCAAGAATCAGTGCATTTGGCTGATTGGCCAGAAGTTGTTGATATGGCTAATGATCAAAGGGAAAAATTAGAACAAATGATTGAAGTGCGAATGATTGTAGAGAAAGCTCATTTTTTGCGAAAAGATGCAAATATAGCAATTAAACAGCCACTTCAGAAATTGATTATAGAAAATGCTGTTTATGATTTGGAAAAATATAATAGTTTAATTTTAGATGAGGTAAACATAAAAGTGATTGAATTTAAAACTGGTAAAGGTGATCTTAATTTAATATTAGATACTAAAATTACTCCTGAGCTTGAGGAGGAGGCAAAAGTTCGTGAGTTAATTCGGTCAATTCAACAAAAAAGAAAAGAACTTAATGCAAGACTTGATCAGGAAATAATAGTAACTAATGATTGGTACCCAAAAAACCAAGAATTAATTGAATGGATCAAGAAAAAGACATATACCAAAGAATTAAAAGACGGTTCGTTTGAAGTAGAGCTTCTATAATTTTTAATGAGAAGATATGTTTTTACTGCCTTAATAATTATTACAATTGTTTTTTCTTTGGTTGTAATGAGATCGATTGCACCATTTGTTTTTCCCTCATATTTAATTTATATACTAATTTCTCTGTTTTTTTATTTTTTGTTTTCTAGAATTGATTTTTCGATTCTTACTATTTTTTGGAAACATTTTTATGTTGTTTCAATTGTACTTTTATTGATTACTTTGATTATTGGACAGGCATCACGTGGAGTTATCAGATGGATTCCAATTGGAAATCTTGCATTTCAGCCAAGTGAATTAATACGTCCATTTTTATTTGTTTTTTTTGCAGTTTATATGAAAAACAAAATGAATTTGAAAAAATATATTGGATCAATTTTTTTGTTTGGAATAGCTTTTCTATTGATAGTTGCACAGCCTTCATTAGGAGTTGCAGTTGTGACAGCGAGTGGATTTATTGGAATGCTTATTTCATCTCCAGTTAATAAAAAATATATTTTAATTTCATCGGTTTTATTTATTGTTATGGCTCCATTTTTATTTTTCTTTTTACATCCTTATCAAAAAGATAGAATACAATCATTATTTAATAGTGGAAATGAAAGTGCACATTACAATAGTGTTCAGTCAGTAATTTCTGTTGGATCTGGAGGGTTTTGGGGGAGAGGTTTGGGCCGTGGAGTGCAGACACAACTGGCATTTTTGCCAGAAAGGCATACTGATTTTGCATATGCATCCATTTCTGAAGAACTTGGTTTTTTTGGAGCAATAATTGTTTTGGTTTTACTTTTTCTTTTGTATCTAATTATTATTAAGATTTTTGATACTAGAATAAAGAGTGAGGAGAGAGTTTTTGTATCGGGAATTATATTTTCTTTGATATTTCAGACTTTTGTTCATGTTGGTATGAATTTGGGGTTTTTGCCAATTACTGGCCTCACTTTGCCTTTAATTTCGATAGGTGGATCTTCACTTTTAGCCACGATGATTAGTTTGGGAATACTGCTTGGAATTATGAGCTAAAAGATGTATAATGTTAGGCATGAAATACGCAGTTGTTAAATTACAAGGACATCAGTACAAAGTTGAAGAAGGCCAAGATTTATTGGTTGATTTGATCTCAACTGATGGAAAAACGATTAAAGTTAAGCCACTTTTATTGGTGGATGGAGAGACTATTGAAATTGGAAAACCAACTTTAGATAAACATGAAGTTAGTTTTGAGATAAAAAATGAAGAGAAAGGTGAAAAAATTCATATTCGAACTTTTAAGGCTAAATCTAGGTTTAGAAAACATAAAGGATTTAGAGCTAAGTACACAAGACTCACTGTTACTTCAATTGCATAAATAGATCAGATAATATCAAATCGCATAGAAGTAATTCATTGACAATTGTGAAAACTTATTTTAGACTAAAAATATAATACTATGTCAACACATAAAGCAGCAGGTAAAACAAAACAACATGTAAGCCCAGAAGGAAAGCGACTTGGGGTTAAAGTTGCATCAGGACAGAGAGTTTCTGAGTCTTTTGTATTAATTAGACAAAGAGGGACTTTGATTAAAGCTGGAAAAAATGTACGAGTTGGACGAGATCACACTTTATATGCAGTTAAACCTGGAATTGTCCATTTTGCAAATAGATTGGGCAGGAAAGTTTTGTCAGTAGTAGCATAAAAGATTAGTTACAAGTTTATGGCCGAGGAAATTATTTATTTAGCAATTGAAGAATTGCAACCTAACCCACTTCAACCTCGTGGAGTTATTACCCCAGAAAGTTTAGTTGATTTAGTTGATTCACTTAAAGAACATGGAATTTTGGAGCCTTTGGTTGCAGCAAAAACTCCAGCAGGATTTCAGATAATTGCAGGAGAGCGAAGATGGAGAGCATCAAAGCTTGCAGGATTGACTCATGTGCCAGTTGTTGTTCGAGAAACTTCCCCTAAAGGAATGCTTGAAATGGCTTTGGTTGAGAATGTGCAAAGAGTTGATTTGAACGCTTTAGATAGAGCAAAAGGATTTGAGAGATTAATGAATGAGTTTGGATTAACTACAAGTGAGATAGCTGTGCGAATTGGAAAATCTGTAGCATATGTATCAAATTCTATGAGACTTTTGTCACTTCCTGATGCATTGAAAGATGGACTTTTGTCTGGGCTTATCACTGAAGGACACGCTCGTGCTTTGGCTGCAATTGATGATCTTCAATTGATGGTTGATGCTTACAAAATAATTTTGAAAAAATCTGGATCTGTTCGTATGGCTGAGGAATTGGCAAGACGAATGAAGGCTCAATCTGATCAAGGCCCAAAGCCATCTGCTCGTGTAAGTGATATGAGAGTAGTTAATGAGGAATTGGATAAAATGAAGGTAGAATTAACCAAAGCATTGCAAAAAGCTGAGGATGATAAAACTACACAAGTTAATTTAATTAGAACAAGAAGATCAACAAAGGTTACTTTTGAGTTTAAAGGAAGTTTAGAAGAGACTGAGGAAAGACTTCAAAAAATTTATAAGTCACTGGCGTGACTTCATTTGTGATGTAAGTCATTGGCCTGACTTCATCTGCGATGTAAATCACTTGCTTAGATTGAACTGAAAGCTTTAATTACTCCAAAATTTTGTGGTGGCCAGTAAATTATCCAAGCTCTACCTGTAATTTTTTCTTTACCTATTGGGCCGAAATTTCTTGAATCAAAAGAGTGAGGTCTATTGTCACCCATCATGAAATATTTTCCTTGTGGAATTGTGAGTTGGGTTCCCTCAACTGCAATTGATCCGCCTGATGTGAATGTGTTATCGCTTAAATATGGTTCATCAATTAATTTGCCATTAACTGATACTTTTCCGTTTTGAACTAGAACTGTGTCTCCTGGGATTGCAATTATTCTTTTTATAAATTCATCTCTGTCATCTGGTGGAGCTTTAAATATTACAACATCTCCTCTTTTTGGTTCTGAGAACCGATAAGTTAACTTGTCTGTTAGTAAAAATTCACCATTGTGAAAGTCTGGTTCCATGGAAGATCCTTTGATTTTGTGTGGTTGCATGACTAGAAGATAGATAAATAAAAATATTGATACAGCAAATACAATTACTTGAAGAGTATCCACGATAAATGAGCCTAGTTTATTTTGAAACATTAAAAATTATTATACTTGGTTTTTAGTATGGGTGAAACCCCTTAAGTTAAAACTATTATTTTCAGGCATGGTAAAATTGCATATTGGACTCGTAGCTCAGTTGGTTAGAGCGCACGATTCACATTCGTGAGGTCAGAGGTTCGAGCCCTCTCGAGTCCACAAAAGTATAGTATAATGTAGTTACAATGGACGCTGGTAAACCACAATATTCTCAAATGACAGATAGTAAAAGTATGTCTGTTAAAACTGAACTTCAGATCGTAAAAGCTGGAAGGTTAATTATTCATGGAATTGAGTATCTTTTTAAATTATTGTTTGGATTTATAAAAACTATGATTAAAGAGATTCTTTCTCCTGGATCTTCAAGTAGAGTATAACTTTAGTTATTAATTAACTTCTTTAGTGAATCCTGGAATATTACTGAAGCATTTGAATTTAGGTATTTTGGTGTCCATTTTTTGATTTCTGTAAGAATTAATTTTAGAGCTGATTTGTATAAAATAGTTTTATTGTTTAACTGTAAATATTTTGCAGCGTTTAGTTCAGCTTTTAATGTAAGATATATAGTTTTGTTTTTAATTAATCCTTGGTCGTAGGCTAATTTTAGATCAGCGAGTATTGAGTCTAATGTAATTTGTTCATCAAGTGAATTTGTGTTGTTTATATTTATGTCAATAATGTCATTTTCATCATTTGATGAAAATCCTGCTAGATTATAAACAGTTGGTGTGCCGTCTTTTTCAAAAAGATATGAATCAATGTTGTAAATTGAATTATTGCTATTAATTTTTATTTTATATTCTCCATTTTGTGGTTGAGGGTAAGCAAATATTTTTACTGAGGGAATATTGATGTTTGGTTGAATGCCATTGTCTGCCAAATTTGGCTCTTCAATATAAGTAAACCCGTCTATTTCATTATTATTTTGATCAAAAACTTTTAGGTCATTGTTAACATCTGTCTTGAGAAAGATATATGAAAGATCAGAATCAGTTTCTTTAAATGTTTCTATTTTTTGCATAAGTCCTCGTGAATTTTGAAGATCAGTTAAATTTGTTAATGGACTGGACCATGGATCGTTAATTAATATGTTATTTTCAGAGTATCCTTTACCTACAACTGAATGCCCAGGAACTCTTATGCTCATTGGTTGGTTTAAATCTAATTGATTTTTGATGGCTTGAATGCTTGGATTATTAACCCTGACCCATTCTAGATGTTTTTTAGGTAAATTTGGATTAACAGCTAGTGTTGATTTTGTGAGAGCTGATATAGCGGGCCATACCACATATCCTTCTTTTGTGAAACCTACCAATTTACTTTTTGCATCTTTGAAATCAATTAGCATTTGATTTAGAGAATCTGGATTTACATCGTGATTGTGATATCTCATTATCATTGCAGCAGTTGATAAAGTGCATCCTACTTGCCCAATTGTTGTGGGTGCAATGTGATCATATGATTTGTTTCCCCAAATTGGGTCATTTTGTTTGAAATCTGGAACATTTAATGTGTACGGAGTTGATGTGGGTATTGGAGAAGGTGATGGGCTAGGAGTTGGTAATGGTGTGGAGGTCGGAAGTGGGGTGGAAGTTGGGGTAACTCCTATTAATGTTAAGTTAACGTTGTCGAACCAAACTTCAGAACTAGATATTGCTCCGGCGCCGTCACCAAGTGCAAAACGACTGTTTTCAAATGTTGGTGACCCGTCTTCTACTACGTTTTTTTGTAAAATGTTATTTATGAATATATTGTATGAATTTGAAAGTACTTCTATTTTGATTTTGTAATTTATGTTTGTTTGGAAGTTATAACTAAAAACTCGATTGGGTAGAATATATTCTGAGCCATTCGCAACTTTTTCAAAATAAACATTATTTCCTATAAAGTGTAATCCATACCAATTTGATGTGTCTTTAAATTTAAAAATAATGTTCCTGTCCATATTTATTGAAATTGGCATTTTAATATCAGTTTCGAGTGTGTATGGTTGACCAGTCGGAATTGAAAGATTAGATGGACCCGAAAAAGTAGTACAAAAACCACTGTTTACTTGTGTGCCATATGAGCCCGATTCAACTCTCCAAATTGCCGGTTGCCCGTTAAATAAACAATTGTTAGAGAAAACTTCCCATCCATCTGCATTGTTGTCGTCAAAATTGTCAGAAAAAGTGATAGTATCAGCGTAAGTACTTTTTAGTGGAATTATTAAGGTCAGAAGTAGAAAAGTAAAAATTAATGCAAAAGCATATATCCTTTTCATTTAGAAAATTATTATTCTTTTTAAAAAATTTGTCAATGTGCTTGTAGATATTTATGAATAAAAAACCACTAGTTTCAATCATTATTGTTCATTACAAAAATATTAATATTTTGTTTGAATGTTTAAGATCAATTGAAAAATATACTTCTAGAATTGATTATGAAGTTGTTGTTGTTAATAATGCTGAAGACCCTTTGTCTATTGGAGATTTAAAGATTAAGAGCTTGAGAATTGTAAATAATTATGAAAATTATGGTTATGGAAAAGGAGTTAATATTGGTTTTTCTTATTCAGTTGGTAGATATATTTTTATTTTAAATCCAGACTGTATTTTAATTAGTAATGTTATTAGACAATTGTTATATTATCTTAACAACGATACATCGATTGGAATTGTTGCTCCAATGTTGCTTAATAGACATAGAGTTAAGTATATGCAAATCGGGATTAAAGAATTAAATCCAATTAGATCAATTATTGTACTATCATTTTTAAGTAAACTTGTGTTTTTTAGAAGTATTGTTACTAACTATTGGAATACGAATTCTGAATTTGATACACCGGTGAGTGTTGATTTAGTAGCAGGATCAGTATTTTTGATTTCAAGACAATTGTTTTTAAAATTAAATGGTTTTGATGAAAAATTCTTTTTATATTTTGAGGAAGTGGATTTGTGTAAAAGAGTAAAAGACTTAGGCTATGAAATAGTAATTTATCCAAAAATTAAAATAATTCATATTTGGAAAGCAACAACTCCAAAAATAAAAAAAATTAAGACAATTTTTGAGAATAGTAGAAGATATTATTTTAGAAAGCACTATGGTTTAATGAATTCAATTTTGGTTGAGTTAGTATTGAATGTTTCAAAAAAGATTATTTTATTAATTTTGTTGTTTTCTATTGTTTTGGTTCTAATTTTAATTAGATGAACTACTCAATTGTAATTACAGTATTTAATGAAGAGAAAAGTATTTCCAGATTGGTTGAGGATTTGGTTAAGCAAATCACACCTCGTGGCGAGATTGTTATTGTTGATGGGGGATCAAGGGATAATACTTACAAAATTTTATTAAAGTTTTCTAGTAAATACAAAAAAATAAGAATATATAAAAAGATTGGGAATATTGCTAGTGGACGGAATTTTGGAATTAAAAAAGCAAAACATACTATTATAGTAATGACTGATGCTGGAGTAATACTTCATAAAAATTGGCTTGGGGAAATACTTAAACCGTTTAATAATATGGAAACTGATTGTGTTGCTGGGTTTTACCAAATGACAAGTAGAAATTTAATTTCAAAAGCAGCAATTCCTTTTTTAGGTGTAACTCAAAGAAAATATAATAAAGATATTTTTTTGCCATCATGTAGATCGATTGCATTTCGGAAAAATATTTGGAAAAAAATTGGTGGTTTTAATGAGAATTTACCAGATGCTGGAGAGGATACCTTATTTAATTACGGATTAGTAGAAATAAATGCAAAAATAGTTCGAAATCCAAAAGCAATTGTTTATTGGGAAGTTCCAAATAATTTATTTTCAATGTTTAAAAAATTTTATAGGTATGCAAAGGGTGATGGTTATATGACTATTTTGTGGAATAAAACACAAAGATTTAATACTCATTTTTTGAAGATATTAACTATATATATTAGATATTTTTTATTAATATTTTTATTATATTTTGATTTTTATTTGTTTATTATTTTATTATTCTTGTATATTTTTTATGCAATATATAAAAATAAAGACGAAGATTTGGGTAAAAGTTTGATTTTTACACCACTTATCCAGATTTTAAGTGATTTTGCAGTAATGATTGGCTTTTTTAGAGGTATAATTGATAAAGCATGGGATATCGTAATGAAGCAGTAAAAGGTGTGGGTTGGATGATGGCACTTCGTGGAAGCACGAGAAGTTTGTCGTTTGTTAGAAGATTAATTTTAGCTAGGATTTTAACACCTGTCGATTTTGGAGTTTTTGGAATTGCTACATTAGTATTATCATTTTTTGAAATTTTAACTGAAACTGGAATTAATGTATTCTTGATTCAAGAAAAGAAAAAATCAGATGACTATTTGAATAGTGCCTGGGTAGTTTCAATTATTCGAGGTCTTATCATTGGCCTAGTTTTGTTTTTGGCGACTCCATTTGTTTCTAGTTTTTTCAATTCTCCAAATAGTATTAATTTGTTATATTTAATGGCAATAGTGCCTATTGTTCGTGGTTTTATTAATCCGTCATCTGTAAAATTTCAAAAAGATCTTCTGTTTTTTAAAGAGTTTTCTTATCGAAATATTATTTTATTTTTTGATATATCGGTTTCAATTACGGCAGCTCTAATAACCAGATCTCCGATTAGTTTTGTTTATGGAATGATAGTTAGTGCGTTTGTTGAACTTTTTTTGTCATTTTTAATAAAACCTACACCACGGTTTATTATTGAGAAGAAGAGATTTTTTAAAGTTATACATCGAGGTAAATGGCTAACTTTAGCTGGAATTTTTAACTATTTGTATCAAAGAGCTGATGATATTGCTGTTGGTAAATTAATTGATACGACATCATTGGGAATATATCAGATGGCTTATACTGTTTCTTCTTTTCCAATTACAGAAATTGCTGATGTAGTTTCTAAAGTTACATTTCCTGTAATGAGCAAATTTGCTGATGATAAAAAGAGATTGTTTCGGGCTTATTTAATGTCGACAATTCTTATTTCAATTGTAATTATTCCTTTTGGTTTAATTTTATATTTTTATGCTAGAGAAATTACAGTTTTACTGTTAGGTGAAAATTGGATTCCTGCAATTCCTGTTTTAAAAGTTTTATCAGTTTTTGGAGTTGTGAGGAGTATATCTGGATCATCGTCTGCTTTGTTTTTGGCAGTTGGAAAACAAGAATATATAACTGTAGTGACACTTGTGAGTATTTTAGGACTGTTTTTGCCTCTTTTTTATTTTATAAGAAATTTTGGTGTAATGGGAGCTGCATACTCTGCAATTTCCGGATCAGTTGTGGCTGTACCATTTGTAATTTATTTTTTATACAAAGTTTTTAAATGAAGAAAACTAGAAGAGTTGATCCAAAATATTATACAAAAGATTATTATCTAAATGATTGTACTGGTTTTGATGAATTTAAAAATAATTATGGTGAGAAATTGGAGCCAAGACTTGATGTGATAACAAAGGAGGTGCCATGGCCTAAAAGTGGCCAAAATATATTAGATATTGGTTGTGGTAGAGGTGAAATAGTATTGTGGGCAAGTGAGTTGGGGGCAAATGGATATGGAATTGATTATTCTAAAGATGCAATAAAATTGGCGAATGAGGCATATAAGGCGCGAAGGAAACAAATATTGGGAAAAGTTAAATTTTTGCAGATGGATGCAAAGGAAATCGATAAAATTCCAGTTAAGTTTGATGCGATATATATGACTGAAGTGTTGGAACACTTGTATCCTGAAGAGCAAGATATTGTTTTGAAATTAATAAAAAAGAAATTAAAAAAAGATGGTTTTTTGTTTGTACATACATCACCTAGTAAAACATTTATTGATTTGACCTATCGTTTGTGGACATATCCAGTTTCATCTGTTTTGGTTTCTTTGTCTAATTTTTTGAATAATCATAATTATGGAAATATTTATAAATGGAGCCAACTTCGTACTGATTCTCATAAAATTATGCACGTTAATGAGCCTGACTATTTTTCTTTGAAAAATATATTTGAGAGAAATGGATTTTATGGTGAGATTAAATCGACAAATGTAACATTTTTAAAACCAATTGTTTCATGGAAGGATAGATTGTTTAATTTTTTTGTTTATCTTGATCCGATGAGTAAAAAATATCCACTTAATGTATTTTGGGGAAGTGACTTCAATTCAATTTTGAGAATTAGAAATTAATGAGAATTGCATTTTTTCATAACTTGCCCCCGGGAGGTGCTCAGAGGGTTTTGTATAATGAAATAAAGGGATTAAATGAAAAAAATATTGTTGATTTGTACTGTTATAAAAGTACAGATGATAGTTTTTTAAATATTAATAAAATTGTAAATAACTATTTTTTATTTAATTTCCCACAAGTTAAATATCGAATCTCTTTTTTGACAAGATTATTAAATGATTTGTTGGTGTTTGTTTACTTGCCAATTCTTTCTTGGTTTATTGCATACAAAATTGATCAAAAAAAATATGATGTGGTAATTGTTCATCCTGATAGTTTTACTCAAGCGCCATATATTATTAAGTATCTGAAGACCCCATGTATTTATTATTGTCATGAATTACTTCGAATTTGTTATGAACCTGAGCTTGAATTTAAGGAGAAGGTGAATATAGTTAAGAAATTATATGAGAAATTAACTAGGTTTATTAGAAAAAATATTGATTCATCAAATGCTAAGTTAGCTGACTTGATATTAACAAATTCGAAATATATAGGTAATAAAGTTGAAAAAGAATATGCTAGAAAATCCATAGTTTGTTATCCAGGGGTTGATTTTGATTTTTTTAAAAATGAGAAAAGTGTCAATAAAAAGTATTTTTTGTTTTTGGGGGATGAGATTTATATAAATGGTTGGGATAGATTTTTAAAAATAAAAGAAAAATTAATTAATAATGGTTTTCTTAGTAATAACTTTAAAGTTATTAAATTTAGAAAAGGGAGTAAAGTATCTGATAAAAAGTTGTTAAACATATATCAAAAATCGATTTGTGTTTTTTGTTTATCACGTAGCGAACCTTTTGGAATGGTGGGACTTGAAGCTTTGGCCTCTGGATCGAATGTGATGGCTGTAAATGAAGGTGGCTATTTGGAAAATATTGGAAAAGTATCAAAAGAAATGTTAATTTCTGATTCAATTGATAATTTTGTATTACCTTCGTTTTCAAATTTCAAATTATCAAAAATTGAAGAGCGAAAGTTACATTATTTTTCATGGGATAATCATAATAAAATTTTAACAAAATCAATATTAAAAATAGTACAGAAATGATGAAAGAAAAAATTACTGCAGTTATTATGACTTTTAATAGTTGCGAATATGTTCAATCGGCAATTAATTCTTTATTGTGGTGTAAGGAAATTATAATAATTGATGATTATTCAGATGACAATATAATTGCTGTTGCAAATAAAAATAAAATTAAATTATATAAATATCACACACACAATGATTTCTCTCGTGCCCGAAATTATGCACTTGGGAAAGCTAAATTTGAATGGATTTTGTTTATTGATTCTGATGAATTTGTTACAGATTCACTTAAAAATGAAATTAGTCAAAATATAAAAAATGATTTATTTGATGGTTATTTTTTACATAGAATTGATTCCTGGAAGGGGGTTTATATGCAGAATAAATCAAAAGAAGTTCATAAGTACGGTGATAATGGTAATACTTATCTAATTAGGTTGGGTAGAAAAAATGCAGGTAGATGGATTGGTAAAGTTCACGAAAAATGGTTGATTGATGGAAATGTTGGCAAGATTGAAAGTAATCTTTTACATTTTCCACACAAAACAGTTGAATTGTTTGTTGATCATATAGATAAATATTCAAAAATTCATTCTCAAGAAAAGAAAAATACTAATAATATTTATTTGAAAATTTTGTTTTTTCCATTATTCAAGTTCTTATATATGTTTTTTTATTTGGGTGGATATAAAAATGGAATACAGGGATTAATATATGCTGGTATGATGTCATTACACTCATTTTTGAGTTGGACTAGATTATGGTTTATCAAAACAGGAAAAATAAAATATATTTAGCATTAGTTTCCTTTACTTTTATTGTTTATACTTTTGGGCAACTTTTAAGTATATTTACATCAATTAGTTTTTTAAGACTTCATTTATTGGATTTATCCGTTTTACTTGTTTCATTCTTCTTTATTTTAAATCAAAAAGAATTTACATTTCGACTTAAAAGTGTTTTTTTTGTTTTTCTGTTTAGTTATTTATTTTCATTTTTATATTTAGGGTTTCATATTGAGTCACTTTTGTATTTCTTGAGATTTTTTATCTATCTAGTGTTTGTTGAAAGTTTGATTTTTTATATTGGTAAAAATGAATTGTTAAGAGAAAGAATGGTAAAAATTATATATATTTCTGGATTTGTAATTGGTTTAATTGGGTTAATTCAATATACATTTTTACCTGATTTGAGATATTTAAGAATGATAGGTTGGGATGAGCATTATTTTCGGTTGACCCTTCCATTTTTTGATCCAGCATATACCGGAATAATTTTAGTAATTAATTTGTTTTTTTCTTTAAATATAAAAAAATTGGTATTAAGGAATTTCTTAGTGTTATTTTATTTAGTTGGAATTGCAGCTACATTTTCTAGAAGTAGTTATTTGTCATTATTAGTCGGATTTTTATACCTAGCTTTTAGATTTGTTAAGAAAAAATATTTGATAGCTATTGTATTTTTTGCGGTATTTTTGATTTTTGCATTGCCTAAACCTGGTGGTGAAGGAGTGAACCTTTTAAGAATTAATTCTGTTTTGGCAAAAGCGATAAATTACAATGAAGCTTTTGAAATAATTAAAAAATATCCTGTTTTTGGGGTTGGTTATAATAATTTGTGTTTTGTGAGAGACAATATTTTTATACTTGGGAATTCATGTTTCGGTCTTGATAATAGTTTCTTGTTTATTATTGCAACGACTGGGATTATTGGTTTTTTTGTATATATTTATTATTTAAATAATATTTATAAAAATATTGATGTTACCAGAATGGGTGTAATAACTAAAACATTATTTTTAGTTGTTTTTGTTCATTCTTTATTTACAAATACTTTATTTTATCCTTGGGTTATTGTGCTAATAGGGGTTATTGTTGCAGTTTCTACTAAGAAAAAAGTATTTAAATTATGAGGTAAATGTAATAGTGAGGGATGTTTCAGTTTCATTTCCTGCTTCATCTTTTACTTTGATAACAATATCGTTTGTACCATCGTTTAATGTAAAGTTAACATTGAAATTACCATCTTGATCAACTTTTTCGTTTCTGTCGTTTATTGTTAAACTGGCGTTGTTTTCAGTTTTTCCAGTGATAGTGATTGTTTTACTTTTTTTGCCAAAGAATGTATCGCCATCTTTTGGAGTTGTTATTTCTATTTCTGGAGGTGTTGAATCTTTAATAATTTTAAATATTTTTGTTTTTTCACTTGAATTTCCAGATTGATCAGTTGATGTAAAATATATTTCATTCTCTCCATCTTTTAGATTAACGTTAATTGAAAATAAACCATTATCATCTGCATCTGTTTCTTTTTCCTCACCATTAAGATTTATTTTTACTGTTGCTGAACCTTCAGTGTTTCCTGATAAGGTAATTGAGCCATCTTTTGTGTGAGTTGGTATTGCTTTAATTTCTGGAACAGGTGGGGCGAATTTGTCAGTATTTGTTATTTGATTGGATTTACTTTTATCTAGAATTGAGGCGACATTAGATGCAAGTGGAATTCCGAAAAAGACTACGAATAATGCAAGAGTAAGTGTTCCGAAAAAATAGTAAACACTTTTTCTGTAATTTTTGTTTATTTCTATATTTGCTAGTCTTGAGTATCTTGTTTGCATATTTGTGAGCCCTTTGTCAGAATCGAACTGACGTCTACGGTTTACGATACCGCTGCTTTGCCACTAAGCTAAAAGGGCAAGCACTTAATAATTATATCATTTAAGACCGGTGAACTTTTCTGTTTTAATTCTTTCTTGGGAAACTTTTAAATTATAAAGATAATTTTCGAAATCATCTACAAAGCTTGGAGAACCTGTTATCCAATGTGTGGTTGATTTGTTTGTCAATTTTTTGATTATATTTTTGTCTATTCTTCCATTGTTTTGTGAATAGTGGGTTATTAAATTAATATGTTTTGCTGAATGCCAAGATTCTAGTTCGCTAACGTAGATTGAATGGTCTAAACTTTTTGAAAGATATAAAACTGTTATGTCTGATTTTATTTTTTTGTCGAAGTTATATTTTAAACGTGATCTAAATGGAGTAATTCCAATGCCACCGGCAATGAATAAATGTGGACCTTTTTGAGGCCAACTGTATACTCCCATTGGTTTTTCCAAATTTAGAAAATCGCCTTCCTTTTTGTTTATTAAATGTTTTTTAAAAATGGATGATTTTTTGGGAATAATAGTTGTAAAAGATATAAAATTTTCAGTTGGGGATGAGTCGATACTGAATTCTCGAAGACTACCTCGTGGATCGGAGTTTTTTGCTTCTGGAATTTCTATATAAATAAAAAAACCTGGATCAAAATTTATTTTTTTTTCAGGTTTTAAGAAATATGAATAAATATTCGGGGCAATTTTTTTTATTTTAATAATTTTAGCCAACATTGGCTATTTATTTAAATTTTCCTTAACTCTAAATTCAACTATTTTTTTGATAAGTTCATATGGAATTGGTTTATCAAATGGAAATTGAACTGCTCCTTTGGATTTTGGATAATCTTTAAGTTCTTTTTCAAATTGAACTAAGCCTGATGGGACAGGATAGAAACCAATATGGTTTTTCCATGCTGCAAAATGCACTAGATTACCATTTAGTTTAAAAGTGGGCATTCCATAACTTATTGCCTCCGTTGCATCAGGTGCAGCATTCTGAATTGTTATTCTAATTTTTTTTAAGATATCTTGAATATCATTGGGGAATAATTTTATATATTCGTCGATTGTTTTGAATGATTCTTTTTGCATTCTTAGATTATATCAACAATATTCAAAATTTCATTTGGATTATCAACTAAATAGTCAGGATTTGCTGCTTTTAGTCTTTTTTTGGAGTTAAAACCCCACGAAACAGAGATTATTTTGATTTTGGCTTTATGTGCACTTTCAATATCTCTTACTTCATCACCCACATAAATCACATCATTTTTGCTGATTTGTTTATTTTTTATAACTTTTTCGATTACTTTTGCTTTTCCAAAAATATTTTTTTCACCATGAATAAAATCGACTGAATTTATTTTTTTGTTTTTTAAAAAAAGTTCGACATTTTCTTTTGAGTTTGAAGTTAATATACCAATTTTTATATTTTTCTTTTTAAGATTATTAAACAAAAGATCAATACCATCAAATATCGGAATATCTTTAATGTTTTCTTTTACTTCTTTTCGAATGGAATTACCAATTAACATGATTTTAATTGGTGAAATTTTGAATTCCTTAATGATTTCTTTTGCACTTTGGTTTCGCAAAATTTGTACTTGTGAATTGGATACAGTTGGCATGTTATTTTCTGGAGCTAATTTATTGTAAAGATTTACAATTGTCCCGAGAGTGTCAGCTATTGTTCCATCAAAATCAAAGAGAATTAGTTTTATCATTTGGAGCGGGTAGCGGGAATCGAACCCGCAGTTATTCCTTGGGAAGGAATCGTTTTACCACTGAACTATACCCGCGTTATCATTCGTATTATATCAAAGAAGATTAAATTAATTAGCGTGGAATGGAAAGTACGTTTCCGGCGTGGATTAAACTTGGATGGGTTAATTTGTTTGCTTTGGCGATCTCTCTCCATTTATAGCCTGTGCCATAGACTTTTTCAGATATTTTCCAAAGTGAATCACCATGTTCAACTGTATATTCTGTTGGAAGATTTGCAGTATCAACAACATCAGGTGTTTGTGTTGCAACTGGAGTAGCAGTAGGTATTACTGATGCGACTGGTGCTTCGGTAATTTCTGGTGCAGTAGTTGATAAGGCTTCAGGAATTGCAGTTGCTTGGGCTAGATCATCATTTTTTGTTTGAGCTTTTTCTGCGCTATTTGAAGATGAAGGGATTTTTAATGTTTGACCAACTTCGATTAAACCTGGGTTTGTTATTTCGTTAGCATCTGCTATTGCCTTCCATTGGTAACCATCATTTAATTCTTTTTCTGCTATTACCCAAAGTGATTCACCTTTTTCAACTACGTGTTCTTTTTGTGCAATTTCTGGATTTAATTCAATTGGAGTATCAATTTCTTTTTGAGTTTTTAGGTAATTCAATACTAAAACAGCAATTGCAACTAATACTAAAACTCCTAAGCCCATGCTTATGGTGCTTTCGTTAATTTTTAATAGTTTTTGTAAATTTTTATTCATCTTAAGAAAAAAGTTTTCGCAATTAATCATGGGGCAACATGAAGCAAGAATTTGACTGAATGAAATTTATTATTAAATGGAGTAAGTGTCAAGGGGAGAATTATTGTGGGTGAACAATTTTTGAATTTTCACCCACATTTTTATATTTATTATAATTTATTTACTTCTTCCCAAAATCTTGTCAGATCGCGCTGCTGAAATCCAATCTGAACAAAAACATAGCCTTTTTTAACATGATTTTTTTTGATACTGATTGTTTCGTAAAACTCACCTTCCGATGCAATGATTTTGTAATCAATTCCTAATTTATTTGCAACATCCTGACATTTTTTTGCTTCATCTGTAGACATGAGTATGCGATGTGGCATCATTTGACCTAAATCCATTTGATCTAACTCATCAATAGAAATAGGACGGTGGCTAGCATTTGATCGTCGGGACATGTTTTTCTCCTTGTGGATGTGCGAAAATTTGAGAAGATTTGCGGGGCCGAAGGGAATCGAACCCTCCTCTTATCCGTGACAGGGATATATTCTAGCCGATGAACTACGGCCCCAAAATGAACTTACGCACCAATTATACCATGGCTAAAGCGTTGTTGGAATTGTATTATTTAAGGAATGAGTAAAAGATTATCAAATCCAGATTTGGCTGAGCTTTTGCGAGACGTTGCTGCTTCATATAAGCTTAAAAATGAAGCACAGAATCGTTTTAGAATTGTGGCATATGAGAAGGCTGCTGATGCAATTGAGCATGCTACAAGTGATGCATATGATTTGTGGGAAGAGGATAAATTAGATGATATTCCAGGACTGGGAGAAAGTATGATTTCTTCAATTAGTGAGCTCTTTAAAGAGGGAAAATCTGAGCATTTTGAAAAAATAATGGATGGAATTCCAAAATCTGTATTTGTTTTGATGAAAGTTCCAAAAATTGGGCCAAAAACTGCATTTGCCTTAGTTAAAGAATTTAAAATTGATAAAAATCCAATTGAAACTTTGATTGAAATTGCAGAGCGTGGCAAGATTCGAAATTTGGAGGGATTTGGAGAGAAATCAGAATCAGATATATTAAGATCACTTAAAGAATATAAAACTAAAGCTCCAAAAAGGCATTTGATGTCTGAAGCATTTGATATTTCACAATCTTTGGTTGACTGGATGAGGCAAAATAAAGAAACAAAGAGTGTTGAAGGATTAGGAAGTTTGAGGCGCAGAGTATCTACAATTGGGGATATTGATATAGCTGTAGCCACAAATGATTCAGTTATCACCCTTTCGCATTTTTGTGAATTTCCAAAAGCAGTGCGAGTGATTGAAAAGGGAGATATTTCAGCTTCAATTTTACTGCCTGGAAATATTCAGGCTGATTGTATGGCACTAAAACCACAAGCATTTGGATCTTTATTGCAGCATTTTACTGGATCAAAGCATCATAATGTGGCACTTCGAGAATATTCTCTTAAAAAAGGATTGAGTTTGAGTGAGAAAGGAATAAAAGACATTAAAACAGGAAAAATGCACGAGTTTGATAGTGAAGAGAAGTTTTATAAGTATCTTGGATTATCTTTTATTCCACCTGAACTTCGTGAGGATGCTGGAGAAATTGAAAAGGCGTTGAATGGTGATTTGCCAAAATTGGTTGAGTTAAAAGATATTAAGGGGGATTTGCATATGCATTCTGATTTTGATGTAGAAACAAGTCATGATTTAGGAGTTGATTCTATGAAAGATATGATTGAATCGGCAAATAAATTAAATTATGAATATATTTCTTTCTCAGAACACAATCCAAGCCAAAGTAAACATACCAAAGATCAAATAAATATCATACTTAAGAGAAAAAGAGAATTTATTGATCAATTAAATACTTCTTTGGTGAAAAGTGTGAAAGGTAGTGTAAAAAAAGTATTCAATAGTTTGGAAATTGATATTAAGCCGGATGGAAGTTTGCCTATTGATGAGAAGGGATTAAATTATTTAGATTTTGCTTTGGTTTCAGTTCACTCATCGTTTGAACTTAATAAATTTAAAATGACGCAGAGAATTTTGAAAGCATTTGAAAATCCTAAAGTAAAAGTATTTGCACATCCGACAGCAAGGCTTTTAGATAAACGAAATAGTATTGATTTGGATTGGCAGAAAATATTTCAAGCATGTATTGATCGGAATATTTATTTGGAAATAAATGCGGATCCACATCGATTGGATTTGCCTGATTTGTTAGTTCGTGATGCAATTCGTGCAGGGGTGAAATTAACATTGGGTACTGATTCGCACCAAAAGGAAGGATTTTTGAATATGAAATATGGAGTATTTGTGGCAAGACGTGGCTGGGCTAAAAGAGAAGACATTATTAACACTTACAGTTTGGGTGATTTTGAAAACTTGATGGGAGTTGTATAATGTATTTTTGCTGGGAGGTGATTTTATGCAATTATTAATACCACTTATTATTTTTATATTTATTATTTTATGGGTTGTTTCTTTATATAATTTTTTTGTTTCAAGTAAGGCAAGAATTAAAGCAGCAATTCAAGAAATTGGAAATCAGCTTAAAAGACAAGCAGAATTAATTCCAAACCTTGAATCTTCTGTTAAAGGCTACATGAAGCATGAGACACAGATATTTAAAATGTTGACTGATGCACGAAAAGCTATTACTGAAGCTTCAAAATCTGGAGATATACAAAAAATGTCTGAAGCTGGAGAAAAACTTTCAGCTGTATTACCTCGACTAAGTGTTGCGGTTGAAAGCAATCCTCAAATGCAAGCTTCTCAAATCGTTTCTGATTTGATGAGTGAGCTTCGAGATACATCTGACAAAGTAATGTATGCCAGAAGATTGGTCATCGATTTAACAGCTGATTACAACGTAAAGAGAGTTTCATTTCCTAGTAATATGATCGCAAGTATGTTTTCATTTAATGAACTTCCAGGACTAATTACTCCTGAGACTGGATCTCATATGGAAGTATCTGAAGATGAGACAAAGACACCAAAAGTATCATTGTAATAAAATAGATATTGGAATATGAAAAATATTTACGAAGTTGAATCGTCGAATAAAATAAAGTCGGCAATTATTATTGTCTTGTTTTCTTTGTTTGTTTTATTGGCTGTATATATTTTTTCAAATGCGTTTGGATATTATCTGGGTTATGAAGTGGGTGGCATTGGATATGTTGGAATTGCTTTGATCGTATCTGGAATTAGTTCGTTTGTTGGATATTGGTGGAGCGACAAAATGGTTCTGGCTATATCTGGTGCCCGACCAGCTGACCGAAAGCGTGATTTTTTATTTTATACAGTTGCTGAAAATTTAAGTATTGCGATTGGAATTGCTACTCCAAAATTATATGTAATTGAAGATAGTGCTCCAAATGCATTTGCGACAGGAAGAGGACCAGAACACTCTGTGATTTGTGTGACCACTGGACTTTTGTCAAAACTGAATCGGACTGAATTAGAAGGAGTTGTGGCTCATGAAATGACTCATATAAAAAATTATGATGTAAGGCTTATGTCTGTTGTTTCTGTTATGGTTGGAATTATTGCATTATTGGCTGATTGGTTTTTGAGAGCTTCATTTTGGGGTGGAGGAAAAAGAGATAATGATGAATCCAAATCAATTGGTGCTATTTTTGTGATTTTGGGATTGGTTTTTGCAATTTTGTCACCTTTGATTGCACAATTAATTAAATTGGCAGTTTCAAGGCAAAGAGAATATATGGCAGATAGTGGAGCTGTTTCAATTACACGTCAACCTAATGGATTAATTGGAGCACTTAAAAAAATAAGTGGAGATATGGAGCCACTGGAGGCTGCAAATAAAGCGACGGCTCATTTGTATATTGTGAACCCATTTAAAGATAATAGCGGTGGTAAACGTGCGGTTGATTTCTTCTCTGGTTTGTTTAATACTCACCCACCAATTGCAAAAAGAATAGCGGAACTTGAGAAGATGGCTTAATTAACCTATTATATGGGGAATGTCATCAAAATTAACAAAGACTGATATATTTCATTTGGCAAAACTTGCCAATTTGGTAATTGATGATAATGAAGCTGAAAAACTTTCTAGTGAATTAACAAATGTTTTTGATTATTTTGAGAAATTAAAAGAAATTGATACTTCAAATATTGAGCCAACTAGTCAAACTACTGGACTAACTAATGTATCCCGTGAGGATAATATTTCTGAATTTGATATTTTAACTCAAAGTGAAGCACTTTTGAATGCTTCTAAAACTGATGAAAGATATTTTATTGTGGAGAGAATAATAGACCGTGATGGAGAATAATAAATATGCGCTTTTTAACAATTAAACAACTTCAAGAAAAATTATTAAATAAGGAATTCACAGCTACTCAATTGGTTCAAGAATACATTTCAAAAATTAATGAACTTAATCCAAAACTCAATGCTTTTATTACTATTACTGAAGATTTAGCATTTGAGGAAGCTAAAAAAGTTGATCAAATAATTAGCGAGAAAGGTAAAACTGCATTTGATGAATATCCACTTTTGGGTGTAGTTATTTCGCATAAGGATTTGTTTTTGACAAAAGGAATTAAAACAACTGCAGCATCAAAATTATTGGATAGTTATATTCCACAATATAGTGCAACTGTTGTTAAAAAATTAAAAGATGCTGGAGCTATTACAGTTGGAAAACTAAATATGGATGCATGGGCTCATGGCTCATCAGGTGAAAATTCTGATTTTGGACCTACAAAAAACCCTTGGAATAGAGAATATGTTCCTGGCGGATCTTCAAGTGGATCTGGTGCATCGGTTGCTGCAGGTTTATCAATGATTGCAACGAGTACTGATACGTGTGGATCAACAAGATTGCCTGCAAATTATTGTGGATTAGTTGGATTGAAGCCAACTTATGGTGCGGTTTCTCGGTATGGTGCAGTTGCCATGGCTAGTTCACTTGATACCATGGGGCATATTACAAGAACAGTTGAGGATAGTAGGAAAGTTTTTGAAATAACTAAAGGTGTGGATGGACATGATGGAACAGTTGTTGATTTTGAATTTGGAAAATCTAAAAAATTAAATGATTTGGTTATTGGTGTTCCAAAAGAATTTTTTGGTGAGGGAATTGACCCGCAAGTTCGTAAAAATGTAGAAAATGTAATTTCTTTTTATGAGAAAAAGGGAATTAAAATTATGGAAGTTTCGCTTCCAACTACTGAATATGCAATTGGAGTTTATTATATTATTCAGCCAGCTGAAGTTTCTTCTAATTTGGGAAGATATGATGGTGTAAGGTTTGGAAATACCAGAAATTCATTTGGAAGTGAGGCAAAACGAAGAATAATGATTGGAACATATGCATTATCTAGTGGTTATTATGATGCGTATTATGATAAAGCAATGCGAGTGCGATCTAAAATTATAAATGAAGTAAATGAAGTGTTTGAAAAAGTTGATGCATTAATTGCTCCAGTTTCTCCTACATCTGCATTTAAAATTGGTGAGAAGGCAAATGATCCTCTTAAAATGTATTTAACTGATATTTATGCAGCAACTGCTAATTTATCTGGAATTCCAGGACTTGCAGTTCCATCTGGTTTTGATACCAATGGATTGCCACTTGGATTTCAATTAATGAGTAAGCGATTTGGTGAGAATGTGTTATTTGATTTGGGAGAGCTTTATCAAAGTGAGAATGATTTTACAGATCGAAAGCCTGATATTTCTTAAAAAAAATGAAAGAATTTTTGAAAGTATTAAAAATTAAAAATTATAGATATTTGTTTGTTTCGCAAGCTTTATCGGGAGTAATTATTAATATGTTATCTTTTTTAATTCTTTTGAGATTGTTTGATGATACTGGGTCTTCGATTGCGACTTCATTGCTTTGGGTTACTTATTCGATTCCAGCTTTGGTTGTTGGACCATTTGCATCTGCATTTGCAGATTTGGTTGATAGAAGAAAAGTTTTGATGATTTCAAATTTTTCACAAGCAATGGTAATTTTGTTTTATGCATTTTTCCCAGGAAATAAGTTTTTCATTTCATATGCAGTTGTATTTTTGTATTCATTTTTTAATCAGTTTTATGTACCAGCTGAGAGCGCGACACTTCCTTCTGTGGTGCCAAAAAATTATTTAACATCTGCAAATGGAATATTTTTCTTATCAAATCAATTATCGTTTATATTAGGTTTTGGAATTGCTGGATTATTGTATGAATTACTCGGATTTAGACCATCACTTATTTTATCTTCATTTGGATTGTTTAGCGCATTTATTTGTGTTTCTTTGCTTCCTTCTAATAAATCAATTAAAAAGCAATTTGGAAAATTTGAAGTTGAAATACGAGAGTTTTTTGAAAGAATAATTGAGGGATATTTATTTATTAAAAATCACAATGCAGTCTTGTATCCTATTCTTTTGTTGGTTAGTGTACAAGTAATATCTGCAGTATTAATGATTAATTTGCCTGTATTGGCCACTAATGTATTGAATGTGCCTCCAGCTCGAGCTGGTGTGATGGTTGTGGCTCCTGCTGGAATTGGAGCATTAATTGGAACAATGTTTGTTTCTAAATTTGCATCAAAGGGAATTAGAAAGAGAAAAGTTATTGATATGGGATTAATTGGAATGGCATTAATACTTTTATCTTTATCATTTATTGTTCCTCATTTACCTATGATTATTAAAACTTTCAGTTCACTTTTATTGTTTGGATTATTTGGAGGTATGTTTGTATTGGTTATTATTCCTGCAATGACATTTATGCAGGAGGCGACACCTGGAGGTTTGATGGGGCGTGTATTTGGTAATTTTTGGTTTTTATCAACAATGTTTACTATCTTGCCGGTTATTTTTTCTGGGACAATATCTGAAGTTTTGAGTGTTAATGTTTTGTTATCTATTATTGCAACATTTTGTATTGTTGCTTATATTTTTTCTAATAAGTTAATCAAAATTTGAAATGAATAAAAATTTTAAACCAATAATCGGACTTGAAGTTCACATTGAACTTTCTACAAAATCTAAAATGTTTTGTGGATGCCCTGCTGATCACTTTGGAGTTGAGCCGAACACTCACACTTGCCCAGTTTGTCTTGGATTGCCTGGTGCATTGCCATATGTAAACCGTGAGGCTATTGAAAGGGTTTTGAGATTTGGATTGACATTGAATTGTGAAATTTCTAAATTTTCTAAATTTGATAGAAAACATTATTCATATCCTGATTTGCCAAAATCATTTCAGACTAGTCAATATGATTTGCCTTTTTGTAAAAATGGTAAATATGAGATTGATGGTCGAGAGATAAAAATAAGAAGAATTCACATGGAAGAGGATACTGCAAAGCTAGTGCATAGTGAAATTGATAGTAAAAAAGTATCTTTAATTGATTTTAATAGATCTGGAGTGCCTTTGGTTGAAATGGTTACTGAGCCTGATTTTTCTGATTCAGAAAGTGTAAGTATTTTCTTGAAAGAGATTCAATTGATTATTCGAACACTTGGAATATCAACTGCTGATATGGAAAAAGGATCTATGAGATTGGAAGCAAATATTTCTTTAAAAGATATGGATCAAGGAAAACCAGATGAATTACCTAACTACAAAGTAGAGCTTAAAAATATTAATTCGTTCAGGTTTTTGAAAAAAGCTATTGATTATGAAATTGAAAGACAATCTGAAATATTAAATGAGGGAAGAGAAGTTGTTCAGGAGACTCGAGGTTATAGTGAAAAAACTGGAAAAACGGTTTCTCAGAGAATAAAAGAAGATGCTCATGATTATAGATATTTTCCTGAGCCTGATATTGCACCATTTGTATTTGAGGAAAAGTATATTAATTATTTGATAGATATTATTCCAGAATTGCCTATACAAAAGATTAAAAGATATGAGGAAGAATTTAAATTGAAAAAACAGATTGCAGAGTTGTTGGTTGGAGATATGAATTTATCAAATTTGTTTGAAGAATCTATCAAATTATCTAATGACGAACAAGTAACACCAGTAATGATAGCCAATTATATTGCAAATAATCCTGAAAAAGAAAAGTTAGAAGCTGGGCAAATTGTTAAAGTTTTACATCAAAGTATTAAGGCTAGTTTTTCTTCAGATCATGACGTAATTAATGCAGTTATCCAAGTTATCAGCGAAAATTCTGAAGTGGTTCAAAAATATAAAGATGGAAATGGAAATGTTATTGGATTTTTGATTGGACAGACCCAGAAAATACTTAAGGGCAAAGGAGACCCTAAAAGGATTACTGAATTTCTTATTGAAGAAATTCAAAAAAAATAGCAAACTACTAAAGATAATGGCATCTGATTTTATACATCTTCATTTACACAGCGAATATTCATTACTTGATGGATTATCTAAAACATCAAAATTAATGAAGAGATTAAAAGAGCTTGATATGGACAGCTGTGCAATTACTGATCACGGAGTAATGTATGGAGCAATTGAGTTTTACAAGGAAGCTCGTAAAAATGAAATAAAACCAATTATAGGAATGGAAGCATACACTACTTTGGGTGATCATAAATCTCGTGGAGAAGTTGAAAAAACTAGAAATAATCACTTGCTGCTTCTTGCAAAAGACGAAGAGGGATATAAAAATATCATGAAATTAACTTCAATTGCTCACACAGAGGGATATTATTATAGACCTCGTTTCACTCGTACTTTACTTGAAAAATATTCTAAGGGGATAATTTGTACATCCGCATGCCCGGCTGGCGAAGTTGGTTCACTTTTGATTGATGGACAATATGAAAAAGCAAAAGATACTGCAAAGTGGTTTTTGGATGTTTTTGGAAAAGATTATTATCTTGAAATTCAAAGACATAGATATGAAGAGTTTATTCCACAAGCAATTCATCCTGATATTGCAGCTGAGCTGACCAAAATGAAGGACTCTGAAAAAATTATGAATGAGGGAGTTGTAAAGCTTTCTCGTGAACTTGGAATTCCCCTTGTTGCTACCAATGATGCTCATTATATTAATCAAATTGATTCAACAGCACAGGATGTATTGGTTTGTGTTTCAACTGGAAAACAAGTTGCAGACACCAAGCGAATTAGATTTGTTGATAATCCTACTTTTTATGTAAAAAGTGCAGATGAGATGAAAGAACTTTTTCCTGATTTTCCTGATGCAATTGCAAATACCCGAAAGATTGCTGATTCTTGTGATTTGGTGATATCAACTCTTGGAAAGTGGTTTTTTCCTAAATATGAATTGCCTGAAGGTGTGACTGCAGAGCAGAGACTAACTGATTTGGCATATTCGAAAATGAAAGAGCGAGGATTGGAGAGCGTGCAGGCAATTGAGAGAATTGAACATGAATTGGGGATTATTAATCAAAAAGGATATGCATCATATTTTTTGATAGTTTGCGATATGGTTAATTGGGCAAATACTGAAGGAATTATAACTAACACAAGAGGATCAGCTGCAGGAAGTTTTGTTTCATTTTTACTTGGAATTACAACAGTTAATCCTTTGGTTTATTATTTACCTTTTGAAAGATTTTTGAATCCTTTTAGACCTACTCCACCTGATATTGATTTTGACGTATCGGACGCCAGACGTGAAGAAGTTATCGAATACATATCTCGCACTTATGGGCATGATAAGGTGGCGCAGATTTGTACATTTGGAAGAATGTTGGCTAGGGCTGCTGTTCGGGATGTGGCTCGTGTTTTGGGGTATCCATATGCAACTGGTGACAAAATATCAAAATTAGTTCCACCACCAAAGCAGGGATTTCCTGTGAGTATTCCAATTGCTCTTGAGAAAAGCCCTGAGCTTAAAGCATTATATGATGCAGATCGGGATACTAAAAAAATTATTGATTTAGCTCATGCGGTTGAGGGGTCAGCAAGACATCTTTCGGTTCATGCTGCAGGAGTTGTGGTTGCACCAAGTACTTTGACTGATTTCACTCCAATTCAAAATGATAGCCCAAATGGAGAGAAAATGGTTACCCAATATGAAATGCATGCGTGTGAGGATGTTGGACTGATTAAATTTGATATTTTGGGAATTAGGAATTTATCAATTTTAGGATCTGCTATTGATATTGTTAAAAAACGAAGAGATATAAAAATAGATTTACACCAAATTCCTCTTGATGATACAAAAACTTTTGAAATGCTTTCGCATGGAGATACCATGGGTGTTTTTCAATTGTCATCATCTGGAATGACAAGATATTTAAAAGAACTTAAACCAAATAAAATAGAAGATTTGATGGCAATGGTTGCATTGTATCGTCCTGGTCCTATGGCTGTGATTCCTGAATATATTGCTCGAAAAAATAATCCAGCTTTGATTTCTTACTTGGATTCTCGAATGGAAAAGTTTTTGGGGGCATCTTATGGATTAATTGTTTATCAAGATGATCTATTGTTTTGTGCGCTTGATTTGGCTGGGTATACATGGGAGGAAGCGGATAAATTTAGAAAAGCAGTTGGTAAAAAAATTCCTGAAGAAATGGCTGCTCAAAAAGATAAATTTACTAAAGGAATTGTGGCCAATGGTCAAACTCAAAAGTTTGCTGATAATTTATGGCTTTTATTTGAGCCGTTTCAAAGCTATGGATTCAATAAGGCACACGCAGCTTCATATGGAATGGTGGCTTATTACACAGCTTACATGAAGGCTAATTATCCACATGAGTATATGACTGCACTTTTGTCTTGTGAATCAGGGGATACTGAGAAAATATCAGAAGGAGTTAATGAATGCAGGAGATTGGGAATAAAAGTTTTGACTCCTGATATAAATGAAAGCGATACTGATTTTACTATTGTAGAGAACGAGGATTCACTTGATGGATTGGCAATTCGATTTGGATTATCTGCCATTAAAAATGTGGGTCAAGCTGCAATTGAATCTATATTGGAAGCTCGAGAGCTTGGAGTATTTTTATCAATTGCTGATTTTTTGGGTAGAGTTGAGGGAAGGAAAGTTAATAAAAAAGTTCTTGAGAGTTTGATTAAAGTTGGGGCTTTAACTCGTTTTGGGAATCGTGCAGCTTTGTTGGCAGCTATTGATGAGATTAGATCGCGAGTGAAGCCTAAAGAGGCTACAGCACAGCAGGATTTGTTTGGATTAATCAATGATGAACAGGAAGCGGCAAGCGAGACAGTTTATACAATAGTTTCTGATGTTCCAGAGATGCCGGATAGCGAGATTGAAAATTTAGAGCGTGAGTTACTTGGTTTTTCACTGTCTGCAAAGCCAATATCGGAGAGCATTGGAGTTTTGTCTGCCTATGGCACTATTAAAATTGGAGATTTATTGGAAACTGATGATTACCCGGAACTTATTAAAATTGCGTGTGTTGTTACTGAAACTCGAAGTGTGGTAACTAAAAAGACAGCTGCTAAAATGGCTTTTTGTAAAGTTGAAGATGGAACTGGAACGCTTTCTTGTGTAGTTTTTCCAAAGCTTTACGCTACAACTGAGCATTTGTTTGTAAATATGATGCCGCTTCTGTTAACGGGAAAAATTGAAAATCGTGATGATGAAAAGAATTTTTTGGTTGAATCAGTGGATACTGTTGAGAGCGCAATAAATACCAAAAGAGAAGTTTTTTTGAATATTCCAAAAGGAACATCAGTTGAAAAACTTAAAGAATTAAAGCAACTTTTGCAAAATAGTCCAGGGAATCAGCAAGTAGTTTTGAGCTTTGAAGGAGAAAATAGAACAATTCCACTTAAATTTGGAATTTTATGGAATGATAACTTGGGACATCAGATTTCATCACTTTTGGCCTCATCTTAGGCTTTTGGGTTAAATCTTGTTGAAACTCAAGATATTTAGTATAATACAGCTTCATATGGCTTTAACTGCAATTCATAACAATGTAACCTTCGGTATTGGAGATGTTATAAAAGTATCTCTTAAGATCAAAGATGGAGAGAAAATGAGAACTCAAGTTTTTGAGGGAACTGTTATTGCTATTAAAGGCCGAGATACAGGAAAAAGCTTCACAGTAAGACGGATTGGTGAGCAAAAGATTGGAATTGAACAGATTTTTCCATTGATGACTCCAAGTATTGAAAAGATTGAAGTTGTTAAAAATTATACTAAAGGAACTAGAAAAGCTAAGCTTTATTTTATAAGAGAAAAAAGTGCTCGTGAAATTGACTCCATTCGATCAAGATCTATTAGCAGAGCTTGATAGTATCTTCGAAAAATAAGCAGAGCTTGATTTTAGCCTCAAATTGTGTTATAATACTCATGTCTTAGAGAAATCAAAGCGATTTATAAAGACTATTAGAACGGCAAGCAGCTGGGAATATTACGACAAGCCGTAAAAACACTCACATAAAATCTTGCCGTTCTAAAAACAATCTTCGATGTTATACTTCACTAATTAATGAATAAAATTGTAGTTATATTGGGTTATGGAATTTTTGAAAAATCTAATCACAAATATAAAGATTATCTTGATAAAGCAATTGAAGTCATTCAGCAAGCTCAAGAATTAGGTATGGTGATTATATGTGGTGGCTTTACAGCTCCTCAGATCGAATTATCCGAAGCTCGATCTATTAAAAATTACATACTTGAGCTTAATCCCGAGATTTCATCAAAAATAATTTTGGAGGAAAAATCGGCAACAACAGCTCAAAATTTGGAATTTGCCAGTAAGATTATTGTCGAATCTAAGGTTAAACCTCATATGATTGATATAATTTGTGATAGTATCAGATCTCCCAAGATCTATTATTTAGCACTTAATTATTTTTCTCCTTTTTTAGAGCAATCGATTTCTGAAGAAGAAATTTATAGAAGTTTATACGAGCAATATAGTAAATATGGGATGGATTTTACTACTGATCAGAAATTAAACTGTTTAAATATAACAATTCATGGAATTGGGTTTGATCGAAATAAACAAGAAATAGGAGATCAAATTGTGAATTCGATGGAGGAAGTTGTTTCACTTAAGTATTCTTCAATAGCTCAAGATATTTTGATTTATAAAAAAAGGTAATGGTAATTTGTAACTAATACAACTAGAATGACTCTGTGATTATTTTAGGAATTGATCCTGGTACTGCCACCACTGGCTTTGGAATACTTAGACTTGAAGATAAAATCTACAATGTTATGAAGTGGGGGCTTATAGAAACCAAAAAAACAGACCTTCATCCTGTTAGGCTTTCTTTTATTTATCGGGATTTGATTAAAATTTTGGAAACTTACAAACCTGATGTACTGGTAATTGAAAAAGTATTTTTTTCTTCAAATGTTAAAACTGCAATTGCAGTGGGGCAGGCACAAGGCGTGATAATGCTTACCGCTGCACACATGAACATTCCCGTTGTTGAATATGCACCTGGCACAATTAAAAAAGTATTGACCGGAAATGGAAGAGCTGATAAAAAGATGGTTCAAGTTCATGTTCGGAAATTTTTAGGTGCAAAAGTTAAAAGCGAGGCTCATAAAAAAACACATTTTGATAATGCTGCTGATGCCTTGGCTATCGCTTTGTGCCATATTTTTACGAATGATCTTGTGGTTAAAGTATGACAAGAGCAAAAAAAGGAAAAATTGAATGGACCCTTGCCCCAGACATACTCGAGAGAATTGAATATTTGGTTGAAAGAACTGAAATTTTGTGGGTAAATCTTGAAAGAATTAAAACTCTTCGATCAATTAATGCAAACACTAGAGCGTATGCTAGGATTTGGGGTTTTTCTAAAGTTTGGCAAATTGCATATGGTATTGAGCCTGCATACGTAATTGAAGTTATATCTGAAAAATTTGATAAATTGCCTCAAAAGGAACAGGATAAAATTTTGCTTCATGAGATTGCCCATATCCCTAAAAACTTTTCTGGAAGTTTGGCACCCCATAAACATGGAAAAGGGAATTTTCATGATACTTTGAAAAGTTTGATTCGAGCGTATGATCAGTCATAATATAAAATGAAAGTTACACTTGTACATGGTGAGGATAGTATTGCTTCACGAAATCGGCTAAATAAAATTATTGAAACTTTAAAAAAAAGAGATTGGGATTTGGTTGAATTAAAGCCTAAATCGACTGAACTTTTATCTCAGAGAGTTTCAACTTCAAATTCTTTATTTTCAGTTAAAACTTTATATCTTTTATATGATTTTAATAGTTTAAAACCTCAAGATATTGAAAGTTTATCTAATTTGCCTAAAAATTTGGATAGTAACCTTTTATTTTGGCAGGATGGTGTGGCTTCTTCTAAATTGATTAATAATTTGCCTAAAAATAGCAATATTGAAGTATTTGAAATTCCTAAAACGATCTTTATTTTTTTGGATAGTTTTTACCCGGGAAACGCAAATGTTTGTTTGAAGTTTATGCATCAAACTATTGAAACACAACCTGTTGAAATGGTTTTTGCAGTATTTGCAAAATACTTGAGAGATCTTTACTGGTCAACAATTCCCAATAGTGATTTGAATTTACCTGCATGGAGGCTTACTAAACTTCGTAAGCTTGCTGCAAGATTTGATCAAGAGAAACTTAAAAATTATTTAATGGAAATATCTGATATTGATGTAAACTCAAAGATGGGAGGAGGGCAAATGATGACTCTCCTTGATTTGTTTATTGTGAGGGCATTAGAATGAAGCAAATATGAATATAGATCCATCAATTTTTCGAGGTTATGACATTCGCGGTTTGGTGGGTAAGCAATTAAATTCTGATGTTTATCATCAGTTGGGAAAAGCATTTGCTACATTTTTATACAGAAGACAAATCAATGAATGCACAGTAGGACAGGATATTCGAGAAACTTCAGAAGAATACAAGAAAGCATTCGTAAAAGGGTTAATGGAATCTGGAATTGATGTTTGGGATATTGGATTAACACTTACTCAGATTGTTTATTTTTCTCAATATCATTTTTTATCAAAAGCTGGAGCTTGTATTACAGCATCTCATAACCCGCGTGAATATAATGGACTCAAGTTAGCTAATGGATTTTCAGATACTTTGATTACATCTGAAATGCAAGAATTAAAGGCAATATCTGAAAGTGGGGAGTTTAAAAAATTTGATCGTGAAGCTAAATATATTCAAAAAGATATATTTGAAGATTATAAAAAAGATTTGTTCAAAAGGATTCCAATGTACGATTGTGGGCTTAGAGTTGTTATTGATTCATCATGTGCCACAACTGGAAAATTTTTGCCAGACATATTGAGAACTGCGGGATGCACTGTAATTGAGCAAAATACGAATTTGGATCCAACATTTCCACTTGGTACTCCTGATCCTACTGAAAAAAGTGTTTTGGAGAGATTATCAAAGCGTGTACTTGAGGAAAAAGCAGATTTGGGTTTGACTTATGATTCTGATGGAGACCGAGTTGGAGTGGTTGATTCACAAGGGCGATTGTTATGGAATGATTTATTGGTCTCAATTTTTTCTAGCGATATTTTGCATTATTTGCCTGAGAGTCCAATTATTTTTAATGCACTTTGTTCGAAAGTTGTAAGTGACACTATAGTTAGAGATGGAGGTAAACCAGTTATGTGGTTAACCGGGCATAGTTTTATTAAATCTAAAGTAAAAGAACAAAGAGCTCCATTTGGTGGAGAGTTATCTGGACATTTTTTCTTTATGGATAATTTTTATGGTCATGATGATGGTGCATTTTCTACTTTGAGATTATTGGCTTATTTGAAGAGAACTGGTAAAAGTTTGAAAGATGTTGTTGATCAATTGCCAGTTTATATTTCAAGCCCAGAAATAAAATTAGGGCTTGCTGATGATATTAAGTTTGATTTTATAAAAAATGTGATTTCTGGAGATATAAAAAGTATTTTTACTAATGCTAATTATACTGATATTGATGGATTTAGAGCCGACACAGATGATGAAATGGTAATAATTAGAGCTAGTCAAAATGGGCCATACATTACTATTAAATTTGAAGGAAGAACACAGGACCAATATGATAACCTTAAATATAAAGTAAGTGAGATACTTAAAAAACATAGTGAAATTGATTGGTCTCAAGGAGTAAACATACATGCATTTGAATAGAATATGAAATCGCTTGATAATGTGGCTGATATTAAAAAATACGATAAAGGGCGAATTTTGGACTCTATTTCTTCATTTAATAATCAAATAACTCAAACAGTACGCGAATTTAGTGAGATTCATATTCCCCCAGACTATAGTGATATTGAAAATGTTGTTATTTCAGGAATGGGTGGATCAGCGCTTGGTGCGCGAACGATTAAATCACTTACTACAGGCTCCACTAGAGTGCCAGTTGAGATAATTAATGATTATTCAATTCCAAATTATGTTAATCAAAAAACATTATTTGTTTCTTATTCATATTCAGGAGACACTGAGGAGACGATTTCATCAATGGAACATGCGAGGCTTGCAAACGCAAAGATATTTATTATTACAACTGGGGGACGCCTTGCTCAATTTCATGAACAAAATATACCAGCGTATATTTTTAATCCATCAGAAAATCCGTCTGGACAACCTAGAATGGGAACAGGTTATGCAATTGCTTCAGTTGGATTATTACTTGATGCGTGTGGTGTTATTAATTTTCCAAAAGTTCAATTGGAAAGTGCTAACGCGGAATCAAGAAAATATATTCAAGAGTTTGATCCACAAAGCTCAACAGTTCACAATTTTGCTAAAAGAATTGCAGAACAAACTTACGGAAAGTTTTTTATTATTTTTGCAAGTGAACATTTAATAGGTGCTTCATATACATTTAAAAATCAATTAAATGAATGTTCGAAAACATTTTCTAATTTGTTTGAAGTTCCTGAATCAAATCATCATTTATTGGAAGGGCTAACACTTCCTCGGGATATTAAATTGTCATCGATATTGTTTACAATCGAGTCCCCTAATTATTTTCAGAAAATAAAAAGAAGATATGAAGTATTGAGTGAGATTTTTAGAAAGCAGGAATATAAACATATTTCATATACAACACGCTCAAGTGTGCGATTGGCTGAAGTTTTAGAATTAATTATATTTGGATCATATTTAAGTTATTATTTGGCTTATTTGTCTGATGTTGATCCATCTGTTATTCCTTGGGTTGATACTTTTAAGTCCAAGCTTTCACACTAACTATAAATACTGTATATTTAAATTAATGAGTCACAAACTGCCGCTAATATTATTTTTTAAGGATATTTCAAAAGGTGATGTAGGTTCTGTTGGAGGAAAAGGAGCTAATTTGGGTGAGATGACCCAGGCTAAGTTTCCAGTTCCACCAGGGTTTGCAATTACAGTTTCAGCTTATGATCTTTTTTTGGAAGAGAATGATTTAAAACAGGGAATTGATGCAATACTTCGAGAAACAGATGTAAATGATACTGAAAATTTAAGGAAAGCAACACGATTAATCCAACAAAGAATAGTTAAAGCTCCAATTCCTAAAGAAGTAATACTCGAAGTTGAAAAAGCATATAGAAAAATTTCTGGAATTTTATCAACTATAAATGTTGCAGTTCGATCTTCTGCAACGGCCGAGGATTTGCCTGGAATGAGTTTTGCTGGACAACAGGCTACGTATTTAAATGTTAAAGGCGCAACTACATTATTGATGAAGGTTCGTGAATGTTGGGCTTCACTTTTTACAGAACGTGCTATTTTTTATAGAGTACAGCAGAAAATTTCTCATGAGAAAGTGAAAATTAGTGTAATAGTTCAAAAAATGGTTCAGTCTGAAGTATCTGGTGTTATGTTTACGATTAATCCAGTTACAAATGATAAAGAACAGATTATTATTGAGGCTGTTTGGGGGCTTGGAGAAATGATGGTGCAAGGATCAGTTGTTCCTGATCATTATGTAGTTCAAAAAGATACTTTTTCAATACTTTCAAAGGAAGTTTCTGATCAAAGTATTCAATTAACTAAAAAAGGTGGAGTAACTGAAGAAATTGCAGTGCCAGTTAAGCAAAGAGATACTCAAAAATTATCGAACGATGAGATTACAGTACTTGCAAAAATTGGACAGAGACTACAAGAGCATTATTATTTTCCACAAGATGTTGAGTGGGCACGTGATAATGGAAAAATTTATATAGTACAGACAAGACCAGTTACCACAATGGGTTCAAAAGATGGTGGAGTGGTTGGTAAAACTACAAAAAAATTAGGAAATGAAGATATTTCAACTTTGACGACACCAATTTTGATGGGAAGTGCTGCATCTCCTGGAATTGGAACTGGAAGAGTGAGAATTGTACATTCTCCTGCACAGATTGGAAAAGTGGGACATGGAGATATATTGGTTGCAAAAATGACTTCACCTGATTATGTTCCTGCTATGAAAAAAGCTGCCGGAATTGTAACTGATGAAGGAGGTCAGACATCACATGCTGCAATTGTTTCTCGTGAACTTGGAGTGCCTTGTGTAGTTGGTACAAAAAATGCAACAGCCTTACTTAAAGAAGATCAAATAATTACTGTTGATGGCAAGAAGGGACAGATTTTTATGGGATCAGCAGTTAAAGTTACAAAAGAAGATAAGGCTAGTGAAAAAGCGATGGATGAGAAGAGTGCACATTTGAAAACTGCAACTAAAATATATGTTAATTTGGCTGAGCCTGAATTAGCTTCAAAAGTATCGGATATGAATGTTGATGGAGTTGGATTATTGCGTGCTGAATTTATGATTGCAAACATTGGAATTCATCCTAAGGAGGCAATTAAAAATAAAACTCAGGATGAGTTTGTGCGTAAATTGGCATCAAATATGAAAACTTTTGCAAAGAATTTTTATCCAAGACCTGTGGTTTATCGAGCTACTGATTTTAAAACTAATGAATATAGATCACTTCAGGGTGGTAAAGCATGGGAACCTGAAGAGCCAAATCCTTTGATGGGTTTTCGTGGAGCATTTAGATATATAAAGCAGCCTGAAGTATTTAATTTGGAATTGACTGCTTTGAGAAAAGTTCGAGAGGAGTACGATAATTTGCACTTGATGATTCCATTTGTGAGATCACCACAAGAATTAGCTCGTGTGCGAAGACTTGTTGCTACTGAGGGACTTTTTGAATCGGCAAGTTTTAAATTTTGGATGATGGTTGAATTGCCAATTAATGTAATTATGATTGATGAATTTTTGGATGTTGGAATTGATGGTGTATCAGTTGGATCAAATGATTTGACGATGTTATTGATGGGAACAGATCGTGATAATGCTGAAGTTGCTGAAAGCTACAATGAAAGATCAAAAGCAGTTCTGTGGGCTTTAAAGAGAGTAATTAAGCATTGTCAGGCTAGAAACGTTACTGTTTCAATTTGTGGACAGGCAGCATCAAGTTATGATGATTTGGTTAAAAAATTGGTAAGTTTTGGAATAACAAGTTTATCTGTTAATCCAGATGCAGTTTCGAGAGTTCGTGGAATCGTCCACCAAGCAGAAAAGGAGATTTAAATTTAAATGGCAAAAATTTCAAGACTTTGGGCTAATGAGATTTTGGATTCCCGTGGAAATCCAACAGTTGAGGCTGCATGTCAATTGGATACCGGACATATTGCAATTGCATCAGTTCCATCTGGAGCGTCAACTGGAACACATGAGGCTTTGGAACTTCGGGATAATGACCCAACACGTTTTAAGGGAAAGGGAGTACTGAAAGCTGTTAATAATGTAAATACAATTTTGGGGCCTGCTGTAGTTGGAATGGAAGCTTCACAGCAAAGTGAGATTGATCATAAGTTGAAAAGTATGGATGGAACTCCAAATAAATCCAAGCTTGGAGCAAATAGTACACTTGCTGTTTCTTTGGTAGTTTGTAAAGCTGCAGCATTGGTATCTGGTAATCCACCTTATTCATATGTTCGTGGTCTTGCAAATAAAATGGGAATTTTAACTCCAACTTGGAAAATGCCAACACCGGTTTTTAATATGATAAATGGTGGATTGCATGGTGCAGGGAACTTGGATTTTCAAGAGTTTTTTGTGATTCCAGCTACTATTAAAACATTTGCTGAAAGTCTTCAATTGGGAGCTGAAGTTTATTTGAGTTTAGGTGAGAATCTTAAAAGACGTGGGGCAATTCATTCTGTTGGAGATGAGGGTGGATATGCACCTAATTTGTTTACTAATGCTGATGCACTTGAGATTTTGGTTGATACAATAAGACAAACTCCATACACTTTAGGACGTGATGTTTTTTTGGGATTGGACGTGGCGTCATCAAATTTTTATAGTAATGGAACTTATTCGATTCGTGACAAATCAGCTCCAATTGATGAAGCATCTTTTATTGAATATTATAAAGAATTAAATGAAACGTATCGCATGGCAATTTTGGAAGATCCTTTGACTGAAGATGCTTGGAGTGGATGGAAAAAAATTACTGAAATGCTTGGTGATCAATTGCTTGTTGTAGGTGATGATTTATTAGTTACAAACCCGGAACGCATTAAAAAAGCTATCGCTGAAAAATCTTGTAATGCAGTATTGGTTAAACCAAACCAAATTGGAACTGTTACTGAAACATTGGAGGTAATTAAAATTGCGCGCGATGCTAAATGGAAAATAAATGTATCTCATAGATCAGGGGAAACTACTGATTGGTTTATTGCAGATTTTGCAGTGGGAGTTAATGCTGAATATGTTAAGTTTGGTGCTCCATCTCGAGGTGAGAGGGTGGTAAAATACAACCGTCTTTCTGCTATTGAGCTTGAGATTATTTCAAGACAATAAATGGAAGATTTAACAGTATGAATCCAGCATCATCTAGTAAATTTATAATTTTGGCGATTTTGGATGGATGGGGAATTTCTTCAAATACACAGGGAAATGCTATATCTTCTGCAAAACTTCCTAATTTGAATTCATATTTTGCAACTTATCCTCATACTCAACTGTTGGCTTCTGGTCAGGCTGTGGGGTTGCCTCGTGGTGAAGTTGGAAACACTGAAACGGGACATTTGAACTTGGGCGCAGGACGAATTGTTTATCAAGACTTGGAACGCATTAATATGTCGATTGCTGATGGTTCTATTTATAATAATTTAGCTTTAATTGGAGCAATTGAGCATGCTGCTAAAAATAATTCAAAAATTCATTTAATGGGATTATTGGGTGCAGGTGGGGTACATTCTGATAGGCAGCATTTATTTGCACTTTTGCATTTACTTAAAATGAAAAATTTAACTGAAAAAGTTTATCTGCATATGTTTACTGATGGACGCGATTCACCACCAACCAGTGCCAAGATCTATTTCCAGGAATTAAGTGATGTTATTAAAAAAGAAGGAGTGGGCCAAGTTGCATCAATAATGGGCCGTTATTGGGCAATGGATCGTGATCACCGATGGGAGCGAACTGCAAAAGCATATTTTGCATTAACAAAAGGGCAAGGGAATTTTTTTACTGATTTTGAATCAGCAATTGATAAGTCTTATAGCGATGGAAAAACTGATGAGTTTATTGAACCTTCTTTGATTGTTGATAGTAAAAATAAACCAATTGGATTAATTGAGGAAAATGATTCGGTGATATTTTTTAATTTTAGGATTGATAGACCAAGACAATTGACTAAAGCTTTTTTGTTAAAAGATTTTACAGGAAGTCAAAAAGAAGATTTTGATCCTTATTTAGTTAAGTATGAAAAAAAGCATGTGCATTCCCAGCCTGTTCATGATTATGCATTTGAGCGAGGGAAACTTTTGAGTAATTTGTATTTTGTGACAATGACAGAATATGAAAAATCTATTGTTGAAAGTGGAGCGCATGTTGCATATCCTCCTGAAGTTGTTGAGTTGCCTTTGGGACGTGTAATTTCAGAAGCTGGATTGCGACAGCTTAGAGTCTCTGAATCTGAAAAGGAAAGGTTTGTTACTTTTTATTTTAATGGATTGAGGGAAAATCCGTTTGTTGGAGAAGAAAGATTGATTGTGCCATCACCTAAAGTAGCAACTTATGATTTAAAACCTGAAATGTCGGCTTTAGAGATGACTGATGCATTGCTTTCAAAACTTCGATCTGATCTGGGATTTTCTTTTGTTTTAATTAATTATGCAAACGCTGATATGGTGGGCCACACTGGAAATTTGAATTCAGCAATTGAAGCTTGTGAGACTTTGGATAAATGTATTTATAAACTTGCTAGCTTTGTTTTGGCAACAGATGGAATATTGATTTTGACTGCTGATCATGGAAACGCTGAGGAAATGTTAAATCATACAACTGGCGAGCGTGATACAGAACATAGTGGTAATCCAGTTCCGTTTTTGGTGATTTCAAAAAGTTTGGCAGGTAGGCAAAATCAAATTCAATCAGGAGTGTTGGCTGATGTGGCACCAACAATTCTTAAGTTGCTTAATTTGAGTGTGCCTTCATCGATGATGGGAAGAAATCTATTGGAGGGAATTTTTTAGTTTGAATATTTTCTAATTAATCCGATTAATTTTCCCTGTATTTTTACATTTTTTGCAAAAATTGGTTTCATTGTAGAATTTGCTGGTTCAAGTCTGATCCTTTTTGGTTCTTTGTAAAATCTTTTTAAAGTGGCAACTCCATTATCTAGAAGTGCAACAACAATCTCACCATTTCTGGCAACTGCTGTTTCTTCTATAATTACATTGTCTCCATCTCTTATGTGATCTTCTATCATTGATTCTCCTTTAACTTGTAGAACATAAATTCTTTTATTTTTTGATGCAAAAGTTCCAGGAATATTCATCATGGCATTTGGATCAGGATATGGCTCGATTGGAGTTCCTGCTGCAATGAAACCTAACACTGGAACAACCATTTCGGTATAGTTTTCTTGAAAAGAATAGACTTCGTCTGGTAAGTGAATTGATCTTGTTCGTCCTGGCTTTCTGGTTATTAATTTTTTAGCTTCAAGGGATTCTAGATGTTCGTGCACTGTTGCAAGAGATGAAACTCCGATTGAATCAGCAATTTGGCGGAGAGTTGGGGCATATCCATATGCTTGGATGTGTTGACGAATAAAGTCTAAAATTTGTTTTTGTCTTCTGTAAATTACTGGTGCCATAAGACACAATTTACAAACAATACCCGAAGTTGTCAATAGAGTAATTTTTAGTTTAGCCTTAATTTGAGTTAAAATTTTGTTTGTGTTATATTTGGCTGCAACAAAACGATACAGATTGTTCTTTTAAAGGAGTTTCTATGTATACAATAAGAGGTTTTATAGTGGGAATAATACTTGAAGTATTATTATTTGTTGGTTCAATTTTTTGGTTATTCGCTAGGCCATATGGAAGCGATGATTTTTTTGCTTTAGGAGGTTCACTTTTGTTGAGTATATGGGGTTTTTGGATCCTTCCTTGTATTGGTGCAGTTATTGGTTTTATTATTGATGTTACTGGTAATGTTAAATAGCAAAGAATTAGGAGCAAAAGACAATGGATGTAAAAAGTTTGATTGGATTGACAGAGCGCAGGGCTTGTCAAACACTTGATGAAGCAGAAGAGAAAATTGTATATCGGATTGAAAGATGGGTAGATGGTCATCAAGTATCGGCTGAAGCCAACATGAGTTATGATGAAAATCGTGTAAATTTGAAAGTTGAAAACGGAATTGTCTTTGAAGTAACGATGGGATAGATTTTTTGGAGCATTTTTAAAACATTAAAGATGCTCCTTTATTTTTTGATTTGGGCAGTTGATTTCGGTAAAATTTTGGGTATATTATATAGAGATGACTCCTTTTGTTTTAAAAACCAAATACAAGCCTACTGGGGACCAACCTCAGGCTATCGAAAAGATAGCAGAAAACCTTAAAAAAGGTGTTTCTTACCAAACACTTTTAGGGGTAACTGGGAGTGGAAAAACTTTTACAATGGCAAATGTTATTGAAAAACTTCAATGGCCAACTTTGTTGATATCACATAATAAAACATTAGCCGGACAGCTTTATCAGGAATTTCGTGATTTTTTTCCAGAGAATGCAGTTTCTTATTTTGTTTCTTATTATGATTATTATCAGCCTGAGGCCTATATTCCATCAACTGATACTTATATTGAAAAAGATTCTTCTGTTAATGAATTAATTGATAAACTTCGTCTTGCTGCAACTACTAACATACTTACTCGAAATGATGTAATTGTAGTTTCAAGTGTTTCTTGTATTTACAACATTGGATCTCCAAAAGAATATGGGAATTTTGTTTTGGAACTTAAAATTGGAAGAAATTATGATAGAGGGCAAATGCTTGATGCGATTACAAGTTTGCAGTATGAAAGGTCTGATTTTGGATTTCATCGTGGAACATTTAGAGTGCGAGGAGATATTGTTGATATGTACCCGGCATATGAAGATATTGGAATATCAGTTGAGTTTGAAGGAAATATAATTAAAAATATTTCTTCTTTTGATCCGATTAGTGGAGATGTGATTAAAAAAACAATGGATGCATATGTTTTGTACCCAGCAAAGCATTATATGACCGATCCAAGGAAATATAGTAGCGTTTTTGAACACATTAAAAACGATTTGGATATTCAAGTTAATAAACTAAAAGGAGAGGGAAAATTATTGGAAGCAAATAGAATTTCACAGAAAGTTAATTATGATTTAGAGATGGTTCAAGAGTTGGGTTATGTGAAGGGAATTGAGAATTATTCAAGATATTTTGATGGAAGACAACCTGGAGACCCTCCATATACTTTAATTGATTATTTCAATCTTACATATGGTGATAAATGGATATTGATGGTTGATGAAAGCCATATTACTTTTCCTCAAATAAGAGGAATGTATTCTGGGGATTTTTCTCGAAAAAATACATTAATTGATTATGGATTTAGATTGCCATCAGCACTTGATAATAGACCTTTGAAATTTGAAGAGTTTATGAGGCAAGTTAAGAATTTTGTGGCTGTTTCTGCTACTCCTTCTGATTGGGAATTATCAATGAGCGAAGGGCATATTGTGGAGCAATTAGTAAGACCAACTGGAATTCCTGATCCAACTGTTGAAATTCGCCCAATTGAAGGCCAAGTACGTGATGTTATTAAAGAAGTTCATATTCGTGCCAAAAAAGGAGAACGTGTTTTGGTGACTACATTAACTAAGCGAACGGCAGAGGATATTTCTGAATTTTTAAAAGAAGAAGGGCTCAAAGTTGCATACTTACATTCAGATGTTAAAACTTTGGAACGCACGGATATTTTGGATAACTTGAGACTTGGAACGTATGATTGTTTGGTTGGAGTGAATCTTTTGCGTGAGGGATTGGATTTGCCTGAAGTTAGTTTGGTGGCAATATTGGATGCTGATCGTGAAGGTTTTTTGAGAAGTGATGTTTCTTTGATTCAAACAATGGGTAGAGCTGCTCGCCACTTGGAAGGAAAAGTTATTTTGTATGCAGATCGAATTACTGGATCAATGGAGAGGGCACTATCAGAAATTGATAGGCGACGTGAATATCAAATTGAATACAACAAAATACATAATATCGACCCGAAAGGGATAATTAAGCCAATTAGAGCAAAGATTGCTGAACACGAAGAATCTCCTGATAATCAAATAGAGCGTTCACTTGAATCCATTAATATTAATTTTTCAAAGTTTGATCCAACAGCTTTGACTCCAATGGAAAAGAAGAAATTAATTAGTAGGCTTAAATCTGAAATGAAACAGGCAGCGGATGAACTTGATTTTGAACTTGCTTTGGAGATACGAGATACCATCAAAAAGATAGAGGCTTCTGTTTCTTGATATAATATACGTTTGATAGCATTCGTTCGATAAGATTTTATGACTAAAGAATATATTAAAGTTCGCGGCGCGAGACAACACAATTTGAAGAATGTTGATTTAGACATTCCAAAAGGGGATTTTGTGGTTTTTACTGGAGTTTCTGGAAGCGGAAAAAGCTCTTTGGCGTTTGATACAATTTATGCTGAAGGCCAGAGAAGATATGTTGAGAGTTTGTCTTCATATGCACGGCAATTTTTGGGAGTAATGCAAAAACCTGATATGGATAGTATTGAAGGATTATCTCCTGCAATTTCAATTGATCAAAAAACTACAACTCACAACCCAAGATCGACTGTGGGAACTGTTACTGAAATTTATGATTATTTTAGGCTTTTATTTGCTCGAGTTGGGCACCCACATTGTCCTGTTTGTGGCCGAGAGATTTCATCTCAAAGTATTGATCAAATTGTTGGTAAGATTTTTTCTCAACTTGAGACTGAAACAAAAAAATCAAAAATAGCTCGAGCATATTTATTATCACCATTAGTTTCTGATCGTAAGGGTGAATATTCATCACTGTTTTCAAATATTAAGGCACAAGGTTTTAGAAGAGTTAGAGTTGACAAAAATATTAAATCACTTGATGAAGATTTGGTTTTAATTAAAACAAATAAACACACTATTGATGCAGTTGTTGATCGTTTTAGTCTGGATGTATCACAATTGAAAGATGAAGTTTCCAAAGATAGTGTAATGTCTCGATTGCATGATTCAGTTGAACAGGCTTTGAAATTATCAGATGGATTAGTTATTTTATCAATTGTTGGTGATAAATCATTTGATTTTCCAGAGAACCCAAAAGATTTTGAGGATTTTTTGTTTTCAGAAAAATTTGCTTGTCCCTTTGATAACGTACAAATTCCTGAAGTTGAGCCAAGAATGTTTTCGTTTAATACCCCACATGGTGCTTGTGAGAAATGTAATGGATTAGGAAAAATTCTTCAAGTTAATCCTGATTCTGTGTTTTCGCTTGAACTTTCAATTTTAGAAGGTGGAATTTTGCCATTTTCTACAGTTTTTGAACATGATACATGGTATTCAAGATTGATTAAGACTGTTTGTGAGGCTAATAGTATTCCAACAAATATAAATATTTCAAAACTTTCAAAAGAGCATATTCAGTTACTTTTAGATGGAACTGGAAGCCGTGAATATAATGTAGAAGGTACAAATAGATTTGGCAGGAAAACATATATTGTTGAGACTTTTGCTGGAATTAAAACCACTCTTGAGAAGAGATTTATTGAATCACAATCAGAGCATAGTAGAAATTCATTATCAAAATATATGTATGAGGCTGTTTGTCCTGAGTGTAATGGCTCAAGGCTTAAAATTGAATCGTTAAGTGTAACAATTAATGATCAATCAATTGCACAAATTTGTGATTTAACAATTTCAAAAACATATGATTGGATAAATAAAATTCAAAATGAAGGAATTTTGAATGAGAAAGAGAAAGAGATTATTGGATTAGTATTGAAAGAAATTACATTAAGATTGAAGTTTTTATTGGATGTTGGTTTGTCTTATCTTACATTATCGCGTAGTGCTGAAACACTTGCAGGTGGTGAGGCTCAAAGAATTAGACTTGCATCTCAAATTGGATCAGGATTAACTGGAGTTTTGTATGTATTGGATGAGCCAACAATTGGTTTGCATCCTCGGGACAATAAAAGATTAATTGAAACTTTAAAGAAGCTTCGAGACTTGGGTAATACACTTTTGGTTGTTGAACATGATGAAGAGATTATGCGTGAATCTGATTACATATTTGATTTTGGCCCAAAGGCTGGGAAATTTGGTGGAGCGATTGTGGCTCATGGAACTGCACAAGAGCTTGCTGATAATAAAAATTCTGTGACTGGAAAATATTTAAAGAAGGGAAATAGAATTGTTATTCCAAATGTTGGCAAAAATAATCTTCGAGAGGTGAATCAGAAGTATTTAAAATTGAAAGGAGCAACTGAGAATAATTTAGACAATGTTGATTTAAGTATTCCACTTGGAAAATTGGTTTCAATTACTGGTGTTTCAGGAAGTGGAAAAAGCACTTTGATAGTTGATACTTTGTACCATGCAGCATCATCAAAGATTTATCCTGAACATAGAGAAATTCCTGGTGAATTTAAAAGTATTGAAGGAATTGAAGAAATTGATAAAGTAATATTGATTGATCAATCTCCAATTGGAAGAACACCGAGAAGTAATCCTGCAACTTACACAAAACTTTTTGATTTAATTCGAGATATATTTGCAAACACTAAAGAAGCAAAGAATTTAGGTTTTGGCAGAGGAAGATTTTCATTTAACGTAAAAGGGGGAAGATGTGAATCTTGCGAAGGGCAAGGTCAAGTTAAGATTGAAATGCAATTTATGCCTGATATTTGGGTTACTTGTGACGTTTGTAAAGGTGCTCGGTATAATTCTCAAACACTTGATGTGGTTTATAAAGGAAAAAATATATCAGAAGTACTTAAAATGACAGTTTCTGAAGCTCAAGAATTTTTTCATATTTATACGCCAATTATGACAAAATTAGATACTTTGGCTGAAGTTGGATTGGAATATGTTGAGTTGGGCCAACCTGCAACAACGCTTTCGGGAGGAGAAGCTCAGAGGGTTAAGCTTTCAAGTGAATTATCAAAGAGAGCAACTGGAAAGACACTTTATATTTTGGATGAACCTACAACTGGTCTTCATTTTGTTGATTTGGAAAAATTAATGAAGGTTTTGAAATTATTGGTTGCAAAAGGAAATACTGTTGTTGTAATTGAGCATAATTTGGATGTTATTGCTAATTCTGATTGGATTATTGATTTGGGACCAGAAGGCGGGGATGGTGGAGGAAAGATAATATCAGAAGGCACACCAAGTGAGATAAAAAAGAACCTTAAATCTCATACCGGGGAGGCGCTTTTACACCACTTAGGGTAAAATTGGTTATGTTTAAGAAAATATTTTTATTTGTTTTTTTATCTTTATTTTTTTCATTTTTTTTACAAGTTCCAGATGTATTTGCTCAAAAGAATTTTAGAAGTGAACTTTCTTCATCTTATGAAATTTATGAAAATGGAAAAGCAATTGTTAATTTAAAATTTAAGTTAACAAATCTTCAAACTGATTTGTATGCATCTAGTTATTCTATTTTTTTAAGTAGTACTGATCCGAAAGAGATTTTTGTAAAAGATAGAGGTGGAATTAATATTCCATTTAGTAGTACAAAAGATCAAGATAAAACATCCGTGAATGTTAATTTTGATAATCCTGTTTTGGGAAAGGATAATTCACAAGAATTTATTTTAACTTATACAAGTTATGAATTTGCTCATAAAAATGGTGATATTTGGGAGGTGACAATTCCCAAAATAGATGTTTCACATTTTGACTATTTCGATGTTTCAATGTCGGTTCCTGGAAATTTTGAAGTAGCTTATATGTCTCCAAATCCTGTATCTGTTTCTTCTGTTTCTAATCGTAATATTTATAAGTTTAATTCAGATTTAGCATCAAGACAGGGAATTTTTTCAACTTTCGGAAAATTTCAGGTTTTTACTTTCTCAATAAATTATCATTTATATAATCCATTAAAAAAGAAGGCTAGGACTTCAATTGCATTGCCTCCTGATACAGCCTACCAGCGGATGTATTATTCAAAAATTGATCCCGTTCCATCAAATATGTATGTTGATGAAGATGGAAATTGGATTGCTGAATATGAGATTTCACCGCAAGAGAATATTGATGTAAAAACAAATGGTTCAGTTCAAATTTTTCCTAGCGCTATTAAAAAAGAGTTATTAACAAGTGAACAAAGAAAAAGATATCTGGAACCAAAAGAATATTGGGAATCAAATGACCCACAGATTGTTGAAATTGCATCAAAACTTAAAACACCACGAGATATTTATGACTATGTAGTAAAGAGTTTGAAATACGATTTTACAAAAATAAGTAATCCAACTAAAAGATTGGGAGCAAAAACAATTTTAAGTTCCACTGATAAAGCGCTTTGTACTGAATTTACTGATTTATTTATTGCAATAAGTAGGGCAAGTGGAATACCGGCTCGTGAGATAAATGGATATGGGTATACTGAAAATCCGGGACGTGAACCATTGTCATTGGTTGAAGATGTTTTACATGCATGGCCTGAATATTTTGATGATGAAAAACAATTATGGATTTCTGTTGATCCAACTTGGGGAAATACAACTGGCGGTGTTGACTTTTTTTCAAATTTTGATTTAAGACATTTTGCCTTTGTAACACATGGAATTGATTCAAAATACCCTTACCCTGCTGGATCGTATAAATCTGGAACTGTTCCACAAAAAGATATACAAATTATTTTTGGAAAATTACCTGAAAATAAAAATGAAGTAGATGTTGAAGTTGGTTATGAAACTAAATTTCCAGTTTTTGGTGAATATTATTTGGTGAAGATTAAGAATAATACAAATACTGCAATTTATAATTGGGAATATCAAATTGATATTGATTCAGATAAATTTAAAACTGAAAAAATTTCTACATTGCTGCCGTTTCAAAGTATTTTGATTAAAGAGAGGATTCCTGTGGGAATCAATAATTTTTGGAAATTACCAAAATCAATTTCAATTTTATATAGTGATAATAGAATCGTATCGAATACTCCACTAAATAAACTTTTATTTCATTTATTTATTGTAGGTTTTGTACCAGTAGTTTTATTAATTATATTTTTATATCTTAAATTAAGAAAAAATAAATGATTAAACCAAATTTGTCTAAAATTCCTGAGAATTCTGGTGTATATATTTATCGAGATATTGATGGAATTCCAATTTATATTGGAAAGGCAAAAAATTTAAGATCACGACTTTCTTCATATTTTGATTCAACAATTGAAATAAAAACAAAAGCAATGTTATCTGTTGCTCAAACACTTGATTATATTGAAGTTTCCTCTGATTTTGAAAGTGAATTGCTTGAAGCTTCAATGGTTCGGAAATATATGCCTAAATTTAATATTGAATTAAAAGATGATAAGTCTCCATTGTATGTTGGTGTGACAAAAGAGTTGTACCCAAGAATTGTTTATTTGAGAAAAACTCAAATTAATACAGATGAATTGACTGATTTATATGGGCCATTTAAATCATCATTAACTCTTCGTAGAATTATGAAAAAAATAAGAAGAGTGTTTCCTTATTCTGATCATAAATTGTCAAAAAAAGCTTGTATTTATTCTCAAATTGGATTGTGTAATCCTTGTCCAAGTTTTGTATCTCAAACTACTGATATTGATATAAAGAAAAAACTTCGTAGAAGATATTTGTGGAATATTTCAAAAATTAAAAAAATAATGTCTGGTGAGATTAGAAAATTGATCGATGATTTGGATCGAGAGATGAAGGATTTTTCAAAGAGCGAAAATTTTGAATTGGCAAATGAAATTAAAAAAGATATTGAACTTTTAAATTCATTCATGATTCCACGTAATCACCCACATGAGTATGTTGAAAATCCAAATTTGTTAATTGATATTCGTGAGAAGGAATTAAAAGAATTATCAAAAATATTGGAACCGTTTTATCCGAATTTGAAAATTAAGAGAATTGAATGTTTTGATATAGCACATATTTCTGGAAATCAAACAACTGCATCAATGGTAACTTTTATAAATGGAGAACCAGATAAAACTTTTTATAGACATTTTAAAATAAAATCACCAATTAAATCAGATGATTATGCTGCAATGCGAGAAGTTATTGAAAGAAGAATGAATAGATTGGATGATTTTGGAGTACCTGATTTGATTATTATTGATGGCGGGAAAGGGCAAATTTCATCAGTAAGTGAATATTTAGATGGAAAAATTGCCTATATTGGCCTTGCTAAAAGATTTGAGACACTTGTTATTCCAACTTCAATTGGTTTTCGTGAGATAAGATTGCCTCGTGGAAATGCATTGTATCTTTTGCAAAGAATTCGCGATGAGGCGCATAGATTTGCAAGGCGTTATCACCATAAATTAGTTGCTAAAAGTTTATTAGGGGCGGATACTAAAAGTAAATGAAGAGAATATTAAGAAACATTTTTATCCAGATAGGTGCACTTTATTTTGCATCAGTTCTGGTTAGTGGAATGGAATTTAAAAGAGGATTATTGAGTTTGTTTATAACTGGCGCTTTTTTGTCGATTTCTTCATTTGTTATTAAACCTGTTGTTAATGTTTTACTTTTGCCACTTAATTTAGTGACTTTAAATTTTTTTAGATGGGTTGGAAACCTTGTAGTTTTATATTTAGCGACACTTGTTATGACAACTGAATTTGCAATTGGAGCTTTTAAATATGTTGGTTTTTCATCTAATCTTTTTGATATTCCAGAAATTTCATTATATCCTGGTGTTTTATCTATTGTTGCCTTTGCATTTGTAATATCTGTGATTGCAGGTGTATTTCATTGGTTAGTTTCAAATCATTGATGTATAATAGCTTTATGGGAAATGGTTTATTTATAATTCAAATATTTGTTGGACTTGTGCTTTTGGGATTAATATTGGTACAAGTTAAAGGAAATGGTTTGGGGAGAGTTTGGGGAGGATGGAATATGTCTTTTTCAAAGCGTGGATTAGAAGTTGTTATATTTAGAGCAACTTTTGTTTTTGCTTTTTTATTCGTTTTTGTTTCTTTGTTATCATTTATTTTATAAAAATTTGCCCCAATGAAGCGTTTACGCTACATATTAAGGCTAGTGTCAGCATTTACTAAACGTTTTTCGTTTACTGTAGTTTTAGTTAGTGCTGGAAGTTTTTTGATTGCACTTCTTGTTATTCCTTTTATTAATTCGAAAGTTGGAACAAATATAGAAAAAATTGGATTGGTTGGCAGATATTCTCAAGACAATTTGCCTTTATCAGTTACTTCACTTATTAGTCGTGGATTAGTTAAAGTTAGTGATGACGGTTTGTTAAAGTCTGATTTGGCTAAAGATTGGGAGCCAAGTATTGATGGTAAAGAATGGACTTTTCATATTGAAAAAAATAATAAATGGCAAGATGGGACAGTGATTGATTCAGGTTCGATAAATTATTCTTATGATGGAGTAGCTGTTGAAAAAGTGGATGAATATACACTTAAGTTTAAACTTTCAAGTCCTTTTTCGCCTTTTCCTACACTTCTTTCTCGTCCTGTTTTTAAAAGAGGATTATTGGGAAATGGTGATTGGAGAGTGGTTTCTTTGTCTGTGAATGGTGAGGTTGTTTCTGAAATTAAAATACAAAATGGTGAAAAAATTAAATATTTTATATTTTATCCATCAGAAGATAGAGCAAAATTGGCATTTCAACTTGGTCAAATAAACAATATTGATGGTTTAACCGATGTGACTTCGTTTGATAACTGGAAAACAGTTGATGTAAGTTCAAGAAAAATGGATAGAAGATTTGCAGCTGTATTTTTTAACTCCGGTGAAAATTCGTTATTTTATAATAATAAAGAATTGAGACAGGGGTTATCGTATGCAATTGATAAATCTGCAATTTCATCAAATCGTGCAATTAGTCCAATTTTCCCATCTTCATGGGCATATAATTCTCAAGTTAAGCCATATGATTATGATAAAAAAAGAGCAACAGAGTTGGTTTCTTCATTTGTTAAAAAATCTAAAGATTCAAAACCAAAAATAAATTTATTTACGACATCTGCATTACTTTCAATTGGTGAGAAGATTGCCAATGATTGGAGATCTATGGGAATAGATGTTGATTTGAAAGTTACATCAGTTAAACCATCAAATTATGATGCATTTTTGGCATTCTATGATGCATCAAGTGATCCTGATCAATATACTTTGTGGCATTCTACTCAAAAAGAAACTAATATTTCAAACTTTTCAAATCCAAGAATTGATAAATTGTTAGAAGATGGAAGATTGGAAACTGATCAAGAGAAACGTAAAAAGATTTACTTGGATTTTCAGAGATATTTGCTTGAAGAGGCTCCTGCAGTTTTCCTTTTTCATCCAATGACTTATACTGTTGTAAGAAAGTAATGAATAAAAAATATTTAGTTGGAGTTTTATCTTTAATAATTTTTTCAGTTGTTTTGATTGTATATTTTCTAAATAAAAGTTATAATTCTGATTCTTACAGTTTAAATCAATCAAAAGCAATTGAGACAAATAAACCAGAAGAAAAGACTTTAGACTATAACTCTAATATGAATAAAAATTGGACAAAACAACCAGAAATGTTAATTGATAAAAGTAAAAAATATACTGCAGTATTAAATACAACTGAAGGGAAAATTTCAATTCTTTTGAATGCTAGTGAGACTCCAGTTACAGTAAATAATTTTGTTTTTTTGGCTCGTGAAGGATTTTACGATAACACTATTTTTCATAGAGTAATTGAAGATTTTATGATTCAAGGAGGAGACCCGGAGGGAACAGGTAGAGGGGGACCAGGATATAGGTTTGATGATGAAGAATTTAAAGGTAGTTATGTTCGTGGGACAATTGCAATGGCAAATGCAGGAGCAAACACAAACGGTAGTCAGTTTTTTATAATGCATAATGATTACAATTTGCCTCATGCTTATGTTATTTTTGGTAAAGTAACTGATGGAATTGATGTAGTTGATAAAATAGCAACAGCACAAGTGAAACCTTCATTTGGTGGTGAAGTTTCAACTCCAGTTAACCCAGTTAAGATATTAAGTATTGAGATTGAAGAGAAATAATTTTTAATGAACACGACATATTATATTGTTCGTCACGGACATACTTTTTATACTAAGAATAAATTAGAATACGGAGATAAAGTACTTGTTGCAAGACTTGCAAAGTCTACATACCCACAGATTAAAAAAATTGGTAATTATTTTAAAAATATAAAAACTGAGGCTAATTATTCTTCAAAAATATTAAGAGCAAGACAAACTACTAAAATCATAAATCGTGAATCTGGAAAGGATTTTGTATATGATTCAAGACTTAATGAAATGTACAATGAATCAGTTGATGATTTAAAAAATAGAGTAGTTGATTTTTTAGATGAAATTAATAAAAAAAATTATAACGCTGTGATTATTATTACACATGGTGCTGTAATTGCTGCTTTAAAACATTTGCTATTGGAGAATAGTTTTGATGAATCAAAGTTATATGATTATCCAAATCCTGAAACTGTTTGTATAATTAATGGGAAAAATTTTGAAATAATTGATTTCGGAGAAAATAAAATTAAGAACTAATTTCTTCAATATTTATTTTAGGATCAACTTTTGATAAAATTCCAATTTGTAGATTGTTTTTGTTTATTATTTCTTCATAAACGTTTTGAATATCTTTTAATTTTGTTTTTTCAATTATTTTTGCGTAGTCGTCTAGATCAAGATAATAGCCATTTGAAAAAATAAAATTTGAAGAATCGGACGCTATTCCTTCAACTGAATCGTAAGAAGTTGTTGTTTTATATTTAACGAATTTAATCGCCCTTTGAAAGTCTTCATCACTTATAGTTAATTTTGAAAGACTTTGAGTTACTGAAAACATTATCTTGGAGGCATTTAAAGCATTTTCAAGCGATGTTGCAGCGTTAACACCAATCATTCCTATCGTTGGAAGTAGCATTGTAGATGAATTTACTGAGTAAACTAGTGCATTTTCTTCGCGTAATTTTTTATATAAAAGTGATCTAGATGAATTACCTAATATATATGATCCAACTCTGTATTTAACTCGATCATCAATTGATAGTTCGTTTTTTCCTTTTGTTCTGAATAATAAATTTATATTGACTTGATCAATTTCTTCTTTGTGCCATAGATAATTTTGAGTTTGTTTAATTATTTCTGGTTTTGGTTCGATTGTTTTTTCTGCACTAATATTTTTAACGTCATTTAACATTTTTGATAATGATTCTTTTATTTTTCCTGTGTTGAAATTTCCAACAATTGAAATAATCATGTTTTGTGGTTGAAAGAATTTTTTATATAATTTTTGAAGTGTTTCACTGTCGACTCCTTTTAAATTTTTAGGGTCACCCATACCATCTCTAATGTAGATTGAGTCTCCATATATCATTTTGTTCATATTTTTATCAAATCTATTGTATGGATTGCTCCATTTTCCATTAAATTCTTGTGATATAACTTTTATTTCTTTTTCAATTCTTTCTGGATTAAGATTGCTATTAAACAACAGTTCATTAGCCAAAAATATTCCTTCGTTTACGCATTCATCTGGGGCTTCTACCCATATTCCCATTGATTCGCCACCAGTCCATGCGTTTTGACTTAAACCAAAATTTTCTTTGTATATTTCTAATTCTTTTCTTGAAGGAAAATTTTTTGATCCGTGATGGATTAAATGTTCAAGTAAATGTAGTTTTCCCCATTGGTTATCTTCGTACCAAGAACCAGCTTTTATTAATACTTTTATTAATACTGTTTTTACTTCTTTGATAGGATATAAAAATACTTTTGCACCATTTATTTCTTCTAATAAATATTGTTTTTCCATTTACCAATAATATCATCGTTTGAATTATTAAGACAGCGGGTGTAGAGTTATTTTGTGAAGGTATTAATAATTGAAGATGATCTTGCTCTCTCTAAAATGTATGAGGCAAAGTTTTCATTTTCTGGTTTTGAAGTGATTACTGCGTATAACGGTGAAGATGGCCTTAAATTTGCGGTTGAACAAAATCCTGATGTTATCTTGTTAGATATGATGTTGCCTAAAATTACAGGAGATATTTTGGTTCAAAAACTTCATGATAATGCGTCAACCAGTACTATACCAATTGTTGTTTTAACTAATCTAGCTCAACAGATTAAAGCACGTCAAATGGAAAATCTTGGAGTAAAAGAGTATTTGGCTAAAGCAATGTTTACACCAGAGCAGGTGGTTGAAAAGGTTAAAAAATATATTAGTTAATATTTTTACCAATTGCTTCACTGATTGATTTATAACCATCTTTTTTAATTAAAAAACTTAATTCTTTATTAATTTGAGCAACAACTTGTGGGCCATTGTAGATTAAACCTGTAATCATTTGAATTATAGTTGCACCATTTTTAATTTTTTCATAGGCATCCGTTGCTGTAAAGACACCGCCACATCCAACAATAATAAATCTTTTGCCAAATTTTTTATAACACATGGATATTAATTCATTTGATCTTTTTTGTGTTGGTAATCCACTAAAATTACCTTTGGTTGCATTTTTAATTTCACTTTTATCAAATGAATTGTTTGTTCTATCTTTTTGTAAGTTTCCATATATAACACCTATCGCTTTACTTTGAGAAATTATTTTTAGCATTTTTAATTGATCATTATCTGAATTGTTAATTGGCATTTTTATAAAAAGTGGTTTTTTTAATTTTATATTATCAATTTCTGTTAGTAATTTTTTAAGATTTTGAGGTCTATAAAAATCAATATTTCCATTTAAATTTGGACAACTAATGTTTAATTCGTAATATGAAAAATTTATATTACTATTCTCTATTTTTTTAAACGATGTTTTTATGTCTTGAATTGCTTCGGTTAAGTTTTTGAATAGTGGTGTATTAGTTCTACCTATGCTAATGCCAATTGGAATACTGAAATTGTGATTTTTAAGTTTTAATAAAATTCTATCTATCCCGTTATTTTTAAATCCTTTGTTTACTAAAAGTGATTTAGATTTTGGAAGTCTTGCAAGTCTTGGCTTTTGATTTCCAATATATGCATTGTTAGTTATTGTCCCGATTGTTCCAAAACCGAAACCTAATAGGGGAAGTGCTTGCGTTAACTTTGCTTCATAATCAAAACCCGCTGATAAACCAATTGGCAAATCAAAATTTATATTTTTTATTTTTTGATTTAAATTCTTAAATTTCTTAGAATGTACTGATTTTAAATAATTATTAAATATTGGAATATTTGGGCTAATTTCTCCAAATGAAAGCATTAATTCGTGAACAGTTTCTGGATCAAAATTAAATAGGATTGGTTTAATTAATGATTTGTAGGTTTTTTCTTCAAATGACTGAAACATTATTTAATTATTTTTTTAAACAAACTAGTTAAAATTAATTCCATGGTACAAATTAGTGCTATAACTGATCCAGTAGGGAGATTGAATGAATATGAAATTAGTATTCCTGATACTACTGCTACTAGACCAAATAATATAGCATAAATTCTGAATTCTAGTGTATTTCTTGAAATAAGTGAGGAAGCGATTGTAGGAAGAACAATTAATGCTCCAATTAGTAATGCACCGATTATTTGGATTGAAAGAGCGATAATTGTAGCGGTTGATGCAATTAGAACTGAATTAATTATATTAACTGGAATTCCTTGTGCGATTGCATTCTCTTCATCATATGTAATAAAAATTAATTCTTTTGTTAGTATTAGTAAAATAAAAAAGACGATTGACCCTACTATAAATATTGTTGTTAATTCTAAATTCGTGACAGTTGTAATACTTCCAAACAAATATGATTGAATGTTTATTGAAGTATTTTTTGAAATACTTATAAAAATAAGTGCTAATGACAAACTTGCGTTTAGAAAAACAGCAAGTAATGTATCGCCTTGTATTTTTTCGGAAGATCTTAATTTTTCTATTAAAATACTTAAAACAACAGTAACAACAATTGCTGAGATTGTGGGCATAATGCCAAGTAATACTCCCATTGAAACACCAAGTAAGGCTACATGAGAAAGTGTGTCGGAAATTAGTGCATATCTTTTAGGGACTATAAACGATCCGATATATGGGGCTATTATGCCAATTATTAAACCGGCAAGAATTCCTTTAAGGATAAAACTAAATGATAAAAATTCAATTATGTTAGTGATCATGGATTATAAATTTTCTATTTTTCCCTAATAATTTATCAACATATTCACCCTTTATAAATTTTTTAGGAGCACCGTGATAAATCATTGTTTTATTGATACATGATAAAACATTTACTTCATTTGCTATTACATCAATATCATGGGAGACAATTAATATTGTAATTCTTTTGTTTTTATTTAGATCAGAAAGTAAACTATAAAATTCATCTTGAGATTTTGTATCAATGCCAACTGTTGGTTCATCTAAAATTAATAATTTTGATTCTGATGCGATAGCACGAGCTATCAAAACTCTTTGCTTCATTCCACCTGATAAATCTGACATTTTATAATTTTTAAATTTAGACATTTCTACTTGAGAAAGAGCAGAATTGACTGCTTGAAAATCATCCTTTCCGAAACCTCTTAATAATCCTTTTTGTGCGACTCTCCCAGTAAGTGCTACTTCGTATACATTAATTGGTAAATCGTTATCCTTCTCAACTCTTTTTTGGGCAATGTAGCTAATGTATTTTTTTGTATTTGGACTTGGTGGCATTCCAAAAAGTTCTATTGAACCTGAATTTGGTTTTAGAAGGCCAAGAATTAATTTAATTAAAGTGGATTTACCTGATCCGTTTGGTCCAATTAAACCTAAATAGTCACCTTCATTTATTTTGAAATTTACGTTTTCGATTACGTTGTGGTGAGAATAAGAGAAGTTTAAATTTTTTGTTTCAATTATTGTTTTTAAATTTTCGTTCATACTAATTACATTCTAGCGCTTTTTTTAAACTGTCCAAGTTGTTGTATTGAATTGATATGTAATTTGAGCCATTTTGAATATCATTTTGTGAAATTCCTTCGATCGGATCAAACATTAATGTTTCACCACCGATTTCGTTTGCGATTGATTGAGAAATTTTTGGTGACAAAAGAGATTCAAAAAATACATACTTTATTTTGTTATTTTTTGCAGTAGTAATTATATTTGCGATTTGTTTAGTTGAAGGGTCAATATTCGGCTCTATTCCTGAAATTGATATAACTTTTAGATTATATCTTTTTGCAAGATATTCAAAAGCATCATGTGCAGTAATAATCATTTTTTTATTGCAAGACGCGAGATTTTTGTCAAAATCTGAAAGTAATTTTGTTAACTGGGATTTATATTTATTAGAATTTTCTGTGTAAATATTTGAATTTTTACTGTCTATTTTTATGATTTCATTTTGAATAATATCAACTGCATTTGAAGCAAGAAGTGGATTGAGCCAGAAATGTGGATCAGAATTTTGCCCTATTCCTAAATTTTCTGTCATATTAATTACGACAATGCCCCGATCGTTTAGTTTATCTAAAATTTTGTCAGTCCATTTATCAATTCCTGCGCCATTGTATATAAATATCTTGGAATTGAAAATATCTTCAATATCTTTTGTTGTTGGTTCAAAGTCGTGTGGTTCAATACCAGGTGGAGTGATGTTTATTACATTAATATTTGTACCAGAAATGTTATTTGTAAATTCCCAAAGAGGATAGAATGATGTTGTTATTGTAATTTTATTTGAGTTATTCTGATTTTTTGTAAATGTTATTAAAAAAATAAATACAGAAAAAATAAAAATACTAAATATAACTAATAGTGGAATTGGAGATAATTTAATTTTTACTGGCAGTTTATACATAATCCGAAAAATTCTATTTTGTGTTTTATAACACGAAATCTTGATTTGCTTTCAATATTTGATAAAAAATTTGATTCCTCAATATCAATATCTTTTATATTGCCACAACTATTACATATTAAGTGATGATGGTGTTTTTCGTCAGTTGCTTCATATCTTGTTTTGCCGTCATCAAAGTGAACTTCATTAATTAGGTTTTGATTTAGTAAGAATTCTAATTCTCGATAAATTGTTGTTTTATCGACTGATATGTTATTTTTTTTAAGCGAATTTAGTATGTCTGATGCTGATTGAGGGGATGGGTGATTGGAGAAAATCTCTAAGATAGATTTTCTTGTTTGTGTGATTATATGCCCCTTTGATTTAATTTTATCTAAATAATTTTGCAGAATTATATTCATTGTTTAGTGTATGCAACTGAGTTGCATTTGTCAATTGGTCTCAAATTACTTTGAGATTGTTTATCTTATAGTTTGCAAATTTGCATATATTTTGAGATAATAGCTGCTTCATGAATTTTTCATATCTTTCACTAATTCGTAATAGAATGAATAAAATATTTACAGATAAATCACTTATGTGGTTTAACCTATATTTGTTTGTTTTGTATATTTTAGTAGTTATTGAAAACTCAGTATCTGATTCAAGTGCTAACAATATTTTAACAATTATTATTCCAGTATTTTTTATTGATAGTATTAAAACAATAATTGAATCATTGACTCCAAAGAGGTTAATTAAGTCTGTTGAGGATTTGTCAAAAGTAAACGTAGTTATTCCATGTCACAATGGAGGAGATTTTTTAGGAAAAACACTTAAATCACTTCTTAAAAAGTTTCCTGCAAAATCAATAATTGTTTCTTCGAATGGTTCAACTGACAATACTGTTGAAGTTGCAAAATCATATGGAGTACGTGTTTTAGACATTAAAGAGGGAGTTGGTAAAGTTGAGGCAATAAATAGAGCACTTGAACTTGTAAAAGTGCCATATACATTAATAATGGATGATGATGTTATTTTGGGGAACGCAATTGTTCCTACTAATATATTAGATGAAGGTTATGAGGCGGCTGCATTTAGAGTACTTCCAATTAAGGAAAATTACTTAACGGAACTTCAAACACATGAGTACAGAAAAAGCATGGACATAGGACGTATGTTTCACAATAGTACAGGAACTGTTCAAAATGTTTCTGGTGCAATTGGGTTATTTTATACAGATGAACTAATTAGACAGACTAAAATACATTCAGGTGAATTTTCAGGTGAGGATTTACAAAGAACACTTTTAATACATTTAACTGAGATGAAAAAGGGAGTTGTGATTGTAGATTCTACAGTTAAAACTGAAGTTCCATCAAATATCAAAGTACTATTTACCCAAAGAGTATTGGGTTGGAACCCTGGATTTTATGCAAATTTTCTAAATTATTTAAAGTTAGTTTTTACAATGCGAGATATCCCATGGAGATTGAGATATGAAGCATTTTACAATACATTTTTACTTACGCTTCTTGATCCAATTAGAGTTGGAGGATTAGTTCTACTTATTAGAAATCCTGAATATTTAGCGGTGACTTATGTAATATATTTTATTTGTGAGTTGGTTACTTGGCTAATTATGGGCAGAAAAGAAGCCGTTTGGGTTGTTTTCATTTTTCCATTTTATGGAATGTTTAATTTGATAACTCGAACTTTGGCTTTGATTGTGTTTTTCTATCGAAGACTAGTGGTTTTAATTAACAGTAGTAAATACAAAGACGAATACAAAAATGTAAATTTGGCAATAAAATTTGCTTCATGGCAATTAACAAATATTTTTTCAGTTGCTTTTGTTTTTGCATCAATTAGTGCAACTGAATTTGTAAATACTAGAAAATTTCCAGAAATTGAAATGGAAAACCAAAAAGTAGTAAGTAGTGTCTCAATTTATGATCAGAAAATATTAGATAGATTAGTTAATAAATCATTTAATATAAAATCTGCAAAGACTTCAAACATGTTGGGAATATTTTATTATGACCTGTTAAAATAACAATTCGATGCCACAAAATAATGTAATTATACGATTTGATGATGTTTCTTTTTCTTATTCTGATTCAAAAGTGATTTTGGATGAGGCGAATTTTAGTGTTAATCGAAATTCGATTATTACTATAATGGGCCAAAACGGAGCAGGTAAATCAACAATTTTTAAATTATTGCTTGGAGAGTTAAAACCACAACGCGGTAAAATTAATCTTGAGATTGGAACGACTATTGGTATTGCTCAACAGATGGTATCTCAGGAAAAGCTAGAGTTTACACTTTTGGAATATTTTAAAACTGCATTGCCTGACAAAGAATATGGCATTGAAGGTGATATTAAAAAAGTAATGGACCAAGTAAAGTTAAATGTTCCCATAACTCGAAAAGTTAAAGAATTATCAGGCGGACAGAAAGCTCGATTATTACTTTCATATGCACTCATTACAAATCCTGACGTTTTGCTTTTGGATGAACCTACTAATAATTTGGATAAAGAAGGAGTGGGAGAATTGACTTCGTTTTTGATAACATATCCAAAAACTTGTATCGTAATTTCCCATGATGCAGATTTTTTAAATTGTTTTACTGATGGAGTATTAAATTTGGATATTCATACTAAAAAAGTTGAACAATTTGTTGGAAATTATTTCGATGTTTTGGAGGAAATTGCAGCCAAATTGGAGCGTGATCGACAAAAGAATGCACGAATTGAAAAGAGTATTAAAGATAGATTTGAAAAAATTAATAAACTTGGAGGTAAAAGCGTTGCTATGAATCAATTGGCTCGTAGAATTAGAGAAGATATTGATCGTGATCGTGAAGAAACTGTTGAAGTGAGACGTGAAGATAGAACATTGCCTGAGTTTAAAATTTCAAATCAAGAATATGTGGGGTATGTGATAAAGATTAAAAAACCAATTGAAACAGAATTAGTTAAAGGAATGAGGCTTCACATAAAAGGACCTAATGGTATTGGGAAAAGTACATTACTTCGATCGATTATTGCAAATGAAAGTGCTGACATTAATCCAAAAGTAAAAGTTGGATATTATAGTCAGGATTTTTCAGAGCTTGATTTTGGACAGACTGCATTTGAATCATTATTATCAGTATCTCCCAATTTAAATAATCAAGAAGTATATGAAACTGGTGCAAAATTTTTATTGACATCTGATATTTTAAATACAAAAGTGGAAGCATTATCTGAGGGACAAAAAGGACTCTTGTGCTATGCTAGACTTTATTTGCAAAAACCAGGATTATTGATTCTTGATGAGCCAACAAATCATATTAATTTTAGACATATTCCGATCATTACAAAGGCGATTAATGAATATGAAGGAGCAATTATTTTTGTTTCACATTTGTCTGATTTTTATGAAAAGATAAAGGATGTGCGAGAAGTTGATTTAGGGAATTTGTAGTAATTGTGTTAAAATAGCCTCGATAATTATTTTCCGATAGTACATTAAAGAGGTGAGTCATGCGTGTAGTTGCTAAGATTCTACAGTTGGGATTTTTTCTAATTCTCGCGATTGTTGTTCTTTTGGCGGTATTTACAAAAGTATCCCCAAATTTGCATTTCATTGCAATAAAAACTGGAGGTCAAATCGATGTTCATTATTTAGTAATTGATATCACAACTAGACAATCGTTTAAAACAAATGCTGAATTTTCAACACCAAATGATGTTAAGGCTGCAGGATTTAGTTCTGACTCAACAAAATTTGCTGCTGCTTATCATTATGGAAGTGCATCATCATATACTTGGATTGGTGTGTGGGATACAAAGTCTGGAAAATTACTAGATTCTGTAAAAAAGAAAGGCTGGACTACTGATTTAAGCGGAGTTTTTGATAGGTAATTTTTTGGCCCTGACTGGTGTAATAAAATAAAACACTTGTTAGGGCTTTAATTTTGAAGATAGTTTATTAAGCGCTTTTTTCTAGACTTAAGAGTTTTGCTGCTGCGTCGTAAAGCTGAGTTATGACTTGATTTTCTGGAATCATTCTACCTCTTGGTGAGATATCAACTATTCCACCTTCACCAGCTGCTGTGTGTTCTCCACCTATTCCGCGAACTGATACGTTTAGTTTGTTTTCCTTTAAAATATTTTTTAATTTATCGGTGTTTTTACCGTTTTCAGTTAAGTTTGGAAGAGCCAAATGTAAGCTTGCGCGCATTCCTGTACCTAAATTTGATGGACAGCTTGTGACATAGCCATATTTTTCAGATCTTGCAAATGGAACACCAAGTGATTCGATTAAATCCAATTCTTCTCTGAGTCCGTTGAAAATAGTTGATAGATCGGAACCTTTTTTCATATTCATGATTCTTAAATGATCTTCTTCGTTAACCCATACAATTGATCCACCATCTGCTGAAACATACATTCCTCTTCCATATGGCCAATCACCACTGATTCCTGCTGCAGCAAGATGAGGATCAGCACTCATGTCTTTGTACATTTTGTGTTCTGCGACCAATTGGTTATATTCATCATCTGAAATTTGATATTTTGATCCAGGAGTGAGGGATACGTATCTTCCACCATACTTTGGATTTGAGATCATTTTTTCAAATACTGTTTCGACCATGTAATTTTCAAAATTAACTCTATCATCTTGTGACATGCTTCCAGTCATTGGCCAACCTGAAACATTTCTTGCAACACGTACTCTCATTGAAACATCTGATAATTGAAGATCAACCTTTTTTAAATCTAAATCTAATCCGTTTATGTCCCAATTTCCTTGAAATTTAAATTCTGGGGTAACTGCATGATAATCTTGGATAATTGGATCTAAAACTGGACTAAAAGTGTCGTAGTCAGTTGTTGCCATAGCATAAGCTCCAATTTCGCTATCGTTGTTTGCAAGTCCTGCAATTACAATTTTTGAGATTTCTGCTTGAACTGCTGGTGTTTGGCTTAAAAAATAATCTGTAGGGAAGAACTTGGCCATTCTATTGGCTGGATTTAGTTCACGCATTTTTAGAACGTCAGAAACTAAAACTTGTGGGTCATTTAAATTTGTAATATCTTTTGATCTTTCTGGTGTCATATCGTTGTTATTTAACATTTTTAGACAGTGAATAAGGATTATACAATATAAAATTTAGAATTTCTATATCAATTTATTTTATAATTTTCTCTAATTTTCCACGGCGTTTGACTATATTTTTATAGTCCCATTGAATTTTTTGTGATTTTTCAAGCCAACGAATTAAATCTTTTTCGTTTATTTGATCAATGGATGTATATCGGAACTGTGCAGCCTTAAAAGTGCCTTCACTAACTAAATTTGGCTCATCAAATGATTGACCGCTCCAAAATAATAATTGAATGCAATCTTTTAATTTTGCATATCCTACGATTGGGTTTCCTTCTAAAAACCAAACTGGATGGCCATGCCAGATTTTATTTTCTGAATTTGGAAGATTTTCATTAATAATTTTGCCTAGTGACTGGCAGATAGATTTATTTTCGCCAGTTTGAATATTGTTGTAAGCTTGAATGTCTTTATTCATTCGTTTAATTATACAGGTTTAAAAGAAAAAGGCTCTGCTTTTTTTATTAGGCAGAGCCATTTGATTGTGTTACATAAAAATTTGTTGTTAGCCGATCATGTGACCGCCTTCTTTTTTGCTTTCGGGGCAGCTTTCGTTTCGACATTTAAATGCGCGATTGAGCATCCATTGTGCATTTTCCCTTACTACTTCTGCTCGCTCGACTGGTGCAAAATCATTCAAGGTTAGTTTATCCATCCTTTTCCCACATACTTCACAATGGTAGACAATATCCCATAAGAAAAATTTGAATATTGGGCGAAGAATTTTGTTGCGAGAAACTTTTTCAATGAACGTGTCCATTTTGAACCCTTTCTAGTTTATAAAATAACTAGGTGTCAATTATACAATAAATTAATTAAATAAATCAACTATGGGATATATTCTCGAGGAGAATACCTTTGTTTGATAGAAGTGGATCAGTGCATTCTGTTCGATTAAAGCAACAAGGTCTTCTGTTTCCTTTGTTGAGTTTTGAACACATTACATCAATTCTGTGATTGCGGGTAACTGGGTTTTTGGTTGAATTTATCCATCTTATCCAATCCCATCTGGCCATTGGTGTAATATCATTCCATAGATTTTGTGCAACTTTAGAATTTGATAAACCTTTTTTAATATCATTTGGAACTATTGGCTCTGGCCAATCTTTGATTGGATTTATTTTAATAGTTAAAGTTTCACCAATTTTTATTCCATTTGATTTTTCTAATTTGAACCAATGACTTTTTTTACCATCAGGCTCTAATGGAGAGACAAATGGTGAACCATTGATTGTTCCTTCAACCATTGTCATACCACGAGAGGGGAGTTTGTCACTTGCAGCTTGGGGAAGCCTGACAATATTTGATGAGTCAATTTTGATTAGTTTGGCTTCAAATGTGATTGGGGATGGCTGTTTTTCAGTTGACTTCATAATGTTAATTTGAACCTAATTAGTATTGTAGCATCCATTAAACAAGATCTCGAATTTGAACAACTTTATGGTTTTACTGAAGGCTTAGGGCTGGCTGTTGTGGTTAGAGTAGCTGAAGGGGAGGCTATTAGTGTGGGTTCAATGGTGGGTTCTGGTGTTGGAACGAGAGTTGGTTCGGCAGTCGGAACTGGAGTGGGGATTAGAGTTGGCGTTGGCGAGGGTAAATTAATGGATAAAATTGCTTCGGTATAATTTGGTGATACAGTATTTATGATTATATTTTTTGCAGGACGATAAAGTATTGCCATTGCAGATTTTTCATAAATTAAAACTTTATCTCCAACTTCAGCTTTGGCAAAAAAAGGTTTATCCTTCAAAAGCGATAGATCTGTTATTGTTTCAATGATAGGTTTTTCGTCTGTGGGTAAGCTTATTAATTTTCCTAATTTTTCTGAAAGAATAATTATCTCCATTTGGTCTTCGGGGATTGCATTTAAATTAAAAAGAAGTGGTCTAAAACGTGCAATTGAAATTCCTGCATATATTCCTACGCAAAAAATCACGAAAGCTGGAATTAGTTTCTTCATCAGTACTGAATTTAATATTCTTTTCATACTTAGTATGTATACAAGCAACGAAATTATTACTCAAGCAACAAAAAAAGTGAGCGTTAGTTTATATCTGAAAATAGAAGGTTTAAATGAGAAGGACTGTGGGTCGGCTGGTATCCGACATTCGCACTTATTATACCAATTCGGAAAGTAAAGAACGAGAGCTGCTGAAAGCTCTTATTCTGCGAGGGGAAAGTTTAAATTCTAGTATAGGTGTGAAGTTAAGTCTTTGAAGATTCCGTGTGCCATTTTTTATATTTAATTAACATAACTATACTGCATTTTTACAATATTCTATAAATTTATCACTTTCTATCATTGCTTTCTCTACTGCATATCTCCAATTATTAATCCCGAATCTCGTCTTATCTGCATTAAGGTCAACTCTAATAAGGTTTTTCATATTTGTATTAAAATCGCCAGATATGTTTTTAATCTGTGCAGCTCTCGAAACCCAATTAGTTATAAGTTCGTTAGCCTCATTTTCATATCTTTCTTTCAAACTAAGCTTCTCAAAATGAGTCAAAAATATTTCTGCAAGAGTATCGCCTTTATAAGATTCTATACTAAACTCAGGTGTGGGAAGATTGCTTCCTTTGAAATAAATGTCACAAACTACATATTGCTTTTCGTCAATCGCATCAAAGTAGGGATTAAGATACACCCTTTTTCCATTAATGAATATTTCATCGTGCTTTAATCGATTACATCTACTGCAAGACGGTATCAAGTTCAGGCTAAAAATTGAAAATTCAGGATAGGGGTTCTTGGGCAAGTAGTGGTCTAAGGGGTCATGTTCACTAAAATCGCAATACATACATTTGCCATTTTTGCTAAGCTGTCGTATCTTCCTTTTAAGCGTTGAGAAATAAGTGCGGCTGTTAACTAGATTTCGTAAGGCCTTAGCGTTTTCCTTTTCCCAACTAATTAGGCCAATCATTTCTAGTGAACTTGTATTATCTTCATATTCTTTGTATCTATTGTCTACTTTAGAGCTGACATTAGATAGCAATATTTTTTCAGATTGATTCGACTTCTTCGCAACTACGCTATTATATTCTGCAAAATTATCACATCGATATGGATTAATCTTTTTCATGGTTATTTTTTAATACATTCAGATATATTTCAGCATTTGCACTAAGGTTGCCATTAAATAACTTTTTTACTTCATCAATCGAAAGCGTTTCCTTATACAATTCTTCTAAAACCTTTTTATATATGTGGTCAGATTCGATAAGACCAAAAATTTCCTGTGCAATGACTGAATAATTCTCTCCAAAAGTTTCAAAATTTAATGTTTGAATATATGGGCTATTATCAGAACGACGGAAAACATTAATATATTTTGAGGGTATCTCCTTTACGACAATTGGAGAATGAGTAGCTAAAACTGCATAGGAATCATAGCTATTCAAAATAAAATAAAGTGTGTTAATAAAGCCTATTAAGCTGTTGGGGTGTAAGTGTAATTCTGGCTCATCTATAAGTATCAAAGATTCTTTTTCTATAAATGCCAATGTTTCAGCGAGCAGTGTACAAATAATTGTCTGCCCAGAGCTAAGGAGGTCATATCTATCGCTCCATACCCCTTCGTCAAAATCTTCATTTACGATTTCAGGTATATTCAGAAGTTTTAACATGCCTTGATTCCAATCATGAACTCTACCTTTTGATTTTAGCTGCCTGATAGAGTTAACAAACTTGCTTTTTAGTTCTTTCCTTGAAAACAGTTCATTGTCATCTTTCCTAATGCCGCAATATTTGTATCCTAGTGAGTTTTGAGTTGAAGTGTTAAAAGTATCAAAAGCGCTATATGAGAAAGTAATTATTTTCCTAAAACTTGGCTTTGTATCAAAAGTACCGAACTCGCTTTTAAGCTTTTCTCCTGAGATTCCGCTCAAAGCGTTAGATAGGTTATTCAAAAACATGGTTTTTCCAGTTCCGTTCTTGCCAATCAGGACATGTATTCTATGCGGTAGCGCTCCTTTTCGAAAGTCAAACGTTACAGCATGTTCGTTATCAGCGTTTTTGACCCTTGTAGTAAACGTGAAGTTTAAAGTATCTTCAAACTTTCTATATTCTAGTTTGAATAGTTCTCCTGATTCACCAAAAGCCTTTTCAGCTTCCGAACCTCTTATCAAAGAGACTTTAAACGGTTCAGTTTCCCGGAAACTTTTTAAGACTTCTTCGTTAAAAACTACGTCTCGGAGTTTTTCAAGAACGGTGGTATAAATAGGTTTTCCCAAACTCAATAAATTTTGATAGTAGTCAGGTGATTGTCCTAGTGAAAAAAAATTGCTAGGGAGTTCTGAAAACACTGCTTCTAAAACATTACGTGTAGAAAGTGGTTTTTCATCGGCCTTAGGTTTATCGGCAATAAATGCAATTTTGACTGCACCAATAGAATGCACCTTCTTATTCTCATCGACATAATCCAAGTAAAAAAGTGTTTCATATCCGTAATCGTTCCAGTTGTCCCACTTTAATATCAATCTAGAAGGTTCATTGATATAGTAAGCGGGTGGAGTATTCCCTCGAACGACTCGGAACTCAATATCTTTTATTGATTCAACCCATTTAAGTGGAAGAATTTGATAAAACTGCTTTCCTCCAATTTTTTCCTTTTTTACGATTAGATATTTATCTCTTTTGAGTGCGTCATTTGCAAAGGAGATTATAGAGTCTATTTCGTTTTCTGCTCTTATTAGTGGATTTAAAATCTCCTCTATAAATTTACAATATATGCTATCTTCACAATTCAGGAGGTTGAACCGGCTGTCTGTGAAAATCCAATCGTCTTCCCAATCCGCATTATTCTGTCTGTGTTGAAAAATATCTCCCTTTACATTGCTGTATCTACCATCAGTCGACGGTAAATTTTCCAAATCAAATATTTTTTCCAAAAATGATATATCATCTGAACTACCGAACCACTTTATTTTCTCAGCTTTTAAAAAGTCAAAAATTAGCTGTCTGGTCGCTTTTGAGATTTTATTTTCCATAATTAATTCTAAGGTAAACTCTCGCAGGCAATTCCATTTCCTGTTCCAGTGGCCTTATCAAGTCTCATAGGGTCATTGCCGGCAGAGAATCCACAACAGTTGAAAAACGCTTGTGCTTCTGCATGGGTTGAAAAATCAGAGCAATCTCTATCCGGTGAATTGCAAGAATACTTACACGAGCCGGAAGTTTGGGTTTGTTGAGTTGCCACATTGGGTTTTGGGGTAGCTGTAACTGGCTTCGGAGTTGAGACAGATGTACTGGGAGCAGGGGTGTTTTGGCATGTAGACCACAAACCTCGATTATTGTCTCTTGCTTCTTTTTGAGCAGCTAAAAATCTTTCGCTGTTTTTTACATCCGGCGGGTAAGTTGAGACTTGAGCATAGCCTTCTTTGACAAGGGTTTCATTAAATAAAGTGTCTCCAAGCCATACATAACGCAATAATCTTCCATATTGGTCTGTTTCTGAAATATCTTTTTCTAGTTTTATTTCTTTGCCTTCAAGTTGAGCTTTTGTAAAACTACTGGCATCGGTGCCATAGCATCCGGCAGGGCGGTTTGGGTCAACTGTCTCCGGAGTATCTATGCCAATTAGCCTTACCCTTTGTCCACCTTCAATTTCAATCGTGTCTCCATCAATCACCCGCGTTACTTTTACCAAGCCTTGATTTTGCATAGCAAGAATTGGCGTAGGACTTGTCGAAATTACCGCTTCCGGCTCTTTCGTTTCCTGTTTAGGGGTGCTTGGGGATACAAAAGCTGCTACATAGGCAGTTCCAAAAAATAGGGTAATTAAGGAGAGTATGCCGACAATAGAATAACGCAAAGGTTTTAACCTAATTTTCTTATTTGAAAAGTAAATAAGTAAAATGCCAATAGTTACAGGAAGGAAAAACAGGCCGAGAAGTGCGGCAACTGGAATGGTTACAAACTTTTTCCTGCCTGAAAATAGATTCTTTGTCTTCATCTTAGGTAATAGGTACTTTTGAAAAATCCGTTCTTGAGTATTTGCCTAAGTCCCTACGCTTCAATACTTTGGCGGTGTGGGTATATCCTTCAATAAATTTTTTGAGTCGGGTATTTTTACCTGCTATTTCTTCTACCCTCAACTCGGCAATAAAAGCACTAATGGTATTTTTAACTTGCTCGGTGAACTCGGGAATGAAGATTCCGAAGCTGTTTGCTTTTGCTGTATTACTAATATACCAACCTATAATTCGATTTCCTTTTTTTATCCACTTTGGATGATGAGAGTGCATCAGTCCATGCCTGAATGTTTCATAATGGACACCATGCTCAGGAGGTAACACTCCGAACTTTCTCATAAATCTGGCAACATATGCACTCTCCTTACGAGGGATAAATGATTTTACCCCCCAATATAAATGGGATAGCGCTGTAACTTCCGCAAACAAAAATCTAAGGCCAGCATAAAATCCTGCATTTTGTCCACTTAGGATATGCTGCATCTCTCTGTCCACTGACTCAAAAATTTCGTGTTCCAAATAGTGAATTGCTAATTGATGAGTAAATTGCCTCTTGTAAGCACTAAACTTTACAAGCTGCCATGTAGGCTGATTAGAATAGTAGCCAATTATTTCTTCATTTCTGTCCATATAAATAACAAAAATGCTCTCAATAGAGAGCATTGGCATATTATACTACATATACAGATGTCCACTCTCAAGCAAAAACTTGTCGTCCACAAATTACTGGAAAATACTGGAAAGTCGGTATCCACGGCTATGAAAGAATCCGGATATAAAGCCGGCTCTTATAAAAACCCACAACAGCTCACTCAAAGTAGAGGATGGCAGGAGCTGATGAAAGACTACTTGTCAGAAGAGAACCTGCTCAAAACTCATCAAGCGCTCTTAAAAAGCAAAAACTGGCGGGCTAGGGACGCAGCGCTAGATAAAGCCTATAAGTTACTTGGAAAATATAAAGCAGATAAAATAGCTTTTGAGGATGCCTACTCACAAATGACCGATACAGAGCTTAATGCAGAAATAAAAAGATTGGAAGGAGACCCAAAGTACAAACGATACCTTGAAATGACCGCCGGCAATCAGTAACTTATCTTTGTTTTTTGTGAATCTTTATTCCAAAAATATCACAAATCAGAAGAATAATAAGCAAAAGAACTTGAGAAGCAGGTTTTTGATATTTTAGGCACGATGAAACTTGACTATGAATTTGTGGATTGGGCAATTAAATGGCTTAATGTTGTAAATGAGAAGCAAAAAGAGACGCGAGAGACTCGTTATTTGGCATTGAAAAAATCCTATGAAGATATTGTAAGAAAAATTGATAATTTACTTGAACTAAAAATATCCGAGGCAAATAAAGGTGGTATTTTAATTTCAGACGAGGAATTTGCAGAGAAAAAAGAATCACTGTTGGTCGAAAAAGCTAGGGCGCAAGAGCTATTATCAAAAGTAGATAAATATATTGATGAATGGGCAGAGTTGGCCGCTAAAACATTCGACTTTGCTGCAACAGCACAAGACAGATTTTCAGATGGGGATATTGAAGAACGTAAAATAATTTTAAGAGCAATTGGCTCGCACCTACTTTTAAAGGATAAAAAACTTACAATTGAGGCACGAACACCATTTTTCAAAATTCAGCAGGCAGTTACAGAAATTAATACATTAGAACGGCTCGAACCTAACGAAAACGTTAATAATACGGCTCAAAGTGAGGTTTCTCAATCTCAAAATATCATTTGGGGTGGTAGACCGGTCTCGAACCGGCGACCTCTGCTTTCACAGAGCAGCGCTCTAACCAACTGAGCTACTACCACCATGTGTTCTGATGGTGGAAGCCAAGCTATGCTTACTTACCACCAAGTACAACTTAATCCCGATATGATCGTGATTGTAAACATTATTATATCTTATTGAGGCTTTTTGGGGAAATTATTCTTGTTCTTCGGCTTCTGTCTCTTCGTTTTCGCCAACTACATGCATTCCACTGAATTCATCATCAATTGGAGATTTGTCTTCCATTTCATCGTCTTCACTATCTGGTTTATCTTTTAGAATTGAGTCTTCGTCTTTTCTGACTTCTTCTGCCATATCAATACCCTCGTCGTCAGCAAGTTCGTTTCCAGTTACCTTTTTGTATACATCGTCAATAATCATTGGATCAGCACCTCCGCCTGTACCTCCAACTACTGAATCGTCTCCATAGACATCATCGTTTTGCTTGGTAACTTCTTTCTGAACATCGTCTGGATTCATTCTTGCCATAAAACTCATTGTAAAGAAGAGAGATTAAAAAGCAAGTATTGAAATATGATAATATACCAATGAAATCTACATTTGAATGAAAGGTTTTAGCCATGACTTCCATATATTCGGTTGATGAATCAAATGTTCGTGATGCTGCAGCACTTTTGAATAATTTCCTAAAAGGAAATAGGGTTTATGTACAAGGACACATAATAGATGGAGGTTTAATCGGGCCTGCCTATGCTATTGTAAAATCTGTTGTGTTTTACCCAAACAGAATTGATATTTCATTTAATTTCATTGGACTAGCAGGAGACATTGTATATAAGATTCCAGTTTTGGATCCTAATGATAAGATGAATATTAGTATTTTTGCTATAAATGATGGGAGTATTATGGCTAGTTCATTAGTAGGTATATTACCCAAAGTTTCGTTTTGTGTCTTTAGTTTATAAATTTAGTTAGATAGAGATTGAAGCCTCTTTGTTTACTAAAAAAAACAAGGAGGTTTTTTGTGAGCGGGTAAACAAAGTTTGCCCTTGAGCGGGTAAGAAGATCTTGCCCGTCCTCGTTGACTCGGAGCGGGTAGGGAGAATCGAACTCCCACGAACAGATTGGAAATCTGTTGTTCTACCATTAAACCATACCCGCGTTGAAGGTATATTATATCATTTAACATTTGGAAATAAAAAACCCCTTTAATTTTTTGTTAAAGAGGTTTTGTGATTTTACTTAATGTGTAAGGAGAGACAATATTGGTTTGCCAATTAAACTCCATATAATGCTACCAATTGCGAGTGAAAAAGCAATTATATTGTAAGTTGTGTGGACTGTAGCTGCTTCAATGATTGCCATTTCAGTTGATTTGGTTTTTTTATAGTTGTTCAAATATACAAGCATAAATGCGCTTCCACCAATTGCTAGTGCTAAGGCAACCGAAATTGGGACAATTAACATTGTAAGGTGTATTAGTCCGAACGAAAGATTTGCTCGTATTTTTTCAATTAGATTCCAGTTGTGACTGTATGCACGAAATATTATTTCTTCTCTTAACGCATATTGTGGAAGTCCTGCTGCGACTTGATCAGGTCCTTCTCCTATTACAGTTTTTACTTGTTTTCTAAATAAAACTAAAGATAGGATTAAGCCGGTTGCAATTATTGATGATATTTGTTCACTGTTATCTTTCGTGAACAGGTTTACTAAATAGTTGATAATAAGATAGATTGTTCTTAATACACTGATACTCATGATTGTAGGTGAGATATCCCATAATTTAAAAACTGAAAAAATTACCAATGAGAGACTAATTAGCGCAATGAAAAAGTGCTTGATACGAAAAGTTTTTCGAAATGTTTTCCAGTCGAACTGAATTTGTGGTAATTCTTCTCCATTAGTTTTTTGGAGTGGTGAAATTTTAAAAATTGTTTTTGCAAATAATTCCTGAGCTTTTCCGAGTGGTATGCCCATTGCATCGATTACTTTTTCAACTGGACCATTTAATTTAGAAATCTGATCTTTGATGCTCAATTTGAACTCTCCGTTTTGTGATTGTGCGAATTTGAAGCTAATAATAACACAAATTTGAAGCTAATTATAGCACAAAAAGGGTAAATGGAGGCTAAGATATTTTGTCGGGGTGGCGAGATTCGAACTCACGGCCTCTCGCTCCCAAAGCGAGCGCTCTACCAACTGAGCCACACCCCGATTTTTCAAGCATGCATATTATAGCAAGAATGACTAAAATAATCCTTCTTTTAATTCTTCGAGAGGTAATTTTACTTCGTAAGTAGTTCTATCACCTACATTTACATATAAATTTAGATTTTCAGGATCATTTCTTTTTATAACTCCACCACAGGCATAAACAACACGCCTTAGTTTTGGATGTAATTCAATTTCTAGTGGAATTCCGTCTTTTGTAAATGTATCTGGAGTAATGAGTGCGTTTTTATCTACTTTTACAAAATATTTTCCATCATTAAATGTTAATTTGGCTCGGCCGATACTGTAGATGTATTTATTATCGATTTTTGTAATTCCATGGAAAATCATCAATGCTTCATTTTCGTTAATCCACAACGGTGGCATTGTTGTTCCAATTTTCCACTGTGCCCAATCAAGATCGTTTGGAAAATCAATTGTTTGAGAATGAGTTTCACCTTTTGAATTAATATCAAAAACTAATAATCTATGATGAAAGTCAGAGGATTCTGGACGATACATAAAAGTATCTTTTTTGACTGGAGTCATGTTTTTTCCTGGGCCATAAGTGTGAATTAACGTAATTGGTGGGAGTTTGCCAGCCCAGGCTGAATCAGATTCTATAAAAGTGTAAGCGGGAAATGGCTCAAAACCGATTTCTGACCTCATAACTGACGTTAATCCAATCACGATGTTTCCATTTGGCAAAACTAGAGCCCTGGGATCTTCTAGATAAAAACTGGAGTGCAATGGTTCCCAAATTAATCGTTCGTGGATGATTTTTCCTTCTTGATCAATTTCGAATAAAATTAACTTTCCTATATCTGGGGTATTTTCATTTCCTGGATTTTCAACCATACGGCTAACCAAGACAATATTATCGTGATCTGATTTTTGCCAGGCTGCGACATTGTATAGAGCGTGAGTACTATCAGGGAATACTTTTCTAAAAATTAAATTGTTTTTCATGGCAGAATTTTTTTATATCTTTTAAAAATACTTTTGAATTAACGTTCGTGCAAGTAGGTAACTGACTAAAGACTCTGCTCCTTGGTTTTTATTTACACCTAATTCGTTTAATCCATCATACACACCTTTTGTTTTGTAATTATATAGAGGAATTCCTACTAAATTGTTTCCTTGGTACCATGTAAATGCTTTTTTTGCATATCTAATATATTTTTTGTCATTTGTTATTTCAAATGCTGTGATTAAAGCGAGAATGATTGATGATGTATCTTCTGGTTGTTGATCAAAATAACTTCTTTTACTGTGTTTTTTGAACCATTTTTGCTGACCAATTGGAACATAGACATCGCCCATAAATGTTTTTTTGATTAAGAAGTTAATTGTCTTTTTGGCGATATCTAAATATTTTTTGTCTTTTGTTATTTTGTAAGACAAAAACATTGATTCTGGAATTATTCCATTATTGTAAGTTAAATGGCTTCCAAACCAATTCCAATTATTATGTGAATGATCATTGTATGAACTAACTAGTGAATCTGCATAATTAATGGTTTTTGCTTTTATTAATTTTCCATTTTTTGTTTTGGAATTTTTAAATATAACGCTAAATGATTTGATTAAAAATGCAAGGGTTCTTGGGTGATCAATTTTTAAATCACTTTTTAAAATATCAAAATAAATATTGCCGGCTTTTGATCTTAATGTATTTTTTATTTCATATGATGCCATTGTTTCTGAGAGAGCCCACATAGCGCGACTTATTGATTCTTCGGTGTTTTCGGCAAAATTTTGCTCCGTAATATTAAATGATTTATCAAAATAATTTATAAATTTTGAATTTCCTTGATAGCTTTTTTTAATTAGTCTAAAATATTTTGGATATAAATCATTAAGTATTTTTTTATCAATATTGTCATTTTTTAATAGCCAAAGAGTGACAATTAGTGCCCTTGCATTATCATCCAGAGTATAACCTGATCCTTCATCTGGAATATCATAAGTGGCAAATTGTAATATTCCGTATTTTTTTGTCATCTTTTTAAGATAATCAAGTTCAATAGGTGGGAGTGAGAAATTGGCTTTTTCATTTTTGTGAATTGATTGAATAATTTCTACAAATTTTTTTGCTATATTAGTCCAAAGCATTGATCTAGTTTTTTTGTATGCAACTCTATGAAGTTTGTTTAAATTACTAAGTGACAAAATTTCTATGATTGCATCTTCATATGCTTTTGGATTTTTTGGAGGCACCAATCGACCCACATTTTTTGTAATCATTTCTTTGGATTGAATAAATTCAGTTGAAACAACTGCTCGGCCAGCACCTAGAGCATATGAAAAAGTTCCACTTACTGCCTGATCTGGATTAATTGAAGTTGCAATATACACATCAGTTGCTTGTAAATATTTTATTATTTCATCAAGACTTAAATATTTATCGACGAATAAAATATTTTTTCTAAGTTTTAATTTTTTGACTAATTTTATTAATTCAAATCTATATTTTTCTCCTTCGTTTTTGATGATACTTGGGTGAGTGCGTCCTAAAATTTGATATAAAATGTTTGGATATTTTTCAATAATTTTTGGAATTGCTTTTATAACATACTCAATTCCTTTATCGCGGCTTAATAATCCAAATGTAGTTAATATAGTTTTATTATCAATCCCTAAATCTTTTTTAACAATTTTTGATTGAATAAATTTAACTGGATGAATTCCATGAGGTATAAAATATATTTTACTTGCATTTTGTTTGTATTTTTTAGTTAAAAGTTCTTTTGATTTTTTGGATAAAACTACTATTGCATTTGAGTAGTTGAATATATCATCAGTAACTTCATGGAATTTTTGTGTTTCGTGAGTGTGAGAATCCAAAACAGTGTGAAGAATTGTAATTTTTGGCTTGGCTATTATTTTTAAAAATTTTGTAAAGTATTCACCCCATGTACCACCATAAATTCCGTATTCATGCTGAATTATTACGCATTCAATTGATGGATCTGAATTAATATTTTCGGCTGCCTGAATATAAGTTTTAATCGAGCTTTGATCAATTTCCCAAACTACTTTATTGTCAAAATAATAAGGACTTGTATCATTTAGATTTATTGCACAAACAACACACTGCGCACTATCACCCAATATTTTTTGAGTTGAAGTCATTAAATCGTTATTGAAAGTTGCTATTCCTTCTTCTGTTGGTGGAAAGGTGCCAACAAAAACTATTTTTGGTACTGTATTGTTTGTCATATTTTTTGGACCGGGAACACTGGTTTAAAAATTAATTACTTGGATTATACACTTGAGACCACTCATCCATTTTTTGAAGTATTGGCAAAATACTTTTACCTTTTTCAGTTAATGAATATTCTACTTTAGGTGGAATTTGTGCGTAAACAACTCTTTTAATTATTTCATCTTTTTCAAGACGTTTGAGCTCCTGTGTTAGCATTTTTTGTGAAATACCAGTGATTTGTTTTTGAAGTTGACTAAAACGAAGAGTATTTTCGTAAAGCATGTAAATAATTAGTGGTCTCCATTTGCCTCCGATTATATTGAGTGTTGATTTAACTGATGAACAATTTTTCATATTCTATTATATCATACTTAGTTACCATAAAGTGCGTACTTGTATAATAGTAACTAAGTTTATATATTATACAAATATGAAGTATACAGAAATAGTTAATAATGAAATTTTGGAAAAAGTAGTTGAATCTTTAGCTCAGCGCAATATTGAGGCTATTGTTGTAAATACGAAAGTGGAAGCTCGTGAGAAAGTATTGTCTATGATTCCCAAGGGATCAGAAGTTATGAGTATGAGCTCTATGACTTTGATTGAAACTGGGATAAATGATGCACTTGAAACTGGTGGATATGAATTAGTTAAAGATAAACTTAAATCAATGAACCGTGAGACTCAAAACAGGGAAATGCAGCAAATTGGGGCAGCACCGCAGTATTCACTTGGAAGTGTACACGCAATAACACACGATGGAGTAGTCGTAATTGCATCCAATACTGGCAGTCAATTGCCTGGTTATTCTTATGGATCTGAGCATGTTATTTGGGTAGTTGGAGCACAGAAGATTGTCGCCAATTTAGATGAGGCAATGAAGCGTATTTATGAATATATTGTTCCACTTGAATCAGTTCGACTTGGAAAAGCATATGGAAACCAAGAATTAAAAACAAATGTATCCAAGATTTTGATAGTAAATAAAGAAATTAATCCTGAGAGAATTAAAATGGTGATTGTTAAAGAAAAATTAGGATTCTAACTTCATTTGTGCCGAGGGGGAGACTCGAACTCCCAAGGAATAAATTCCACACGCTCTTAAGGCGTGCGTGTCTGCCATTTCACCACCCCGGCTTATTGTTTGTATTTTAACTCATTTTAAGCTAGATACAAAGCTGTTGTATAATAGCTTGCTAATTTTAAGTTCTGATCTTTTACATGAAAGGTTTGAAAATGACACTCCAAACGTGGAATTCAATTCAAGATCGACGTATTCAAATTGTTGTTCCAATGTCAGTTTTTCCGAAAAAAGCACAATTTTTGTGGCCCATGTCTAAATTTATTAATACTGCTTTGGGTTTTGGTGCAGATGGCATTCGATTTCAACCAATGAGAAATTATGCTGCATGGCAACTTTTTACTGGTCAATTAAATAATGAAAATCTAAATGGAATTTTATGTACCGAACAATCATTTAGAAGTGAAAGATGGCCTTGGCAGTGGTTGTTTCATAAGAATAAAAAGTTAGCACTTGCTGCTTGGCTTTTTATGCCTTATATAAGTGATAAATTTGAAGATTCGCTTTGGGGGGTTAGAAAATTAACTCAAGTAATGGGCAAATCACTTCCGATTACATTGTATCCTGCCAAACGCGGTCAACATCAACCAACGCAATTGGGATATCCGCATATGTTGATTCAGATTGCACCTGAGATGTTAATTGATTTGGGTATTACAAAATATGCTGATATACCATCAATTTTGTATAACCTGAAATATACTGGTGTAACACTTGATCTATTGCATATTAGAAGATCAAGTGACTGGTTGGTCCTTTTTGAAATAATTCTTCCATATATTCAAGAGGTACATATTCCTCTTTTGAGGCCTGACTTTTCTGACTATTCGCAACTTATCGCTCATTTTTGGAGTGATGTAAAAAATAACACATCAACATCATCAATGGGATATATGTTAACTCGATTAATTTCTGAAGGATGGGGTGGAAATATTGTATTGGAAGGCGAATCCGCAAATATTGGAGAAGATGTTGTGAAGTTAAAAAAATACTTAGCTTCTATTGAGAGAGTTTAGAAAACTTAAAAATACCGGGTGGGGAGTTAGTGGACGGCTAATGTATTCAGGATGAAACTGAGTACCTACGAAAAAAGGATGATCCTTTATTTCGATTGCCTCTACTAACTTTCCATCTGGACTTGTACCTGAAATCACAAACCCAACACTCTCAAACTTTTCTTTGAATTCATTATTAAATTCGTATCTGTGACGGTGTCTTTCAAAAATTAATTTTTCATTTTCTTTTATTTTTATTTCTTCATTTTTGTTTTTTGGATTTGGTTGCCACCATGGAGAATTTTTTGATCCACCAAATTGACTATAAGCATCAAATAAAACTGTTCCTTTTTTAACAATACATGGCCATGCACCAAGCCTGATTGTTCCACCATATTGCCTTTTTTCTAAATATTTAATTTGATCTGGCATTACATGAATTACAGGATGTGGAGTGATTGGATTTGCTTCAGTTGTATTGGCATTTTTTAATTTTAGAACATTTCTTGCGAATTCTATTGTTGCCATTTGCATGCCAAAACAAAGCCCTAAATAGGGGATTTTGTTAATACGTGCGAATTCTATTGCTTTGATTTTACCTTCAGTTCCGCGGCTTCCCCAACCCTGTGGAACTATTATTCCATCAAAATCATTTAATATTTCTGTGCCATTTTTTTCTATTTGTTCACTATCAATCCAATTTAATTCTGCTTTGATATTTAGTTTCCATGAGGCGTGGCGAACTGCCTCAACAACTGAGACATATGAATCTACCAAATTATAATCACCTGTCACAAAATATTTTCCAACCATTGCAATATTTACCTTTTTTTGTCCTGTTTTTTTGAGAGCTTGTTTGGCCATTTGTTTCCAGTTTTTTATTTCTTTGTGTTTACCAGAGGGAAGCTTTAGAAGTTTTAAAACAGTAGATGCTAAATGATGATTTTGCTTGTGAAATAAAAGTGGTACTTCATAAATTGTGTCTAAATTAGGGACTCCAAAAATTTTGTCTGAAGCGATGTTGCAAAATAATGCCAATTTATCTAGTCTTTTTTTATCAATTGGAACTTCACTTCGAGCTATTATTATATCTGGTTGAATCCCCATGCCATTTAAAATATGAACACTAGTTTGAGCTGGTTTACTCTTTAATTCACCAATGTGAGCCATATATGGCAAATATGTGACGTGAACTTGAATTACATCTTCAGGATATTTTAATTTTAAAATTCTAGAACATTCAAAAAATACACCATTTTTATATTCACCAACTGTTCCTCCAAATTCCACTATTACAATATCAGCATTATTTGCATCTCCTGCTAGTTTTATTCTTCTAGTTATTTCATCTGTAACATGAGGAATCACATCAACTGTTTCTCCCGCATAGTCAAACGCGCGTTCACGCCTTATCACTTCTTGATAAATTTGGCCTGCTGTAATGTAGTTTTCTTTTCTGAGAGATTGATGAACAAATCTTTCATAGTGACCTAGATCTTCATCGCATTCCATTCCGTCGTGAGTTACAAATACTTCACCATGTTCTTGAGGGCGGAGTGTTCCTGCATCAACATTAAAATACATATCTGCTTTGACTGGAGTAACTCGGAAACCGCGGGATTTTAGAAGAAAAGAGAGAGAGGAAGTTACAATGCCTTTACCAAGGCCTGATACTACACCACCTGAAACGAAGATGAACTTCATGATAATGTAAACTTCACAGTAATTAAGATACTCTTATCATGTTAGTTTGATCAATAGGGAAAAATAAAAAGCCCTCTTGGATTTTCCTTGAGGGCTATGGTTTTTATAGAATTAGATTTAGTGCAATTGCCACCAAATACCAAAGATATAGTTTGGGAAATAGAAAAAATATTTGCTTACTTTTTTTTATGAAAAAATTGTTAATTTTTTCTTTAGTTGCCAATTCATGTATTTCCTCTTCAGTCATTGCTCTTTTTTCGTAGTGAATTACTTGAATTGCTTTTTGAAATATTTCAAATAGTGCTTTAAGTAAACTGTACAGTTTTATATAAACTATGGCTAGAATTATGTATGCAATTGTAATGCTTCCTGTATTGTTTTTAATTGCACTTAATACTGCGAGAGGTTCAATAATGAAAGTGAATGCAATACGAACTAAAGTGTAGATTGTTGATGCGATAGATACATTTTCGATTTTCTCTTTTTCATTTACTGGGCTTAGAATTGTTTCGACGCACATTACTGCACCTAATCCAGCAAATGATATCAACAGAAAAAGCTGAATTTTATTCATTTCTTTTGCTTTTCTCCATAAGTATAGAAAGTGCTTTAAATTTTTGAGAATATGTGCCTCTGGAAGGAATCGAACCCTCATCAGCTGTTCCGAAGACAGCTACTCTATCCGTTGAGCTACAGAGGCTTTAGTTTCAAAATTAAACCCTAAGGCCTAATATTTGATACAATTATACCCGAAAATGGCAACAATACGCGAACAAATCAATGAACTTGAAGAAGAAATGCGCAAACTCCCATACCATAAAGGTACGGAGAGGCATATTGGAATGATTCGTGCCAAGATTTCTAAACTTAAAGAGCAAGAAATTAATGGAGTAATAAGAAGTCGCGGAAGTGGCGGAGGTGGTGGATATTCGGTACGCAAGCAAGGTGATGCCAGTATAGTACTGGTTGGGCCTCCTTCAGTTGGGAAATCAACATTGATTAATTCTTTAACCAATGCTGCTTCAAAAGTGGCTTCTTATGAGTTTACGACACTATCTGTAATTCCTGGGATGATGGATTATCGAGGAGCAAGATTTCAGATTTTGGATGTGCCTGGAATAATTCAAGGAGCGGGTGAGGGGAAAGGCCGAGGAAAGGAAGTGATTTCGGTGGTTCGAAATGCTGATTTGATTGTTTTTATGTCTGATATTTACAAGACTTCAATGCTTGAAGTCCTACAGAAAGAAGTAGAAACCACTGGAGTGAGAATTAATATTAATCCTCCTGATATTAGAATTGAGAAAAGAATTGATGGGGGATTGGCAATTGCTTCAAATGTAAGGCAACAACTGGACCGTGATACTTTAAAAGATATAGCACGAGAATCTGGAATTAAAAATGGAATAATAACATTAAAGGAAAATGTAACAATAGATAGATTTATTGATGCAATGACTCCAAATAGAGTTTATTTGCCGGCTTTGTATGTAATTAATAAAGTTGATGCACTGGCCCAAAAACCTGAATTTAAAAATAATTATTTATATATTAGTGCATCTAAAAATATTGGTTTGGATGAATTTAAAGATGCAATTTGGAAAATTTTGGGATTTGTAACAGTTTATTTGGTAAAGCCTAATGAAGAACCTAATCAAAATGAGCCAATTATTGTAAAAAATAATTTTACACTTGAGGATTTGGGGCATAAAATCGGATCAGCATTTTTGGAAAATAAAATTGCCGCTAAGATTTGGGGGAATGGAGCGAAATTTGCAGGACAGGAAGTTAGTTTAACTGCATTTGTTAAAGACGGTATGATGGTGAGGTATATTTAACTTGATCTACTGACTTTATTTAACCATCTAGACAATAGGCCTTTTTGTTCTGTTTTTGTTCCTGGATTGTTAACATAATTTGATTCCCCAACACGACCAACTGTTTGAGGGCTTTGTTTTTCATTTAATTTAGGGTTTGAGACTTGTGTGTTAGCATCTGGATAACCGTGCCTTTCTCCTACACTTCTTGCAACTGGTGAATTCCATAACGATGGCTCTCCTGTATTTTCATATGCGGGACCTCCTCCTTGGCCATCTTTTTGGTCTTTAATCTGTGGATTTCGTGCTTTTTCGTCAGCTGCAAATTGATCTGCTGTTTGTTTGAAGAATTCTGCTCCAGCAGGTGAATTTCCTTCATTTTTCATTTCACTTACTTGATCCAAGATTTGTTCATCTTGGTCATTTATCTTCATTGTCATAAATACAAATTATATCTATTTATTATCTTTGTCAATCTTTGTGCCGAGTCTGTGAGTCGAACACAGATCTGACGCTCTTCAGGCGCCCGCCGTGACCACCTTGGCTAACTCGGCTCGTCGAAACGAGTTACGCTTAACGATTTTATCACTTTTAAGCGATAAAATCTTAACGCTCCACTGTTTCTCCTCTTCAAAATTGTATGCAATTTTGGAAAAAACAATAAAAAAATTTTGTGCTCACTGGGGGATTCGAACCCTCGACCCTTCGGATGTAAACCGAATGCTCTAACCAACTGAGCTAAGTGAGCTTATTTATTTTTTGTGCCGAGGACAGGATTTGAACCTGCACGCCTTTCAGCGCTACCACCTCAAGGTAGTGCGTCTGCCAATTTCGCCACCTCGGCTTATATTAGCGTATTGTACCATTTGAACTTACTTTTTATCTATTTGAATATTTTTTGGAGTAACCTTAATTAAAATTAGTGTTGCGATTATTGAAACTAAACCCAAAATTGAGAAAACTTTTATATTGCCAAATTTTTCTGCCAAAAATCCGGCAAGAATTGGCCCGATTACATAGCCAATATTTGTAAAGAAATCTTCAAGTGCTTCTATTTCTTTTTCAAGATGTGGAGCTTCGACAATATAGTCTGAATAGACTCCTGCAATTGATGGCAAGCATAGAGCTATAAAACACGATGCAATAAAAACTAAACTTAAAATAATCCATCCTGAATTTACAAATAAAATACTTACTAGAAAGATTGAACCGGTGATTAATGCATAAAAAGCAGTTTTTTTCTTGCCCAATTTTTTACTCAAGGGTGATAGAAACCAACCAATAAAAAGTGGCGGTAAAGTATACAGAGCCAAAAACAGACCTTTAAATGACCCCAGTTCTGGAATTGATTCATACATAAATGGTCCGATTGTCCAAAATGATGCTTCAATTATCCATAATATTGTAGTCATTATCAAAACTGGAAACATCTTTTTACCAACTTTTTTCCAGAGATTTATTTCAAACGATGTTGATTGTAATTTTGAATCTTTATTTACTACCATTTCTCTTTTGTTTTTATTTGTCACAAATACTAATAAAATAAAAAAACCAAACGAGATTGATAAAAATATTCCCATATAAATAAAAACTTTTGAATCAATTAAATTTCCTATTATTGAACCTATTACAAGTGGTGCAATTGTATAACCTAAGGCTCTAAACATCCATATAATTCCAAACCCTTGTGAGTGATCTCTTTTTAATGTGCGGCGGCTAATAAAATCGAAGTTTGCAAAATTTGATAGATCAAAATAAAAGCCCCACAAAGCCATTGCAATTAAAAATAAAAGAACTGTATTTGCATTGGCAAGAACAAAAAGACAAAGCAGGCAAAGAATAAACATCAACATATAAATTCTTCTAAAATGTGTGTTAGTTAAAGTTTTACTTAATATGAAATCAAAGATTGCGCCAAACACTGATGAGCTGCCATATATTAAGCCCATTGCTGATTTTGATAATCCAATTTGAGTGACTGCAATAGGTACAACAAATGAAACTGCACCATCAAATAGCATAAAAAAGAAAAAAAGAAGACCTGCAATATAAACTAATTTGAGGTTTGTTTTGTTTTGAACTTTTTCAAAAATACTTAAAGTAGAATTCACTATTTATTCTAACAAAAATTTTGATGATCTTTTAAGTGCCGAGGACAGGACTTGAACCTGCATGGATTGCTCCACACGGCTCTGAACCGTGCGCGTCTGCCAATTTCGCCACCCCGGCATGGGAATTATTTATATTATATCAATGATCTAGTATAATAGTGGGCATGGGTATGAACGCTTGTCGTTATATTTCCCGGCGGGTATGAATATATTTTGCTTTGCAAAATATCTTCTACTCCGCAAGCTTTGCTTGCGGGTATAGCATAATGGTAGTGCATCTGGTTGCCAATCAGAGTACGCGGGTTCGATTCCCGCTACCCGCTCATAACTTTATTTAAATCCACGAGTCCCTGTAGCTCAATGGACCGAGCAGGTCCCTTCTAAGGACAAGATGAGGGTTCGATTCCTTCCAGGGACACCACGTGTGTTAGACTGGTTTTGTGCCAAAAACCATTATATTTTTCTTAATTTTATTTTTTTTAATACTTCCAAATTTAGCTTATGTTTTGGCAATTAATGATCCACTTACAACTTCAAACAATAAATTCGGTATCCATATAATTGATGGGTCAGAAATTGAAAATGCCGCCGATTTGGTTAATTCAAACGGAGGAGAATGGGGATATGTGACTTTTGTTATCCGCCAGGATGAGCGCGATCATAATAAATGGCAGAAAATTTTCGATGTTTGTAGACGAAAAAAAATAATTCCAATAGTTCGAATAGCAACTAAAATTGATGGAGATAAATGGGAAGCACCAAACTTGGGAGAAATTGATGGATGGGTTAATTTTCTAAATTCTCTCAATTGGGTAATTCAAAATAGGTATATTGTGGTGGGCAATGAACCGAATCATGCAAAAGAGTGGGGAGGACAAATTGACCCTAAAGCATATACACAATATTTGCGTGAATTTTCGATAAAACTTAAAAAAGTATCTCCTGATTTTTTTGTGTTAAATGCTGGTTTTGATGCATCTGCTTCTAAAACCAAAGAAACTTTGGGATTAATTGATTTTATTTCGGCAATGCTTTCTGAGGATTCACATATTTTTTCTTATATTGATGGATGGGTGAGCCATTCATACCCAAATCCTTCATTTTCAGCTCCAGCTAATTTGACAGGACGGGGATCGATTAAATCATTTGATTGGGAAATAAATTATTTAAAAGAAACAAAAGCAATTGATCGTGATTTGCCAATTTTTATATTAGAAACCGGGTGGAGGCATAGTGGTGAGAAAAAAATAAAAACACTTTTAACCCCTGATAAAGTATCTGAGCGAATTAAATATTCAATTGATAATGTTTGGAATGATTCAAGAATTGTTGCTATTACGCCATTTATTTTAAATTACAATCAAGATCCATTTGATGAATTTAGTTGGAAAAAGCCTGATGGATCGCTTTGGAGTTTTGCTCAAACTTATAAAGATACTCCAAAGATAAAAGGTAAACCAATCCAAATTCAATTGGGGCAAATTCTTTCTTTGTTTGGTCCTCATTATAACCCGATAAATAATAGCTTTTTTGGAACTGTAGTATTGCAGAATTTAGGGCAAACTATTTGGAGCACTAAATCATTATCTTTTTACTCACCTGTATTTTCCAATATTTCGATTAATTTAATCGAAGATGAAAATATTGAACCATACAAACTAAAGTTTTTAACTTTTACTGCAAAAATAGATAAAAATATTAATTTATTTAGCAATTCTTTTGAACTAAATGAGAGCGGAAACACGATATCTAAACCAATATATTTTCAACTTTTTACCATAAATCAATTTTCGAGATTTGTTAATTTTACACAGGAAAGTTGGGAGATTTTGAAATACTTCGTAAATAGATGAATTTATATTTTTCCAGTTTTTAAAGGAAGAGTATTCGGATCTTCATAACATTCGCCAGGTTGTGGTTGATCACATTCTTTTACAATATAGTCTTTGTATTCGTAGTTGCCATTTTGTATCCATTTAAAATATGATTTTTTGCCAATATTTTGAGACTTAGAGGTTTGAAGATCAACTAATAGTGTTTCAGGTTTGTGACCATCACATGCCCAACATCCAAATAACATGACATCAACAAACTTATTATCTTCGCTAAATGAATTTATTTTAGGATATGAATATTGAGTTCCTGTGTTTGAGAAAGAAATAATTTTTTTAAGTGAAGGTTTGGATTGGCTTCTGTCATATAGATACAAGTCTCTTCTGGTACCGTATGGGTCCCATGAGCTACCTTGGGAGGTACTTACTGCTCGTGATAACTCGATAGAAAATACGATACTTTTTGTATTTGGAATTTGTTTAAAACTAAACAATCGATCTGATACATTAATACTTATTGAACCAGTAGAATCTTTGATTGGCTCACTCAAAACATCATCCCAGTTATATTTAGCTGTGTCTATTGAAGTATTTTCTTCAGGTTCGAGAGAGACTTCGTTGTCTTGTGAATAAACATTTTTTAGTGATCTATTGAAGTTGTTATCGGCAAATTTTACTTTACTATTTGTAAGTTTTTTGATTTGCATTATGTAAAGTTTGTTATCAATTTCAGTGAGGGACCAGGTGGTTATACCCAAGGAATTGGATTCTGGAGTTACGGTTGCTGATACTGGCATATCAGTGGCGAGAGGTGTTTCTGTAGAAGTTAAAGTTGGGCTAATTGGATTTTTGGTAAACAGAAAATATCCCATGACTGCGATAATTATCAGGAGAAAAAGAATAATAAGAGGAAGAGCAATGAAACCTTTATTTTTTGATTTACTCATTATTTTAAGTATTTCAAACAAAGGTTTTGAATGCAATTGGGTAAAAAAATAAGGGAGTAAAATTTTTTGTTTTTTACTCCCCGTGGACTACTAGTTATTTATTTTGATCTCCATGGACAATGACATTCCAAATCTGCTGCGTGAATTTGCAGATTCCATCGCTTACTTTTTGAAAGAAAATGTATGAATTTTCTCCTTTTACTTCATTGCTGACAAGGCGAGCAACAAGTTTTGGGCTAACTGCAACGGCAAAAATTGCAACAAATACAATTCTTATTTCGTCATTTGCCAATATGACACCGATTAGGAGAAATACCAAGATTGATGTAATCACTGGATAGAAAAAGGCTTTTTCTTCGCTGTGTGAGTTTTTGGTAATTTCTAATTGTTCGGTTGAGTTTTGGGAATCTTGATCTGTCATTTTGAAATTCCTTGTATGAAGTGCAAGTTAACAATTGGCTTTGTTGCCAGCAGTATTATATTTTATTTGAAGTTAAATTACAAAATTATGGGTTATTGGTGGGTCTGATGGGATTCGGACCCATGACCGTCTCCTTAAGAGGGAGCTGCTCTACCACTGAGCTACAGACCCAAGTAGTCTCAATTATATCATGAGGCTATTTTATTTTTGTGTAGCGGAAGCTGTGGCTTGTGGCACAGCACTTGATGAAGCAATTGGTAATTCTTGTTCAATTAAAGATTTTAAAGTTTCATAGGTAGGTACCGCTGGAATTTTTGTGCCGTTGATGTAAAAAGTTGGAGTTCCACCTACACCTGCTGCATAACCATCAACTTTATCTTTTTCTACTTTTTCCTTTGTTTTTGGATCATCAAAATCTTTTTTAAATTTTTCAATATCTAATTTTAATGTTTTTGCGTACTCAATAAAAATATCTTTTGGAGTATTTGAATCTGCCCAGTCATCTTGTTTTTCATAAAGCATATCGTGCATTTGCCAAAATTTCCCTTGTTGGTTTGCAGCTTCAGCGGCAAGTGCTGATGGAACAGCATTTTTGTGGGAATCTAGAGGGAAATATCTATATACATAAGTTAATTGGCCTGCAAAATCTTTTCTTATTTGTTTAATAAACGGTTCAACGGTTTTACAAGTGGGGCATTGAAAATCTGCAAATTCAACTAAAGTTACTTGGGCTGATGGAGTTGATTCTTTAATACTACCTTCTGGAACTAAAATTTCTTGTGAAACTGGAGCTGGTGTTGATTTTGGACTACTTGATTGGCGAGATGTTAGAAAAATTCCACCAACTATTATTAAAATTGTAACTATTCCAATTATTATTAATGGTTTATTTTCTTCGTTCATTTTTTTGTATTTGAAATTTTATGATAGGCGAACATGCTTGTGAGGATAACAAGAAAAGCGAGCAATGACAAGAAAGGAATTGTTATAAATCCATAAAATTCAATAAATTTGGTTGTGCAAGAAACTCCATTTATACATGGTGCCGCTGATTCTGGTAATATTTTCCAATATAAAAGATTGTGATAAACACCAATCAATGAGCCAATTGCAGCCATTGGAATTACAAAATATGGCAAATTCTTTTTATCTTTTATTTGAATTGCAATTGGAATGATAAATACTAATGGGTACATAAAAATTCTTTGGTACCAACACAAAACACATGGGGGAAAATGAGCAATTTCTGATGCATAAAGGCTTGCCAAAGTGGCAATAATTGCTTGAATCCAGGCAATATGAAGCAAATTATCTGGTTTTAAATTAAAGGTTTTCAGTAATTTTTCCATACAAATCTTTTATATTTATTCTTTCTTGATTTTTGGTGTCACGATCTCGAATGGTTACAGTATTATCTTCTAAAGTTTGATAGTCAACAGTTATACAAAATGGAGTTCCCACTTCATCTTGTGCTAAATATCTTTTTCCGATATTTCCTCGATCATCCCAGGAAACCATTAATCCTTTTTCGCTTCGGAGAGAATCAAAAATCTCTTGCGCTTTATTTACAATATCTGGTTTATTGGAAACTAATGGAAATATTGCAGCTTTATATGGAGCCAAAGATGGATTTAATTTTAAAACAATTCTGCTTTCTTCTTGTGTAAATGCATCTGATAGTATCATCAAAAATAATCGATTAATTCCAACAGCGGGCTCGATTACATGAGGAACAAATTTTTCGTTTGTAATTGGATCTGTATAGCTTAAATCTGCATTTGAATGTTTCATGTGTTGTTTTAAATCGTAATCAGTTCGATAGGCCACTCCCCAAAGTTCTTTCCATCCAAATGGAAATTTGTAATCTAGATCATACGTATCTTTGGAATAATGACTTCTTTCTTTATCAGTATGCTGACGCCACCTTAAATTAACCTTAGAAATTCCAAGAGTTTTTGTGACAAATTCATACATTGAATCTTTCCACCCATTTAGATGATCTTCCCAATTTGTTTTTGGATCAAAGAAATATTCAATTTCTGCTTGTTCAAATTCTAAAGTTCTAAAAATAAATTGTCCTGTTGTGATTTCGTTTCGAAAACTTTTTCCGATTTGGCCTACTCCAAAAGGCAATTTTATTCTATTTGAATCGATGATTTGTTTGAAGTTTGCAAAAATTCCTTGTGCAGTTTCACCTCTTAAATATACTTTTGATTTTTCATCTTCAACTGCTCCAATTGCAGTTTCGAAAAGTAAATTAAATGCTCTTGGATCTGATAAATCATTTCCATCTGGGGATTTTATTTTGTTCTCTTTTATAAATTGTGCCATTTCAGAAACAGTCATATTTTCGACATTAACATCACTTTCTTTTGGCAAATTTGCTTCTATTATATGATCTGCACGATAACGTTTGTGAGTTACAATGTCTTCAACCATTGGATCAGTAAATGATCCGACATGACCTGATGCAACCCATGTTTGAGGATGTTGAATAATTTGAGTATCAAGGCCCAACATGTCTTTTCTTTTGTGAATAAATTCTCTCCACCAAAGTGATCTGATATTTTTTAGAAGTTCTGCACCCATTGGGCCATAATCGTATGAATTAGATATTCCTCCATAAATTTCGCTTGTGGGATAAACGAACCCACGACGTTTACAAAGAGCTACAATTTCAGAAAAGAGATTTTCCTGCGAAGATGGTTTTTCCATTGAATGTATATTATCATGAACTGATGCAGAAAATAAATTTCGCAGGTATTGTTGACTCTAGTATTTTCTTGAAAAGATACAGATTAACAAATATTGATGCGATATTCGTTTTTACAGTTTTTGCTCCACTTATTATGATTATTAGTTTTTTGGGAATTTTTCTATCAACTAATATTGTTAATGCAGAAAACGTGCTTGGAACAAGTGATGAGACTTCGTCTGTTTTATATACTGCAACTGCAGCCGAATTGCCCATTATTTCGGGGAGTGCGAAATTAGAAGATGCAAGAGTACCAATAGTTTCTCGATATTTAAAGAAAAATAAATCACCTCTTGAACCATATGCGCATGAAATTGTTGAAGTTGCAAACCAACATGGAGTGGATTTTAGATTAATTGTTGCAATTGCTCGCCAGGAATCAAATCTTTGTAAATTTATTCCTGAAAATACATATAATTGCTGGGGTTGGGGAATCCATTCACAGGGAACTTTAGGGTTTGAATCTTATGAAGAGGGAATTAGAACAGTTACTGAAGGCATTAAAAGGAAATATATTGATGAGGGATTGACCACACCGGTTGATATAATGAGTAAATATACTCCATCTTCTAATGGGAGTTGGGCTAGTGCTGTCACCCAATTCATGGAAGAGATGCAATAGTTAACAAAACAATGTTAAAGTAATAACTCATGCAAGCATACGACAACTACGATTATCCTTCATACTGGGACCACAGAAGCTATGAACACGAAAGTGAGAGGATTGCGATTAATGAATTATTGAAAAATTTCGATTTGCAATCCTTTAATAATGTAATTGATATAGGCGGTGGATTTGGAAGGCTTATTCCAGTCTATGAGAAATATTGTAAAAATATAACTCTTGCTGAGCCTTCGATCACATTAATTGATAGAGCAAAAGAAGATTTTAAAGGAATTAAGTTTGGTAAAAAAGTAAATTATATTCATACCAATGTTGAAGATTTATCAAAAAAAGTAAAACAAAATTCATTTGATTTGGCTTTGATGATTAGAGTAATGCATCACATTGAAAAGCCTGAAGTGGTATTTTCTACAGTTAGTAAAATATTAAAGAATAATGGTTATTTTTTGTTTGAATTTGCAAATAAAGTGCATGGCAAAGCAGTTTTTGGAAGTCTACTTCGAGGTGATTTTACTTTTTCACTTGATTTATCACCACAAAGTAAACTTTCTCGTAAAAATAAAGATATTATTCCTTTTTTAAATTATCATCCTGATATTATTAAATATCATCTATCTGAGAATAACCTTGAAATTAAAGAAATTTTGTCAGTTTCAAATTTTAGAAGTGGTTTAATTAAGAGCATTTTGCCCCTGCGAACTTTACTTAAAATTGAAAAAATGTTTCAAAAACCATTGGCTTCTATTAGTTTTGGTCCTTCAACATTTATACTGGCTCAAAAGGTTAAGAAATAGACCTATAATTTTACTTCATGTGGCTAAATATTGAGTCTAGGCAATATATTTGACAAACCTATAATGTGGTGGTATATTAACAACACGTTCTGAGGCAACTTAAGCTTTTATGCATAGGAAGCGTTGGAATTCCTTTGAAAACCCCCTGGTGCAAGCCAGGGGTTTTTCGTTTTTGGTATACTTACAATATCTCATATTTTTAGAGATTGAAAGTATTGACTTTTTAGGCTCAAACGAAGTTAACCGACAATAAGGGAAAAATGAGGTTTTTAATTGCGCCGGGGTGGCGAAATTGGCAGACGCGCACGGCTTAGGACCGTGTGGGGAAACCCTTGCAGGTTCAAGTCCTGTCCTCGGCACTAAAATAGTAACTTCAAAGCACTAATATATGCTTTTCTTCTTTGTGGGCGTGAAATAATTGTAAAAAGCGGAATTCTTATTAGACATCCTAAAATAATTGGTATTTTAAATAGTAAAATTTGATTTGAAAAATGTTTTTTATAGAGGTAGAGAATTGATTTGAGTTCCAAATATAGAGGTTTTTCTAGATCATGATTTGAACTGGCACATCCTAAATGAACTATATTTATTTTTGGAGTGTAGAAAATTTTATACCCGGCTTTTTTGATTCTAAAACATAATTCTAAATCTTCTGCATACATAAAAATATTTTCATCAAAACCCCCTAATTTTTTATATACATTTCTTTTGATCATAAAAAATGCACCCATTATCCAGCCAACTTTCTCAGTTTTACTATAAAAATTTTCATTTCTTTCGTGAATTGGTTTTATTAAACTGCCCAAATAAGGCATGGCTTCAACTCCCATTTGCCAAGTAAAATTGTTAAATAAATTTGGCAGAAATCCAGCTGATGGCTGATATTTATTTTTTCTGTTTGTTAATTTTGCACCTAAAACACTAGCTTTTGGATTATTTTTAAAAAATTCTAAAGCTTGAAATAAAGTTTCTGGCTTTACGAAAGAATCAGAATTTAAAAGTAGAATGTAGGGATTTGAACATTTTTTGAAAGCCTCATTGTTTCCTTTTGAAAAACCTAAGTTTTGTTTGGATTTAATTAACTTTACCCATTTGTGATTTTTTTCAATTGTTTCCACTGAATTGTCCGATGAGGCATTATCCAAAACAATTACTTCAATATTGTTTTTTAATTTACTTTTACAAAAATCAATTGATTTTTTAAGACAAGTTAAACACTCATTTGTTATTTGGCTTGTATTGTAACTTAAGATAATTATTGATAAATCCATATTTGGGCGAGTAATTGGTATATTTTAGTCTTTATTGTAGTTTATTGCTATAATTGTGTATCGACAAGGCACATTGGATAGGAGAATTTGCAATGAACAATATTGTTATTGAGATAAACGACCAGAGTGGTCAGATGGGAAACATGCCACAACAGGCACCACTTTCGCTTTGGTTTGATTTTTTGTTTTCAGAACAAGTAATTGTGGGGCAACCAAAATGGATAACAGAAGCAGAAACTTTGTTTGTTCCAGTTTTGGTTCAGCAACAGGAACTGCCAAAGCAAATTCAATTGCAAAGTTAAACAATAAACCCCTTTGAGAAAGTAAGCTGCACATAAAGCAACTGACTACCAAGGGGTTTAAATTTTTTGGATGCTTTAAGACTGAAGTAACTATTGCAGATATTATTTATACTGATTAAACTGGATTATGACTAAAAATCGTAAACATTTTAATTATTTGGTTTTACTTTGCTCAGCGATAATTATTTCTTGTTATATAATCTTGGTTGCAAGATAAAAATGTCTAAGATTTTACATTCTTTTTCGGCAGATGGACACCCTAATCATGTATTTTTGTTATTAATTCCTGCTGTAGTTTTTTCATTTTTATTGGTAGTATTTTTTGCATTATCATGAACAGTATTAAAGAATCTCCAATTATTCCTATTTTTATTGTTTTGATTGGGCTTTTAGTTGTTGGAATTTTTCTAAAAAGAACACCACCAGTTATTGCACCTAGCCCATCAACTACACCAAAGGCGGCTACTATTGTAAAAATTAAAAATAAAAATTTGAATGTAAAAGTTGCAAAAACCAGTGAAGAACTTCAAAAAGGATTAGGTGGAGTGGCATCGATGACTGATGATGAAGGAATGCTTTTTGTTTTCCCAGTAAAGGACACAAGGCAGACTTTTTGGATGAAGGGGACTTTGATGTCACTTGATATATTTTGGATTAATGATGGAAAAGTAAAACAAATTAGTGCAAATTTGCCAGTTCCATCACCTTCGACACCTGACAATCAATTGCCTCTTTATCCATCTAATGACCCAGTTGACTATGTACTTGAAACTGCTGGGGGATTTGCTCAAAGATATGACATTAAAGTAGGGGATGAAGTTATAATTCCTTAACTCCACCAAAAGCTATTCGATCTAATACTTTGTCGCCTTCTAAAACCATTCGAGCTGGAGCTACTGTAAAATTTCCTAATTTCTGATTGATTTTATCAACCGCTTTTACTTTTGATTCTTTTCTTATTTCGTTTTGAAAAAGATTTAATTGAAGATGATCTTTTTTGGATAGGGCAAAACAAGAAACTGCAATATTTCTAACTGGTTTACCACATACACCTTTTTGTAAAAGCCTATTTGCTTCTTTGAAAATGTCTACCGAATCATATAAATTATGATTTAATTTTTCTCCGTGTGCAAAATAGGTGTGATCTCTAAAATAGAGAGCTAAATGAATACCACCAGCCATATACCCTGCACGACGAAGCCTGGTACCTGTTTTTTGTGTTAATTTGGTCAAAATGGGGGATAATTCGTGAACTTTAGAGAAAGGTTTGGGCAGGGCATAGGAATTGCCATAGCTTTTGCGCCCCCAATCAACTGAGTCTATTTCCCATCCCCGAAGCCTTAGATACCAATAAAGCCCTGAGATGCCCCCAAAAGCGATTTTAAGGCGCCACAAAGGGCTTTTGTACATATCTGTGACTGTATTGATACCTTTGAGCTTTAGGCGAATTTCATTTCGGGTACTTATACCACAAAGATCGGTTAATTTGAGCTTCTCGTAAACTGAGAGGAAATTTTGAGAATTAATGGTTTCCAGGCCATTTGGTTTGATTAATCCTGCTGCAGTTTTGGCCAAAAACCTATTTGGGCCAATGCCAACTGAAACTGTTATATAGTCTCCGATTATTTGTTTGATGTCTACTTTGATTTTTTCCCCAATTTGATTCATTGAAAAATGATTTTTAATTGGCAGATTTGAAAAATCACAGACGAATTCATCAATTGATTTAGGGACTGGATGTGGGGTGTATTTATTTAAAATTTTTCTAAATTGTTTGTGAACAAAACGATATTTATCTGGATCTGGAGATAAAACTAAAATATTTGGGCATAATTTTTGTGCATCTCCCACCCGCATACCAGTTTTAATTCCATAATCTTTTTTGGCTTCGATTGATGCTGCTAAAATACAGCCGCCTTTTGATGCATAAGCTGCAACAACTAATGGTTTATAACGAAGCCTGGGATTTGCTTGTTGCTCAATTGTTGCAAAGCAAGAATTTATATCAATATGCATGATATTTGTTTCTTTAGTTTTGAAGGGAAGATTTTGAAAATCAGTTTGGCTATCCATTATCTTTTTAAGCTATTACTTCTTCTAATTTCCAATGCAGAGTTTGCGTATTTAGAACTAATCGAACAAAAATTGTTGGGGTGACACAAGAGAAAACATGGAATAGTGTGGAGCCTTTGAGATAAGTGTGGTGAAGACCGACACGGGTGACTGGATAAAGCTTATTTTTCCAAGCGATGGCACGTGGAGAAACTGTTCCTTTAGTTGAATCGTAAGTTAATGAAACTGATACTGCTTCGTCAATTTTTTGGGTCATTTGTAAGAATAAATTTATACCGAACTAAAACCGAAGTCAATATAGAAATTATTAATTTTATTAATTTATTTTAATAACCCTATAATAATGATATAATTGCTGGCACATTTTTAACTAAAGCACGCAAGTCTGTTTGGAGGATATATGAATCAGGTTACAACACCGACTGACCAAGCATTAAATTTTTTAATGAACAGTGTTGGTTTTGGTGCTACTTGGTCATTTCACGCTTATGACCCGGTGCGCATTAAAATGCAGAGTTCTCAAAATGGCGGCTGTATGATTTATAACCATGAAAAAGGAATTATCATGGTTTTTAATGGAAGAAATCCATCAGCCACTGAGATAATGCTAAGTGAGACAAGATACTTAGCTCTCAAAGACCCAAATCAAGATTTTGTGGAGCGATGTCTTGAAGCTGAAAGGAGTGCTATTTCAAACACCATCAATCGAAATAACCGCTTTTATCAGCCAGGGCCGCTTTTTGAATACATGGATAATGATCGTAATGATGTCGTGGTTGTAATCGAATGTGTTACAACTGACCACACGGATAAAAAGATTGTTACATGGAGTGCTTTGAATTATCACCAAATGGAGCAATTCCAAGAAGCACTACTTGTTCAAACACAGCCAGATGCGACGGGTAATCAAATTTTGTCAGCGCAAAACACTTTGGCGTTTTTGACAGGGTGGGGAGAAGCACAATATCACATTGTGTATCTGAAGATTAACTCTGTGGGCTGGCAGGATGTTGAAGTTGAGCGTCCAGATGGAGTTGATCTTGGTGATCAATTGAAAGATATGTATTTTACCTGTGATGGAGATCATACAGTTTCATTTCAGATTGATCCATATAATCTAGGAGGACGATTGCGGCAAATGCATTCGATTTGGAAGCAACACAAAATTGCTCATCCAAAATGCACAAACCGACGAGGCTTTAGTAATTTTTATTAATTAGTTAAATGAGGCGGCGAGCTTTCTTGGGAATCAAATCTCCAAAACAGCTCGCCTTTTTTTGTTTTTAAATTCTTCTATGCAAACGCATTATCCAATGATAAATTTTCCATCTCCTGAAAATGAAATTTGGATTAATGGGATACGTGTATCCGCGAAATCTTTTCTTGGTCGACATATTTAATCCTTATCAAATTCGTGCGATCAAGTTTAGATTATAATATAATTTAAATAGATTAAATGAAGGAATTTCCAAAACCATTACCACTTCGTAAACTACTTGGACCATCTTTTATTATTTTGGGTGTAGGCTTGGGGTCTGGAGAATTGATTTTGTGGCCATATTTGGCTTCAAATTTTGGTTTGGGAATAGCTTGGGCTGCAATTATTGGAATTACATTTCAATTTTTTATTAATATGGAAATTGAAAGATATACATTGGTGCGAGGGGAGTCAATTTTTGCGGGTCTTACAACAAAGTTTGGAAAATGGGTGCCTTATTGGTTTATGTTATCTACTTTTGTTCCTTGGATGTGGCCTGGAATAATGGCATCTTCTGCAACTGCGCTTTCGGCTGCATTTAATTTGAAATATTCACCAGCACTTGGAATTGGACTCCTCTTATTATTGGGAGTTTTATATAGTTTTGGAAAAATTGTTTACAAAACCCAAGAGCGAGTACAAAAGGCAATTATATTAGTTGGTGTGCCGTTTATTTTTTTGATTACGATTTTGTTTGCTAGAACTCCCAATTACGAGGCGTTATCAAAAGGAATTTTGGGGATTGGTGAAAATTATTACTTACTGCCCGCTACAATTCCAATTGCTACTTTTTTAACTGCATTGGCATATGCTGGAGCTGGAGGAAATCTTAATTTGGCACAATCTTTGTACATTCGCGAAAAAGGATATGGAATGGGAATGTATAGCGGCAAAATTACCAATTTATTAATGGGTGCAAAAGAAAATGTTGAATTGACTGAAACTAGATTTGAAGAAAATGCACAAAACCTTTTGAGATTTAGAATTTGGTGGAGACGAATTAATATTGAACACGCGATTGTGTTTTTGCTAACTGGTGCATTCACAATGATGCTTTTGATGCTTTTGGCACATTCAACTGTTTATGGAAATCAAAATGCATCAACTAGCATTAATTTTATGTTACTTGAAGCCCGCGTGATTGGAGAGAGAACATTGCCATTTTTGGGAAGCTTTTTCCTGGTCATGGCATCTTTGATGCTATTTGGAACTCAATTTGCAGTTTATGGATCAAATGCTCGAATAATGAGTGAGAATCTATATTTGGCAAACAAAAAATTATTTCCAACAAGAAAGATTTCTTTGTATTTTTTTATATTACTTTGGGTACAGATTATTGCAGGTATAATTATTTTTTCACTTGGGTTTACTGAACCATTGGCATTATTGGTTATATCTGGAATATTAAATGCTTTTTCAATGTTTGTTTATACTGGGCTTATTTGGCGACTTAATACCACTGAATTATCAAGGGCAACCAGACCATCTGGAATTAGAGTATTTACCACACTGTTGGCGTTTTTGTTTTATGGTGGATTTTGTTTGTTTACGATAATTTTGAATCTCCAGAAAATTTTTTAACATGAAAAGGTTTGTGTTTTTTATATTTACTGCAAGTTTGGTTTCTTTTTGTTTTGGTTTTATATTCCGAGATAAAATTGCTCCAGCTTATGAGAAGCTATTGCCAACTCCAACTCCAGCACCTCGTATTTTTGATAAATATTCTATTGATTCATTAACTTCTGCAACTGTAGCAATTTCTGAAATTAAAATTGATAAATTATTAAGCGAAAACGAAAAATATAATTCTTACATGTACAAACAGACGTTTGATCCTACTTTTTCAAATCAAAAAAGTAAAACAGTTACAGGCCTTATTAATATTCCAAAAGGAGAGGGCAATTTTCCAATTGTTGTAATGTTTCGTGGATATGTGGACCCGACAATTTATTCAACAGGGGTCGGCACAAGGCGTGCTGGGGAGGTATTTGCATCAAATGGATTTATAACAGTTGCTCCTGATTTTTTTGGGTATGCCGAAAGTGATACTGAAGCTGGAAACGTTTTTGAAACTAGATTCCAAACTTATACAACTGCAATTGAAACCATTAAATCTTTATCAACAATTAATAAGTGGAATAAAAATAATGTTTTTATTTGGGCACATTCAAATGGCGGACAAATTGCTTTGACAACATTGGAGACAACTGGTGTGAATTACCCAACAACTTTATGGGCACCTGTTACCAAACCATTTCCATATTCAATTTTGTATTTTACAGATGAAAGTGTAGATGGAGGGAAATTTTTGAGGGGTGAATTGGCAAAATTTGAAGAACTTTATGATACTGATTTGTATTCTTTTACTAATTATCTAGATAAGATTAATGCACCAATTCAGCTTCATCAGGGGACAAATGATGATGCTGTCAATTGGGAGTGGAGCAGTGAATTTTATAATAAAATGAAATCAATTGAAAAGGATATAACTTATTATAAATATCCGGGAGCAGATCATAATTTACAGCCTTCTTGGAATGATGTTGTAAATCGTGACTTGGAATTTTTCAAGAAATACTTATAATGAATATATACTCATGAAATTATTTGCCAAAATTGCAATTAATACTATTTCTCTTCTTGTAGTTGCATATGTTTTGCCAGGTTTTATTGTAGCCAGTCCACAAGCTGCTGTTGTTGCAGCAATTTTATTGGGAGTAGTAAATACATTCATAAGACCAATTTTACAAATCATTGCACTTCCAATTAGTATTTTGACACTTGGTGTTTTTGCATTTTTTATTAATGTATTTCTTTTATGGGGAGTATCTTCAATAGTTCCTGGATTTGAAATTTCCAGTTTTGTGGTTGCATCTATTGCGTCGATTCTTTTGACACTTGTTACTTCATTCTTGGAACATAGTACAAAGCCCTAACACCAAAAATCCCGCTTTCGCGGGAATAGTTGGGTAAAAAAACCAGAAAAATTAATTTCTGTTTTCTTCTCTTGGACGAGCAATGCTTACGTTAATTTGGCGACCTTTTAAGTCTTTGCCATTTAACAATTCAATAGACTTGTTTGCTTCCTCCTCAGAACTCATTTCCACAAATCCGAAACCTCTACTTCGTCCTGTCATCTTGTCTGTAATAACTGCTGCGTCAACTACGCTTCCAGCTTGAGCAAATGCTTCTTTAAGCTCTTCGCTTGTAACTGAAAACTCTAAGTTTCCTACAAATAATTTAGTCATCATATACTTTTTTCTCCTTTCTAAGCAGAATACAATTATGTTAATAATTGCTAATTTTGCACAAGTATTTTAACATATTAGCTAGGTTATGCCAAAAAACACAACAGAACCACAAGAAGAACCAAAGCCCACTCTGAAAAAGGCGAGTATTTTTAGTGGTGGAAGTGCGTTTGGAAAAGGCAGATTTGGTGGAGGAAATTTTCAAAAGGGGAATCAATTTAAGCCTTCAGTTGGACGCGTAACACAGCACAAGGGTTAAATTACCCAAAAAAATAGCGGTATATTTTAAGAGTTAATCTTTAAAACATACCGCATTGGGAACACTAGAAACTAAAAAATAAGGCCAATTTGGACAATATACCCCACAACTGCGGGTGTTATTGTGACAAAGTCTTTTTCACCCGTTTGAAAGACTGGAAAACCAGTTGGGTCAAAGATTTGACCATTATAATACTGGTAATTCTCGATCCATCGACCAAATTTTCCGATTTCAACTCCATTTGATCCTCGGGGATAATTTTCACTACTAAAAGTGTAACACTCTGACGGCAAACGATCTTTGCAGTCAACCTCATTTGCAATTTTGCTGAATGTTGGATCAAATCTTACAACACCATTGTCGAGGTTAACCTTTGTTCCTTGATACTGCCAAATTGCCAGTAACTTCCATAAAGGCATTTCTCCTTGGGATGTTTTGCACCGAACTTGTCCTTGGGTATCCATTCCTCCTTCTTTGTATACTGTAATCTCAGGATTCATTGGAACATTTGCTTCAAGTTTCATTTCTTCACAGACTACTGACAGTGAAACAAGTTGTCCATTTGATTTAACGTAGTATGCATTTAAATACACGTCATTTACGATTGGAACAAAAATCCAGTTGTTGTCGCTTCCTAGCCACAACCAAACCCAAGTTGGATCGCCTCCCATATACAGTTCAAATGTTGTCTTTGGAATTTCTTTCTCAACACTCGAACCTGATAGTCTCCATTCATATTGATAGCTAGAAACCGATGGTTTAGCCTGTTGCTTGTAACCAACTTCAATTTGGGCATTGGAAGTATTGCTCTTTTTGACTCCATTGTATTTAAAGACTTCCACAAGCTCCGACGCACGCATTATTTGCGTATACTGAGTTTCTTCACCATTTGGGCCAACAATATGAACTAAACAGAGCTGATCGTAAACGTCAGAATCTCCTTCAACTTCTGGGTGGCTTACAATTGGTGCGTGATAGTCTCCTTGGTATGTACCTTCAATACAGTGATATCTTGTTTCGCCAGCGTTTGCCAATGAGGGCACTACTAGAGAAAGGATGAGCATCAGCGATATCAACTTTTGAATGAATGTCTTCATTTTCGGAAAAGCCTTTCTGTCAAACTGTAGAGTACAAGAGTCAAAATTGACTGATATATTATCCTATAATATTGACTTTTTGGCAAGTTTATGCTATATTTAGCCTCGCAAATTTTATTTGCTCTTTTACTCTTATCCTTAAAGCAGCCGAGAAACGGCAAGGAGATTATCATGTTGAATTCCGTAGTTCCAGAACTTGTAGTAAATGACAATATTACGCCGCTTTTGATTCAAAAAGGCGCACAGGACTGGAAGTGGGGGTTTTGGCAGGACATGGCAGACATTGTCCACATGAGCATGCTTGGACTTGCCTCAATTTGGGTAAGTTTTAACAATTTGTCTGACAAGAAACTTATCGTCAGCTTTGATGAAGGTGAAACCTTTGTTGAGGTGACATGGCGAGGTTTTGCTGCCCATTTGTTAAACCATAAACCTGAAAACCGTCGAAGTGTGGTGGTCCCTGCTGGAGTTGTAACTGAAATTTCCACTCAGTGGAGTATTGCGGTGACAGCGGTCGGCAAGATCAATCGCATGCTTTCGGACAGAAACCTAGGATGGGAAAAGTGGACCAAACCATTAACCCTTCCAATACGATTTTTTCGAAATGCACAAGATCATTACAACACCACTCCACTGGTAGAAATTCACTTGGATGGCTTGGATACATCCCATATGCTATTTGTAAATTCAAACATCTTGGATGTTGAATTGCCAGAAACAGAGGAGATGGTCAGTATTTTGTCGAGTATGAATCCACCGTGGGCAATTATTGCTCATCGTACCGTTGACGGCAAAAGACAACGCGTCATGGTGCGGAACAAGCTCTCGTAGGTTTTTAGTTTAATTCGTATTTATAAGTGTGGCCCTTGGTTTTATTGTTATTAACACAATAAATAAATCCAGGGGCCATTTGCATTTATATGGATGTTTTAATAATTTTTGTGATACAATAGTCCCCATGGCTAAGGCAAAAAAGAACACATCTACTGAAGTTAATTCAAGTGCAGTTTCTGTAACTATTGCAAAACAAACTGACGGAACAGTTGAGGTTAATTTTGTTATCCCATCTTCAATATTTTTAGAACATCAAGAGCATGTACTTGAGCATTTGGCAAAAGAAGTTACAGTTGCCGGATTTAGACCAGGAAAAGCTCCAGCTGACAAAGCAAAAGAGAAAATTAAGCCTGAAATATTAATTCAAGAGACTTTTTCTCATATTTTGCCTGAGGAATACACACAGGCTATAGTTCGCGAAAAAATTAATCCTGCAATTTATCCAAAGTTTGAGATTACTAAAGTTCCTGATAACCAAGAAACTGGGAACTGGGAAGCCAAAGCTACAACTTGCGAGCTTCCTGATATTGATTTGGGGGATTATAAAAAGATAGCTCAAGAATCATTAAATGAAAAAAATGAATCAGGAAAGGAATTAACTCGTGAAGAAAAAGAAAATAGAGTACTTAAGGCATATCTTAGTAAATCTACTTTTGTAATTCCAAAGATTATTATTGATGAGGAAGTATCATCAAGGCTTTCTTCACTTTTACATAGAATAGAGAAATTGGGATTAACAATTGAAGGATATTTATCTTCTATTAAAAAGAGTGTTGAAGATCTAAAAAGTGAATATGAAGCACAAGCAGTTGAGGCTATTCGTCTTGAACTTATTCTTACAAAAATCGGTGATTTGGAAAAAATTGATGTAAGTGAAAATGAAATTAGCGAAGCTGTAAAAATTTCGTCAGGAGGAGACGCTAATGCTTCTAAAAAACTTGATACCCCAGATCAAAGAAGAATTATAGGGTCTGTACTTCGCAAGAGGAAAGTTCTTGACTTACTAATTTCACTTGGTTAACATTCAAGAATAATCCCATGGATTCAAGTTCAAAACCAAAGAATCAGAATTTAAATTTACCTGGAAACTTCAAAAAAAGACCTGCGATACTTGAAGGGCTTCGCGATATTGGATCAAACACCACACAATCAATTAAAGAAGATTTAGTTGGTGGAATCCCAAAAGATTTTATGAACCAATTTTTTGGTTCCACTGGTATGCCAAAAAGGCAAGTATCGGGGGAGATTTCGGCTGGCGAACAGTTAATTGTCAATGATTTATATTCTGGGAAACACCAAAAAGAGCATGATGAGCGTAAACAGATTTTTTTTGAAAGGACTCTTCTTCGCGAAGAGCGTATTTTGGTTGAGAAAAAAACAAACGAACTAAAAATAAAACTTCAGCAAATTACTGATGAGATTAAAGTAATTGCAGTGACACTACCTAATACTGCAGAGGAAATACAAACTGCACAAATGCAAGCTTCAGTTGATCCTGGAATATATCACATTAATTTTTTTGATAAGATTTTGGAATTTTTGAAAAACTTTAGAAAAAATATAAGTCATGCAAATAATTGGATGGTTAGCGCAAACAGGCGTGCTTCAAAGAAAAATTATTGGGGAAGACTTAAAACTGGAGGAGCAAAGTATATGCTATCCGGAGAACATTATTCACAAAGATCTGCAGGATAAAAATAAATATGTCTATAGAACATTGCGTGCATTGCAAAGACCAAGAAGGACACAGAACAAACGGCCATATTGGCACAAAATTGGTTGAGATTAAACTTGAAAATCAAAGTGGTGAAATTGAAACTTATGTTTTGTGCGAAGATCATTATGAAAAAATACTTCAGTATATGAAAGTCTGGACTAGACACCCAAACGACCACACAGATGGAGTGAAGCCAAATTTACTAAAGGAGTAAATTTATGAATAATTATGATAAATATTTAAATGAATTATTTGATTTTTTAAAGATTGCTTCAATATCTTCACAAACAGAACATAAAAAAGATATGGATTTGGCCACAAAATGGCTATCTGAAAAATTATCTACACTTGGTTTTGAAACAAAAATAATTCCCACCGATGGGCATGCATTGGTTTATGGTGAGTTATTGAAATTCCCAAATTCTCCGACAATTTTGGTTTATGGCCATTACGATGTGCAGCCTCTTGAGCCACTTGATGAGTGGATTTCAAAACCATTTGAACCAGTTGTTCGAGACGGAAATATTTACGCTCGTGGTGCAGCTGACGATAAAGGACAACTATATACTTGGATTGCTGCAGTTTCTGAATTGATATCTCAAAAAAAACTTAATGTGAATATTAAATTTATTATTGAAGGTGAAGAGGAGATGGGGAGCCGCAATTTCAAAACATTTCTTGAGAAAAATCATGATTTACTAAAAAGCGATATTTGTGTAATTTCAGATAGTCATAGTTTATCAACAACTCAGCCTCTAATTTGTTATGGGCTTCGAGGAATGATTTATACCGAAATAAGTTTAAAAACATTAACAGGTGACGTTCATAGTGGAATTTATGGTGGGAACGTGGCAAACCCAATTCACACATTGGTGCAGATTTTGTCAAAATTAAAAGATGAAAATTCAAAAATAACTATTCCTGGTTTTTATGATGATGTAAGAATTTTGGAAACGCGAGAAATTGAATTAATAAATAAATATCCATTTGGTGAAGATCAAATCAAAAAGGAAACTGGAGCAACTTTTTCGGTTGGTGAGGAAGAATTTTCAATTGCTGCAAGAGCAGGTGCCAGACCAACACTAGATGAGAATGGGATTTGGGGAGGCTATATTCAAGAAGGGGCTAAAACTGTAATACCATCAATAGCGTATGCAAAAGTTTCAATGAGATTGGTGCCAAATCAAAAACCAATTGATATTTTTGAGAAATATAAAAAATATTTAGAGGAATTATGCCCTAAATACGCCAAAATTGATGTTAAATTATTATCACAAAGCAATCCTGTTATTATGAATCGAGATTCTAAATACTTTAAAATTGCACATGAATGTTTAGCAGAAGTTTTTGGAAATGAGCCTCTTTATGAATTATCCGGTGGATCAATTGGAGCTGCTGCCAAAATGAAGGAATTGGTTGGAGTTGATTCTATTTTGATGGGTTATGGATTGCCTGATGATAATTTACATGCTCCAAATGAAAAATTATCAGTTGAAATGTTTAACAAAGGAATCAGCTCAAACATCAATTTCTTGACAAAGCTAGTGTAATTTAATTAAAATACCTCAATTGAATTTTTTATGAATAAAATCTGTTTTACTAAAGTTGGTTATTTCCTTCCAATTACTTGGAGGGCTAATTTTGGTGAGAGGATTTTAAATATAGACTAAAAAAAGAAAAAACGAAGCGAAAAATTTAAAACCTCTCTACCAAGAGAGGTTTTTTAGTTTACAAGCACATTTAACAAAAATTGAAATAGGGCAGAAAAGATAATCTTTAATTTAGATTGTTTTTTCGCCCTGTTTCAATAAAGAAACACTTGAGGGCACAAGGGGTAAGTAAAACCATGACTTGGGAATTTGTAACTCATGTAGATGACCAAATGGCCGATACAATTTCAAATCTTTTTCCTGAAATTTCTATTCTTGAAAGGGATGAAACTGCCAGACCAGGGCAAGTTGCTGTGTTTTCCTACACAAAACTTCCCGGCGAGGATGATGTATTCAAAGGAAGAGGTGGTCACTATTTGTTTACTGCTTCACATGCAGTTCCATACACTATTGTTCCAGATTGGGCACTTGAAACATCATATAAAATCGTTGTTTTAACAATGATTGATCGTGATTCAAGGAACTCAACTGTCAAAGTGAAGAGGGCATTTAAAACAATTTATGATGCCTATCGAGATTGGGAGCCTGGTACAAATGGACATGAAGTTCCATGGGGTAATCCACCAAAGGGTGAGAATAACCTTGGCAAATATCTTGCGTGGAGAGAAAAAGCATGGATCGAGAGGGGAACAAGTGTAACTCCCGGCCGAATAATCGAGACACATGGGCTTCGAGCGCTTTATGGAAATCCAAGAAAATGGCTGAATGGTGTTCGTGGCTTTTATCTAATGAGTTGCATGAATCTCAACTCAACGAGAACTGACGTCGTACCACTTAGTAAACGCAAAGCGGCCATGGTTGTTGAATATTTGTCAAAGCTCTTAATAGAGTTGCGACGATTGTCTGTTGTCGATTCGCTGACAATGGCTGTAGCTGATGAATCTATGCTTAATGATCCAGATCTACGTGGAAGCATTAATCCATTTATATACATGGATGTTGCCCATATTCGATCTGTTATTAAGCTACCCGAACCAGTTGTTGGTTTTCGTAGAAGTGGAAACTACTCAGAATTATCTGAACAAGAGCTTCGCGAAACTCTAAATTTCAATGCACGTGCAATGAAAGATTCAATTGTTAATCAGCTTGATAAATTGACTCCATCATCATTGCCTGTTGCAACGATTGGTTGGTATGAAATGCTTGCTCAAGGAGGTATTTTGGAACAAGCCAAAAGGCTTGCTAAAACATTTGACTGGTTAGCAATTCAAATCTATGAAAAAAGATGCGCATCATATTTTTCGTACAAACGAATCAATGATGCACTGGGGTATCAAGCAGGACTTGCCAGAACTCGGGCGAATCTGGTTATTTATTTGGCAACGGCGTTATGGTCACATTACAATCGTGACTATGTAATGATTGATGCTGAATATGATGACCAATGGATGACTGAACTCAAACCTGCGCTTGAAGCCATTTGGGAAAATGATCCACCACTTTATCTGACGTTGCATCCGCAATACAGACAGCCATGGATCTAGTGTTTCTTTGATATAATTGCCTTCCGAAGTTTGGACAACAACAAATCAGGAAGGCGAACTTTTTAAAAATATTTATGAAAAAGATTTTACTACTACAATTTAGATCAATCAAAACTTCACAACATGAAGTGGAATGTATTTTGCGTGCAATGGAAATTGAAAAACTCCAAATGGATGTAATTAATGTAACAGAGGGAGACAAATTACAACAACTAAATAATTTGAAAGATTACTCTGGAGTAATCTTTGGTGCTTCTTCTGATTATTATATTTCAAATTTGGATAATGAAGTACGCGAGAAATTAATGAGTGTTAAACCAATTGTTGATTATTTAATAGAGCAGGATATTCCAACACTTGGAATTTGTTTTGGGCATCAATTGCTATGTTTATTGGCTGGAGGAAAAGTTGAAAGTGATGCAATCCAAACTGAGGGAGGAATCGTTAAAATAAAATTAAATGAGATTGCTTTAAAAGCTAGATTATTTGAAGGAATAGATAATGAATTTTTAATTGTTAGCGGGCATAAAGATTCAGTTACCCAACTGCCTAAAAATGCCATATTGTTGGCACAAACTGAGAAGACTATCAATTCAATAATTCAAATAAAAAATAATATTTATGGAATTCAGCAGCACCCTGAATTGGATGTTGATGGGTTGGTTTGGAGATTGACTCTTTTTCCAGAATATCAAAGAGGAAGAAGCCTTGATGATATAAAAAGTGAGTTTGCTGATATGCCGTATGCAAAGAAATTGATGGAGAATTTTAGAAAAATTGTAAATATTTGATTTTTTTGATCTTAAAGAATAAAATTCGTCATCGTAAAAATTCCAGATAGGTGATATTTTGCAAGTTCAAGAATTTTTCAATACGTACTTTCCAAATCCACAATCATGGATCAATTTCGGAAATGTTTTTTGTTTTATACTCTTTATTACATTCTTATATAAAAGGTATAGATCTAGAAATCTAAGCATGAGGTTAAAACAAAATTTAGATTTCGTTTCGAAAGTATGTATCTTTTTGTTTCTCGTCTGTGTAGTAATAGCTATAATTTCAGCATTAAAAGTAGCTGGTGTGATTATGGCGATAGTGTTGATAGGTGGAGCTGCTTATGTAATAAGTACAGTCATGGGTAGTGTATAGTAATTTTGCGCAGCAGTGAGATAACCATCAATAACTGCTGCTTTTTATTTTTTCTTTAATTAAAACTGGGTGAATTTGCAGCATATAAGTATTAATTTATACACTGCAAATTATTGATTGTTAACTACTTGCCATCTGACTCTATTGTAAAATATTCATCTGTGAAATAGTCGTTTGGAATTGTTAATTCCTTAACTCCAGCAAGAATTTCATCATCTATAATATCGACTTCTACAAAAGGGTGATTAAATCCAACAATTTTTAACTTTTTTCCTTTTAGAAAATTAAAGATTGTTTCATATTTACCTGGGTGATCTTTGTTGTTCCTAGTTAAAACTGTTCCCACATCTATACTGAGTTTGGTAGCCATAACTTGCCTCTTTCTTCTATTGTGTCTATATAAAAATGAAGGTGCTTTTAATGTGGACACTGGAGGACTTGAACCTCCGACCCCTTTCACGTCAAGAAAGTGCTCTAGCCAACTGAGCTAAGTGTCCTTGTTTTTCGCGTTTGCGATCAAATTATACTATAATAGCCTGCGTGATGCACATTTTTAGATTAGGGAGAATTTGAAATGAGCTGGTATATTTACCTCACAAGAAAAGGCTTAACTGTAAGAAATTCAGGAGAGATGCTTGATTATTTAATACTAAAGGCAAAAGCATTACCAATAGGTTTATCTACAATTGATTATGGATGGATTTATATTCAAGTTAAAGTAAACGATGACAGTACTTTGACTGTGGACTTTAAATCAGTATCTGGTGAGCTTTCTAATGTGTGTATTTATCTGGCAATAGTTAATTTAAAGCGAGAACTTGTTGGTTTGAAAGAGATTGTTGAGAAAATGCATATTAATAGTGCTACATTTTCAGCAAACGATGAACCAATTTTATTTATTTCACGTTACGAATTTGTGTGGTGGATTCGATGGTTTGATGGTGAGCCTTCAATTTATGAGATTCCCGAAGTTTAAATAGTTAGTGACCCAGACCATAAACCAGTCTGGGTTTTTTAATTGTCTTAAATCAAGTATAATATCGTGCGTGATGCACATTTTAGCTGAAAGGATTTCATCATGGACTGGTATTTATTTTTGTCTAGACGCTATTTCACTGTTTCCAAATTTAGAAATTTAAATGAAGGTGAAAAAGATGGATGGGCAATATTGAAGGCAAAGCAATTAACTCACACAAACGAAGAGCAGGTTATTTTCAAAGGAGGAATTGCAATACCAGTTAAAGTCAACGGAGATCAAACTCTCACAATTTATATATCTCGTGTGGTTGGTAATCAAAACAAAGTGACAATATATTTAATACCAGAGTTAGCCGAAGAGCTATATAAATATACTGACATCGCAGAAGTTACATTAATGCCCACTAATGAAAGAACAGTATTTTTTATACATGACGGAGAGTGGATTTGGACATTGGGATGTTTTGAGAATTCACCGGAGGTTTTTGAGACTCCTGAATTGTAATTTTTAATTGACCGGATTGACCCAGACAAAAAAATATTGTCTGGGTTTTTTTTATACCAGAATGCAGTTATAATCTCATCATTATGATTGATAGTTACACAGAAGTTTTTGGTAATAAAAATAAAATTATGGTTGTGATGGCACACCCAGATGATGCAGAAGTTTTTGCAGGTGGAACAATCGCCAGACTAATTAAAGATAAAAAGCAAGTTTGTGTTGTCAAAGTCACAAATGGGAGCAAAGGATCAAGAGATAATAATATCTCAGCCAGTGAATTGGTTGAAATAAGAAAAAGGGAAGATAACGAATCAATGAAAGTTCTTGGGGTGGACCTTTCAAATTCTATTCACTTGGGATTTGAAGATGGATATGTTGAAGATTCAATCGAAACTATTGGGGCAATTTCGAAAATTATAAGGAAATTCAAGCCAGACATAATAATTACTCATAATCCACAAGACATGATCATTAACCATTCAGGTGGAGACCATTGGGTTAATCACCGTGATCACCGCAATACTGGAAAATCAGCAACTGATGCAGCTTATCCATATTCTAGGGATTTACTGTTTTTTCCTGAGCAATTTAGCGAAGAAGGGATTGGATATCATAAAGTTTGTGAATTTTTGTTTGCTGATTATTACCTCGGCGAGGATATAGTTGAAATTGATATTACAGAATTTAAAGAATTAAAAGAAACGGCATTAACGCAGCATAAATCACAGTTTAGTGAAGAAAAGGCCAAGAATATGGTAGAATTTATGACAACACGAGACAATACAGATCGCAAATTTGAGTGTTTTAAGTATGTAGTAGCTGATTAATTTAGTAGTTTTTGAGGGCCCGTCGTTCAATGGTGAGTAAAACTCCCATTTCACTTAGGGGCATTAGTAGATGATGTTTAATTTTGGGCCCGTCGTTCAATGGTAGGACACCTGGCTGGCAGTCAGGGAACGGGAGTTCGATTCTCCCTGGGTCCACTTACAAAGCTCGTGAATTTTAAGCTAAAATTGTTTTTAATGGTATTCTTGTAAATTGAGGTGTTCCTTTGTACTGCATTCCATCTTTTATTAAAGTAGGATCATCAAAAAGAATTTTTGCAATGGCAACCATTGCTTTTAGGGAGTGTGTAATTCTACTTTCACTTTTTGTTTTATCTCTTTTTTCATCAATCATCCGATCAACTCCAGTTACTCTTTTTGAAAAAGTTCCATCAATTTTACTCATATACATGGCATCATAAGTTAGCAAATGGCCTTCAACTCGATTAATCATTTCTTCATTTGTTACACCTGGAACTAAATCCAAGCCTTCACTTTTTAAATGTCTAATTTTTTCAAATGCATATCTCCATGCATCTCTTTCAGATTTGATATTCCCGCTTGTTAAATTTTGATCTTCATTCATTTGTTCACAGTGACGTATTTCATGAAAGATCATCAAAGGCTCTACTTTTTTTGTTGCATTCCACACCCCTCTTGATATTGGATCAATTGGAGGCCTAAATCGGCCAAGTGGAGGATAGACGATATCGTATGTGTCATGTCCGGCATAACCTGTTAATTGCATTTTTGGATTTATTGTAATTTGTCTTGGCTCGCCAACTGTAGTTTTAATACTTACACTTTTTAGACCATCGTTGCTAGTAAAAATCATATCGTCTATATCTATTGAGGGATCTTTTCCTTGTAAATTTTCAACGGCATTTCTTTCTATGGCCAGGATGACTGACACATTTTCTGTATAGGGAATTAACGTTAATATCATTTTCTTTCCTGTATCGTTGGTTACGGGGAGAACTTCTGCATCTTTATCACCAAGAAGATTCCTGATTCTTTGCTTTATTTCTTGAAATTCTCGTGTTTGTTCTTCGTCTTTGGGTAAAATTCTACCAAGTCCTCTTTTGTCAAAAGTTTCTTTTAAGGAAGATGTATATTGTCGAGGTTTCTCCACTTGCACGACAGGTTCGCCATCCATTTTTTATTGTAACATTTGACTTCAGATTTTAAAACATTCACAATATAGCTATGAATGATCAGAATGGACTAGATAATAACCAAAATAGCTCTACTGTGTATTCTTCTGGTAATACGCCTCCTGAGCCAGCACAAGCCCCTATACAACAGCCTTACGCGGCACCTACTGCTGCAGCACCATCTACAAATGTAGTGATTCAAGCACCTAGTGCCAATCCAGCACCTCAAATGCAAGGTACTTATCAAACACCTAGTAGACCAACTCCAAATACTCTTAATTTAGGTGGTGCAATGGCCACACTTGGAGACAAAATTGAACAAATTGTAATGCTTGCTTACTTTTTTATTGCTGCAATACTTTTGTTTAGATTTGTGTTTTCATTATTTGGAGCAAGCCGTACAACTGCATTTTCAGCATTTGTCTATTCAGTAACTGACCCCTTTATGTTGCCATTTAAAAATTTATTTGGATTTCAAGCTGGAGTGGGGCAATATAGATTGGAATTTGAAGCAGTTGTTGCATTAGTTGTATATGGATTGGCATTTTTTGGAATAGCAAGAATTGTTAAAATCCTCTTTAAGTAGTATATTTTCCTATGTCAAAAAATAAAGCTTCTGAACTTGATAACTTAAGGCATTCTGCTGCTCATTTATTAGCTGCTGCTGTAATGGAGTTGTATCCAGATGCTAAGCGTACGATCGGGCCTGCGATAGAAAACGGTTTTTATTTCGATTTTGATTTTGGAGACACCAAAATAACCGATGAAGATATATTAAAAATTGAAGCTAAGATGCATGATTTGGCTCCATCATGGAAAAGTTTTGAAAGACACGAATTAACATCAGATGAAGCAAAAGGGGAATACACTAATAACGAATACAAACTTGAATTAATTAAAGAGTTTTCTCAAAAAGGCGAAACATTAACTTTTTACAAATCTGGTGATTATTGGGATTTGTGCCGCGGTGGACATGTTGATCACCCTGATCAAGAATTAAAACATTTTAAATTATTATCGATTGCTGGTGCTTACTGGCGAGGAGATGAAAAAAATACAATGCTTACGCGTATTTATGGGACTATTTTTGAGACTCAAAAAGAATTAGATGAATATTTGTTAATGATTGAAGAATCTAAAAAAAGAGATCACAGGAAATTAGGCCGCGAACTTGATCTATTTACATTTGCAGATGAAGTTGGGCCTGGGCTGGTTTTGTGGACTCCACGGGGAACTGTAATTAAAGATGAACTGGAACAATGGGCTCGTGATACTGAGCGTAAATGGGGCTACAAAAGAGTATCTACACCACATATTGCAAAACACACATTATTTGAGATTTCTGGACATTTGCCTTATTACAAAGACGATATGTATTCTCCCATGGATATTGATGGTGAAGAATATTATTTAAAAGGCATGAATTGCCCGCACCACCATATGATTTATAAATCAACTCCTAAATCATATCGGGATTTGCCTCTTCGATACGCTGAATATGGGATGGTTTATAGATATGAGCAATCTGGGACTTTATTTGGATTAATGCGTGTTCGAGCATTGGAGCAAAATGATGCACATATTTATTGCCGTGAAGAAGATGCGGAAGCGGAATTTTTACAAGTTTTAAAACTTCATGAATATTTTTACCAAACATTGGGACTTACTAAGGATGACTACCGAATTGTTATTGGATTACCAGATGAGGCAAAACGAGATAAATATCATGGAGATCGCGCATTGTGGGAAAAGGCAGAGCGCATGATGCGTGGGGCAATTGAGAAATCTGGAATTAAACATGCTGATGATATTGGTGGTGCTGCTTTTTATGGACCGAAGGTTGATTTTAATGTTAAATCATCAATTGGACGTGAATTTTCAATATCAACATGCCAATTGGATTTATATATGCCAACTCGATTTGGCCTTGATTTTACAAACGAGAATGGAGAGCGCGAAAATGTAGCAGTCATACACCGCGCACCTTTGGGATCACATGAGAGATTTGTTGGATTTTTAATTGAACATTTTGCTGGAAATTTCCCAACTTGGCTTTCTCCTGTGCAAGTTAAGATACTTCCTATTACTGATCGAAATCTTGATTATGCAAAGGAGATTTATGAGAAATTATTTGAAAATAATATTCGAGTAGAGATTGATGAGCGAGCTGAAACTTTATCTGCCAAAATCAGAGATGGAGTGACACAAAAATTACCATATATGATTATAATTGGAGACCGTGACCAATCAGCAAATAAAATTTCAGTTAGATCACGATCAAAAGGGGACTTAGGGTCAATGGAATTGAATGATTTTAAATCTTTACTAGCTGAGGAGATTTCTTCAAAGGCTCTTTGAGCTTTGCAATTACCACAAACCTTTTACTATCAAATAAACCGGAACAGGTGAAAATAGTTAATCTGATATCTTCTGTATTTTCTAAAATTGAAACATCAGTGGAAGATACTTCTTGGATAAAATCAATTTCAAAATCAATCCGAGAATTATCTGAGTAAACAATTTGTATTTGATCTCCTGGTTTTGTTTTGTATAAATTACCCAAAAGATTGGGCCAATTATGGCCGTAAAATATCGCATTACCTATATTTCCTGGGTTAGTTGAGTTTGATAAATGAGAAACTGCAATTTGTGATGTTTCCCAAACATTATTATTGATTGATGATTCAACAATTGGCAACCAAATATTTTGAGAAAAAATGATAATTCCTTTTGCTTTTTTTGTATTTTGATTTACAGATATATTTGTAAATTTTGGAGAACTCGCAAATGATAACCTGTTTGGACTGGTTTGTTTGTTGAATTGATAAATAGAAATAATCCCAAACAAAAGGCCCAAAATGAACAGTATATTTGATAGCTTTTTCATATGAGTTAGCTTACTTTGATTTTGACTTTAAGAAGAATGAGAAGGCTATAAGGCAAATTGATATTAATGCAAAGAAATATGTGGAATAAACTCCACCAGTTGAAGCAAGACCTAGAACATTAGGAGATGATTGCTGTGAACCTTGATCTGAAACACCGCCTATATTTGAACTTGAAGATTTACATGAATAATTGTTATTTTTGGCTAAATATGGATCATTTGTTAGCCCCCAAGCACTACCTGATGGAATAAATATCCAACCATCTGCAGATAAACTACTTAAATCTTCTTGATTTAGTGATGATATCTTCCACCAATTTGTTTGGATTCCATTTCCATCAGTTGCACAGAAGCATTGAATGTATGAGCCTGAAAGGTCATAAACGCTGTCTGAGCCTTCAAACAGCCCAGGATTTCCTGCAATTCCATGGGTTCCTTGTGAATAAGACGCTTTAAGGGCCAAATTATTAGTATTACTACAGGTAGGGAAAGAGGGGATATCAAAAGCTAGGGCACTTGAAAAAGAACCCAAAATAAGCAATAAAGTAAAAATAATAGATGAAATAATCCTCATAGTTAAAATCTATAGGATTATACTATTATTTGGAGAATTTATCAATAAAAAGCTTGAAAGCCTTGCGGATTTGGTAAATTAGGCTTGGATTTTCTTTAACTAATTCAATTTTATACTCACTAATTTCTTTATTAATATCAATACTATTTTCAAAATAACCACCTGCATTAACAATCAACTTTTTATCTTTTGCAAATAGACTAATTTCACCATTTCCGTATCTATCAGTTTCTGATTGAGAGTGATCTGCGATTAATTTTGCATTATCGATTTTTTCATTAAGTTCGTTTACTACCACCACTTGAGCTTTGTAAGATAAATAATAATTTTGAAGATCAGTTTGAGCTAATTTTTTAGTTCCATCTTCAGCCCATAAATTTGTTGTTCCACCAACACCTGTCCAATAATTTAATCCAAGTAAATTCTTTTGATGAGATAATAAATTTAGGGCTGTCGCAATCCATTGTGATTGTTCTTTTTCATTTAAATTACCATGAATATCTGGAATTGGAGCACCCCATTCACCTAAAACTACCATTCCACCTGAATTATTGGCGATTTCTGTGATATCTGCATTTAATTTTTCAGGAGTTTTTACATAGTGATCAACGACTACGACACCACCTAATTTTTTTGTAGTTTCTTTGTCCCAAATTAATCTTGCAACATCGCCATTTGAAGGATAAAAATTACCAGAAATATTTATCTTAATTTTTGTTGAGAAGTTTTTAATGATTTGACTTTCGTCAATTAAAAATTTTCTGTAGCCATCTATATCTCTAGTATTTCTTGGATCACCAATTGCTCCATTTTCACATTCAGTACATGATGTGAATATATCACCATCTTCAAATATACTTGGGTGTGCATTTAAGAAACTTTCAAGCTTTATTTTGTGCTCATCTGGAGTAATTTTATTATAACCAAACCAACCTTCCCAACCTGCAAAATTACCCCTGAACCAAATTTTTAAATCGTATTTTCGAGCTGCGTCAACCCATTTTTTAAGATAAGGGAAAAACTCTTCATCATATGGGGTACCGATTGATACATAATTGGCTCCAGTTTCCTTGATTTGTTTAACTTGTGTATCAATTATTCTATCAAAGTTTGGATCAGTTACTTTTTCTCTTGCCAAATCTCTTGAATATTTCATTGTATCAATTGATTGAATTTTCCAAAGTGTTTTTGTGTCGCTTGAAGCGTATGTTTTTCTTTGTTGATTGAAGTTTAACAATATAATTGAGCCAAAAAATATAATCGATCCGAGAATTATTTGAATGGCATTAATTTCTTTTGTATTTTTTTTCCTTGTTTTCATTCGTTTAATATTGGTTTTGTATTTAGTTCTTTTAAATATTCATCTTTTAATTCGTAGATATCAGCAAATGGATATTTGCCGACCAAATTGTATTTACTTAAAGCATCAGTTTTTGAAACTTCTCTATAAGTTAAATCATTTGCATCATATGTTCTCATAATTATCCATCTTGCCCATCTATCTGAAGCGGCTGTTGCAGATAACCAATATGGTCCAGTTCCTTCATGAATAAATTTTTTCATTGGCAAATCTGAGCTAAAGATTATTGCGTCATGGGATGCAGCGGAGATTAATATGAATCCATCTTTATCTTTTGCATTAGTTTTGAGCCATCCTGAAACTTCTGAAACGTTTTTTTGACTAGATCCTACTTTTGCGTCATCTATTGTAACTGCATCACTATTGGCAAATGCAAAATACATCATAAAACAAAGCAATGCAATCATTATATATCCTGTTTTTTTCAAATGATTCACTAAAAATCCTACAAAAATTGCAATTGAAGGCATTAATAAAACACCGTAACGAACATTAAACCAAGTGTTACCTGAAATGCCTTGAACAAACAACACAGAATGACCTAAATATAGGGCAATAATGTTAAAAATTAATGGTGAAAATAAAGTCATTGTCATGGCCTTTTCGCTAAAGTTAATTTTTTTATTTAAAACTAAAATTATAGATCCGATTGCGGCCAATATCGCTGGGAATGTATATGAATTGTATAAAAGTGCATATAAATAGACTTTTACTGAAAGAACTATGTTTCCTTTGGTCTGCAAAACACCAGCATCTGACAGCTGAGCTTGTTGTGCATGTGCTGAAAATGGACCGAAAGCAAAGTAGAGTGGATCCTTAAAAATTAAGGCATTCCAAATAAACCATAGAAAAATTCCAACTCCAGCCAAAGTTGCAAAAAGAATTGATGCTCCTTCTGCCTTTTTGTAGCCTTTTTTAATAAAGGATATTAAAGCTATTAATCCACCCGACATTAAAAACAGGAACCAACCATCATATCGATTAAGAGTTGATAACATTATAAAAAATGCAGCTAAAATTAGATTTATTATCTTGTCGTTTTTTGACCAAATTAGAAGAAAATATGAACCTGCAAGAGTAGTTGCCATAAGTAATAATTCTGTCATTGCTGTTGATTGCAAATAGAGAATATTTATATTTGCAACAAAGACTGCAACACCTACTAACCTTCCAACAAGCTTTACACCTAATGCTTTTAGATAAAAATAAACCAAGATTGCTGTTAATACAAATGAGATCATTGATTGGAGTGCTCCTGACAAACCTGAATGCCACATAAAATCATTCCAAATTGTAGGAACCATTAGCAAATGGGGGAGAGGAAGCCAAACAGATCCTATTTGAGCCAATCCAGGCTTTAGACCTTCAACAACACGACGTCCAATATCCAAATGTGATCTTGCATCATTATATGCCAATCCTAAGCCGTTTTTGTAATAGGCAACAAATGATGTTATTGCAATTGTAGTTAAAATTATTATCAAAAATACAACAATGTATTTTTTAATAAATTTATTAAATCTGTTAATTGGATTTCTTGGAATTATTATTGTTGGTTCAAAAAATTTCATATAGATTTTTCTTTGTTATTAATCAAAATGTAGAGCGCTGGCATTAAAACTATTGTTTCGACTATTGTTAAAACCACCAAAAAGTATTCAACGCTAGTTAAATATTTATGAGCACTTTCATCAAAAAATACTGATTTTGAATTTCCACCAACTAAATATGACCAGTTTCTATCAAAACTGTAGTTTTCAATTTGCTTTGTAATTTCTTGTAGTGGAACTGCCTCAACTTCTGGAGGATTTCTGTTTGTTGTTATTGCTCCCAAAGTATTTACAGTAATACTGAAAGCTAAAATAACAATAAACAACAAACCAAATATTCTTTTGGAAAATATTTTTTTGAGTGCAAGACTTACAAAAATTGCGCCAATTGCATATGCTGGTATAAGATATCTTGATCCAAAAGCCCAACCACCCCAAGGATCACCCCAAAGAGAATATAAAAGAACAATAAAACCTGCAACTGCAATCATTAATGATTTAATATTTTTACCTATTTTTGATTTAAAATAGACCGGAATAAAAGCGAAAAGCATAACAGGGGCAAAAAATAATGTTCCCCTGTCTGGACTTACGGTTTGTGTATATATGCCATTTACCAAATTTCTAGCTCTGAAAAAACCTGATGTAGATTTATTCAAATTTTCTTCTTGTCTTTTTGAATCACTTAAAGGAATTAGTGATCCATCTTCTGCTTTAGTAAATGCTTCACCGCTTTGGGAAATTACCTGAACACCAGGCAATGTTCCAGATAATTGAAGAGGGGATCCGTTTACTATATCGTTATAAATTAGAAACGGAACTATTGGTAATAGTGCAAAAAATACTGCAAATACACCTAGGACTTTGAATTTAATTTTGTATACTTTTCTTAATTTTCTAAATTCAATTAACCTAAAACCGGCATATAGGGCAATTGGTAACATGAATATTGCATTTGGATTATCAAGAGAAATTGATATTGCAGTTAACCCCCAAACGGCCGCTGCTGCGGCTATCGAATTAAACTTTAAAAGTATATAAATCGATAATAAAATTAAAAATGTTGTTACATGATGCTGATACAAAGACACACTGTAAGCAAAAGCGGGAGTTGCAAATAGGAAAATTAAACCACCCAAAGTTGCATATATATCTTTGGCACCCAACGAAGAGGCAATTTTGCGAATAAGAAAAACGTTCAAAATGGCAAAAATTGAGATGACTGCGAATGTTCCGATTTGAGAGGCTCCTAAAATTTTTCCTATAACATAACCTGGTATCAAAATAAAAGATAATGTTGGAGCAAAGAGTGAAACATAAGAATTGTTAAAATAAGCTACATCTGGTGCCACAAACCTGGCAATTGGAATTGAGAAATGTAGTGATTTATTTTCTACCATCGAATAAAGGAGGGCAAACCTACCTCGATCAGGTGACAATTCAAAAGGGCCATTTTCTGACCAATACTTTTCAATAAGTATATTTTCATCAGGATTTCCAAGATGACCTTTCATGGTCAAAACCATAACCAAAATACATAAAACAAATATGATTATTGAACTTAGATACTTTTTGATTATATTAATCATAATTTTGTAGTAATATCGATATCCCAAATAGGACTTGATTGATAGTGTTCATAATTAATAATAGTCATGATTTTTATATATGAATAGATAACAAAATAAACTGGGTTTGATAATGCATGAATTATTGTTGAATAGATTAAAATATTTTTTGGAATTTGAAAATATTTTGGGCTTAATTCAGGAAACAAACCAAGAATCTCATTTTTTGTATTCATATATCTGGCGCTTTGTTTTGCGTGGTCTTTAAAATTTACAGGGGATTTTAGTTCTATATATGATGTATTAATCCTTACAACATTTCCATTGAGCCTTTTATTTTCTAAATACATAAAAGTATCAAAACTTACAATATTTTCAGGTAATCTGAACTTTTTAATATAATTTGTCTGAAATGCCATAAAACGACCATTCATTGATATGAAATTATCACCTTTGTTCCATTCATGGATAACAGTATCTGCAATTTCCCGTCCAACTTTAATTGCTTTCTGAAAGGAATTAATTGGATCTAAAAACTTTGCTTCCGGCATGATCATTGAATTCTTTGTACTAGAATTAAAAGCAGATGTTATATCAATTATTATATTTTTACTCATCAATATGTCATCTTGAGTAATTGCCAAGATAGATGTTTTGGTGAATTTAATTATTTTTTCAACCTTTTGAGATATAGTTCCCTGATCTTTTTGATTAAAGACTTTAGCATTAAGTTTATCAAGTATTTTTTGATCTTTACTTAAATATTTTCCTCCTCCATTTATAATAATAATTTTAACTTTGGAACCATATTGACAATTTCTAATTGATTCCACGGTTTTAATTACACTTGGGGTACCGAAGCGTGTTGTTATTCCAATAGTAATATCTTTAGGTTTATACATAATTTATATTTCAAATACATTACTATCGTTTGCAACTGTTATTTTATTTACATGACCAGATTCTAATAGAATTAAATTTGCAGTACGTTCCCAGCTGAATCTTGATGCCCAATTTAGTGCATTTGCACTTAATTTTTGTCTTGTCTTTTGGTGTTTAATTATTTTCTCCATTGCATGAGCAAAAGCTTTGATATTTTTTGTTTCGACCAAATAACCAGTAATTTCATCAACAACAGAATCTTTGAGTCCGCTGATATTTGAGGCAATAACTGGAGTGCCTGTGGCATTTGCTTCGATAACTGTTATTCCCCAGCCTTCAAAAGAAGATGGTTGAACTGCTGCCCAACTTTGGCCAAGTAATTTAATTTTTTTCTCTTCTGTGACTTTTCCTAAAAATTTCACTGAATCGTTTAAACCTAATTGATTAACATGTTTTTCAAGTAGATCTCTTGACTCACCATGCCCTGCAATTGATAATTTTGCATTTGAGTATTTTGCCTTAACCATTGCGAAAGCATTAATTAATACATCAATATTTTTATAATGCTGCAATCTACCAACATAACTGAAACTTGGATATTTTGTTTTTTTACTTTTTTTGTAATCTTCACTTTTAATGCCTGGATTAACAATGACTATTTGTCTTTCGTTAATACCTAATTTATTAACTAAATCATTTTTAGTTGATTCAGAAATGGCCACTATATTTATTCCTCTATAAAATAATGGGATTAATCTTCTTTCAAGAAATCTTGCGAATTTAGCTTTACTTTTTGATAAGTAATTTGCAAATACCTCTTGATGAACATGGTAAATAATTAGTAACTTTGGTGCGCGAGAATAAATAGGTGTAAAGAAAGGCAGTGCACTATCACTTTCTACAACTAGGTCAAATTTGCCTCTGAATTCCAACATATAATAAATAAATGCCCATATAAAACTTGAATGTAAACCGCCGCGTCTTATAACTTGATAGTTTTTATGCTTTTCTCTTATTAGTTGTGATCCGTCATTACCACAAAATAGTGTGACATTGTGGCCTTGTGATAGCCAGACTTTGATTGTTTCATCTACAAAGACTTCAGCTCCACCAGCCCATTTGTGAGACGTGTCTCTCCAATTTAATACTAAAATATTTAACCCTTTTTTAATTTTATCTTTTGGAGTAATTAAAGCATTAATATCTTGAATAATATTTGTAAGTAATAAAGTTGCTGTGAATAAAATTGCAGTAATACTTACTGCATTTACTACAGATGAAATTGTGTGATTTGATACTGATATTGCCCAGATCATTATTAATGCAAAAATACTACATATAACCGACACCGTGTGGCGATTGCGAGATTGGTTATATGAAATTAATGCATATGAAATCGTTATTGCGGCCATCCCAAGTGTGTAAGGAATTAAATATGGCACAATTAAAGCAATTCTTTCGGCTCCATAGATAATTGGCAAAGTTGATGAACCAAATATTCCAAAGACAATAAATCCTGATATTGCAGCAAATGAAGTTGCAGTTAATAATTTTGCAAAATTTTTGGATGCATTTTTTGATTTTGCACCAACATCAACACTTGAAACTGATAATACAAATTGTGCAAATAAATGGCCTAGGAAATAAATAATTTTGCCTATTGTTGAAACCAATATATATTTTCCTGCTGCTTCATCTGGCAAAAAATGTTTGGCTAAAATTATATCTCCTGAAAGGAAAATTGCATAAGATAGTTGAGAAGCTAAATTTGATGCAAAGAATTTATTTTGTTTAGGAATATGAACTTCGATATCACTTCCTTTTATTTTTTTACTAAATAAATTACCAAGAAAAAATGTTGCAAGAAGTGAAACTGGGATTGATAAATAAAGGAAAGTTGGATTTTTGTAAATCAAGCCTATCGCCATAAATAGAGCTTTAATTGATGTTTCAACTGCAAGCATAACTGCAAGATGAAAATACTTTAAAGATCCTGCAAGATAACCACCATTGACTGCATTGTAAATTCCAAAAAACCAAACAGGTGTAATTGATAAAATAATTATTATTGGAATATTTAAAAACATCGATGCCGCTGGAGAAAATACTAACCAACCAATCATACCCATCAATGCTGGAATGAATGCTTTTTTCTTTTCAATATTTAATAGATATTTTGAAGGAATACCAATTTTTCCTAACAAATTACCTGATTTGTAAGTTATGGTTTGAGACAGCGCTGTAAATGGAATTTGGATAATTCCCACTAGGGAACCTAATGCACTTATCGTGGCATAAGCTGAGATATCAGCGTAGCGAACGAGAATAATACTTACCAAAAAATTCATGAAATTAGAAAAAATTGATGCAAGGACTAATACAGATCCAGTAGTTAATGTTTTATTTGCATTAATTACTATTAATTTAATTGGATCAAACGAGAACTTTTTGTTTTCTGGTTTGAAAAATTTAGCTATGACTTTTTTTGGTTCACTATTTTTTTTACCTTTATTTAAACCATGGTTTGTTTTCTCCCAATAATGCGGATTTGTTATCAATTGATACAAAGCCATAACAGCTGCGATACTCATTAAAACCCAATAAATTGGTACTAAAAATACAAATTTAACTAATTCCCATGAGCCTCTTTTGGCAAGACCGATCATGTAGTTATAGATATATGTAAAATTTCCAACAACCAATGCAAATGAAGCCATATAAAATACCAATGGTGGGAAAAGTGATTCAATTGCAGGCCCTACATAGGCTCTTAAAGTGAAGTAGGCGATAGTTGTGACCCATAAGAATGGATTAATCAATAAAAATGTAATTCTCATTCCTATAATTAGCTGGAATAATAGTGCGTGTGGGCCGTGAGCTATCAATAACTCCAATGGGTTCCTCATGTGAACTAAATAGGTTTGAAAGTAACCTTTAATCCAACGAGATCTTTGTCTTATCCAATTTTTAACTTGGCTATTTGCTTCCTCATAAGTAACAGAATCTATAATTGCAGTTTTATAGCCTCGACGAAATAATCTAATTCCTAAATCACAATCTTCAGTAACGTTAAATGGATCCCATGCATTTATTTCGATTAAATTGACAGTTCTGAAATGATTACTTGTTCCTCCTAATGGAATAACGCTGTCAATTGATTGCAAACCAGGCAAAGTTATATCAAACCAAAGAGAATACTCAGCTGTAAACAATCTAGTTAATAAATTTTGTTTTGGGTTGAAATAATTTAGTTTGCTTTGTACACAAAAGTATTTTGCACCAAGTCTATTGAATGCCAAATAAGCCTTTTTTAATTGATCTGGATCTGGTTTGTCTTCAGCATCGTAAACCACAACATATTCACCCGTTGCATGGTGCAAACCATAGTTGCAGGCCTTAGGTTTGGTCTTAGGGAAACTATCAGGAACTATTACGATCTTTATATATTTTGGAAGATCAGTTTTTTGTGCAACATCAATTGTTTCTTTGTCGTTTTCTTCCAAAAGAAGAAGCACTTCAAGCTTGTCTTTTGGCCAATTTAATTCTTGCATTGATTCTATAAAATCTGGCAAAACTTCAGATTCTTTATAAAGAGGGCACAATATTGTATAAACTGGTAAATTTTTATCGTTTAAGGCATCAATTGACTCTTTTGTTTCAACCAATTCTGGAGGGAAATTCAAACTTTTAACAAGAACTGATAGTGTAAAGATGACATCAGTAAAATATATAAATGTAATTAAGGCTAATATTGTAGTTAATGTGGCAAATGGGGCAATTACTAACCCTGCAATAATTATAGAAATGACTGATGCAAAGAATACTTTTTGTGAATCAGTAAATGTAACTAATGCAGTTTCACTGTGATCTAAATGAGTGTGAGTCGTGAATCTTTTTCCTTTATATGCAACTCCTGAATTTATTTTGGATTTGTCAACTGGCCTAATATTGTAAATCTTTTTAGCTCTAAATTTATGTTTAACTGCCTGCATTCCAATTTCCATTGATGCTCTTGAAACATTTATTTTTGAAAATCCAAATTCTCTTTCTGCAAATTCGATAGGGAATGATCCGATTGTGAAGCCTAAATCTTTCCCAGTTGCCAAAAGGGCAATATCAAATGTCCAAGGTGTTATTGAATTAATATCAAGATGAGTTAATATTTCTCTTGAAAAGACTTTTAGTCCTGATTGGACATCAGCTTTGATTCCCAACAGCCCTTGTGCGAATATTTTTTTGTTTATGTTTGAAATAAATTGACGCAAAGCGGATGTTTTTTTCTTTTTTCGATCTGCAATTGCAATTCCATTTTCTTGAGCTATTTTATACAATTCAGGAAGTGCTTCTGGAGGATACTGCAAATCACCATCGATCATAGCGACAAATGGAGCATCGCCCAAAGCAGAGCCTTCAATAATACTTGTTGCTTTACCAGGTTTGCCTCTTTTTAAATGATATGTTACAGGATATATATTGATGAGCTTTCTTATTTCACTTTCCGTGGCATCTGTTGAATGATCATCCACAAAAATCATTGAATAGCTAATATTTGCCCTGGATAAGGACTTTTGAATACGAAAAGCCAATTCTTTTATTGATTTTTCCTCGTTTTTTACTGGGATAATTATATCTAATTTATTCATTATTGTTGAGTTATATGCCTCATTTAGAGGTGAAAAAAGACGTATGTGGCATTATACTAGAGGATATAATTAAAATCAACTTTTACCTATATATTTGAAGATATTTTAAATCTCGTGTACAATACCAAATGTCAGCCTTGAATAAATTAAGCGGTTACCGAGTTAACGAACAGATAAAAGCACCACAGGTGCGCTTACTTGATGTGCAAGGAAAACAAATAGGAGTTATGAGCACAATTGAGGCTTTAAAAGTCTCAAAAGAGCAGGGGAACGACCTAATTGAAATTGCACCACAAGCCATGCCTCCTGTTGTTAAATCTATTCAAATAGGAAAATTTAAGTACCAGCTTGAGAAAAAGGAGAGAGCTGAAAGCCAAAAGCAAAAAGGTGGAGAATTAAAAGAAATCAGATTTTCTCCATTTATAGCTGCGAATGATTACGAAACACGGCTTAATAGAATTAATGAGTTTTTGGCAGACAAAAACAAAGTTAAAGTAGTTGTTGTTTTCAGATCAAATCAGCTATCAAGTAAACAATTTGGTTACGAGATATTAGCGAGAGTTGCCCGAGAGCTAGGTGAGAAAGCACATATAGATGTTGTACCTAAATTTATGGGAAGACAGCTTTTTATGATAATATCGCCCAGATCACAAAAGAAAGGAAATATTGAAAATGCCAAAGATGAAAATCAAAAAATCAATAGTTAAGAGATTAAAAATTACCAAGAATGGCAAATTCTTGAGAAGAAGATCTTTTACTAGCCACTTGAAGGCTTCAAAATCAAGACGTGCAAGACGAAACTTAAAACACAGTGTCGTTTTGACTGGTTATTATGCAAAGAAAATGAGAAAAGCGCTTGGACTTAAAAAAGAGAGGTTGGCTAAAACTGAAGTTGTAGCTAAATAAATAAAATATGGCAAGAGTAAAATCATTAGCAGCTAAAAAACATAGAAAAATTAGAAAGCTTACAAAAGGCTATAAGAATGCTGGTCGACGCAGGATTAAAGCTGGAATTGAGGCTGTTTTGCATGCTGGACAATATGCATTCCACGGAAGAAAACTTCGAAAACGAGATTTGAGATCTTTGTGGATTATTAGATTAACAGCAGCAGCTCGCGAGAATGGATTGAGTTATAGCGTTTTAATTAATAAACTTAAAAAAGCAAATATCGAACTTGATCGAAAGATTTTGTCAGATATTGCAATAGCAGACCCTAAAACCTTCAGCGAGATTATCTCCAAAGTTAAATAATTAACTTCAAAAACCAAAAGATCTTAATTTTTTTGATTCTTTTTTTGCTACAATAGCCTTAATACCATGATTGACGAAGCACGAAGAATAAGTAATTTAGCAATTGGAGAGATCACTGATGCCACAACACTTTCTGATTTGGATAGAATCGAAATATATTTTTTGGGCAGAAATGGGCAAATAAATGAATTAATTAAAAAACTTAAGGATTTACCAGCTGAGCAAAAACGTGAGGCTGGGCGAGCCATCAATCAAACAAAACTTACAATTGAAGAAGAAATTCAGGCACAGCGATCTAAACTTCAGGAGAATAAAAAAATTGATTTAACAATACCTGCCACAATGCCACAGATTGGATCAACTCACATTGTTAGCCGTGCTATTGAAGAAATTTCAGCGATCTTTGAAAAAATTGGATTTGAAAGAGTACGTTATCCTGAAGTTGAATGGGATTGGTTTTCTTTTGGATCATTAAATTTTTCTGATAATCACCCAGCCCGTGATGATTGGGAAACATTTTTTGTAAGTAGTAAGGAAAATTCCAAGTATGGTGCAATGCTTTTGACTCCACATACATCAAGCGGGCAGGTGCGAGAGATGAATAGAGTAAAAAATCCTCCAATTAGAATGATAAATATTGCAAAATGCTATAGAAGACAAATTGATGTATCCCATTTGACGATGTTTCATCAGTTTGAAGGGCTTGTAGTTGATCGAGATATTTCTATTGTTAATTTAAAGGGAACCTTGGATTATTATGCTAATCAATTTTTTGGAGTAGGGCGCAAAACAAGACTGCGACCATACCATTTTCCATTTACTGAGCCTTCTTTTGAAGTTGATATTTCTTGTGGAGTGTGTGGTGGTAGTGGAAAACTTGCAAATGGAGATAGATGCAAACTTTGCAAAAGTGGTTGGTTGGAAATTGGCGGAGCTGGAATGGTGCACCCAAATGTGCTTAAAAATGGAGGTATTGATCCAAAAGAATATAGTGGATTTGCTTTTGGATGGGGCGTGGAGAGAAATTATATGATGAAATCAATTATTAAAGTTCCGGATATTAGACTTTTGTACTCAACTGATTTAAAAATATTAAAACAACTTTAAAATATGGATGTACTAATACCAGATTCATGGCTTCGAGATTTTTTGAAAACTAAGGTAACTCCTGAGAGGATTGCAACTGAGGTTTCAAAAGCATCTGTTTCAATTGAAAAAATCACACAATTTAAGAAAGATTCAATTTACAACGTTGAGGTGACAACAAATAGAATCGATTGTGCAAGCGTTTTGGGTCTTGCTCGAGAAACTGCATTGGTTCTTAAACGAGCTGGTGTTGCTGCAATTTGTGAGCCACCTATGAAATATTCAAAGAGTAAATTCTCAAAAACTACTAAGTATTTAAAAGCCAGTGTTGATTCAAAATTGTGCCCTCGATTTAGTGCAGTTTTAATTAATGATGTAACAGTTACTGAATCCCCAAGTTATATAAAGGAAAGATTGGAAGCTGTTGGAATTCGATCAATTAATAATATTGTTGATATTTCAAATTACATAATGATTGAATATGGACAACCAGTTCATACTTTTGATTGGGACAAAATAGGAAAACAAACTATGATTTTGAGAGAAGCAAAAAAGGGAGAATCAATTACAACTCTTGATGGTCAAAAACACTCACTTTCAAGTGGTGACATTATTATTGAAGACGGAAATGGAGAGATTATTGATTTAGCAGGAATAATGGGCGGTGCAAATTCTGCAATTTCAAAAACTACTAAAAATGTTTTAATTTTTGTACAAACATATAATCCTGTGAATATTCGTAAAACTTCAATGAGATTGGCTCACAGAACTCAAGCTGCAACTTACTTTGAAAAAGGGCTTGATACAGAACTTGTAAGCGGCGCAATTGGCCGTGCTATTGATCTTTTTGAAGGTCTGACTGGAGGAAAGGCGCAAGCTCAAATTTTGGATATTTATCCTAAAAAACCAGTTGCAAAAAAAGTTACAACAACTAGCGAATATATTAATAAATATTTAGGAGTATCAATTTCGAATAAAGAAATTACAAATATTTTAGTTGGGCTTGGATTTTTGGTTTCTTGGAAAGGATCCGCACTTACTGCAACAGTTCCATCATGGAGAAGCAATGATGTTTCATTTGGCTGGGATTTGGTTGAAGAAATTGCAAGAATCTATGGTTATCACAATCTACCTAGTGTTTTGATGAAAAGTAATTATATTGAAAAATCAGGCGAATCGATTTTTGATTTTGAGAGAAAAATTAGAGAAATACTTGTGAATTCTGGAGGGTATGAAGTATATACATTTTCTTTAGTGTCACAAGAAATGACAGCAAAAGATTCATTGCAATTAATTAATCCACTGGGATCTGACTCTGCTTTTTTGAGACAATCATTGATTCCATCACTAACCATGGCGGTAAATGAGAACTTGAAAAAAGATAACAATGAAAAGTTTTTACTATTTGAAATTGCAAATATTTATGTGCCAGTTAAAAACAAATTACCAAATGAAATAACTTTTGTGGCCGGTGTTTTTGCAAATTATGAATTATCTCTCGCAAAGGGAATAATACTTACACTTCTTGAAAAACTTTTTATTGATTATCAAATTGAATATTCTGATCAAAAAATAATCTTTAAAGCTAATAACAAAAAAATTGGACAAATAGAGTATATGGAAAACAAAATTTCATTTGAATTTGATGTTTTGCAATTAATGCACACACCTAAAAAATCAAGAGCTTTCGTGCAACCATCAAAGTTTCCAGCACAAGTTGAAGATTTAACAATTGTTAACCCAAAAAATATTTTAATAGGGGATATTGTTTCTAAAATATCAACAATAAATAATGTTTCAAATGTCTCTTATTTGGATTCATACGCAGATAAACAAACCTTTAGAATTTGGTATCAAAATCCAGATAAAACATTAACCAATAAAGATGTGGAAGTAATTAGAGCAGAAATTCTTGAATTATTATCAAAAGAAGATATTAATTTGATTTAAGGATTAGGAGTAGCACTAAAATCCCAGGCAACTCCAACACCAATTGTAATTTTTCTGTCTGATGATTTTCCTTGTGCATCATAGGCAATTGCTCGAATTGTGTGAACTCCATTTTCTAAACTTGCATCAAATTCATATGGCAAATCAGAGAAAGATCTGACTTTAACTCCATCAATTTCGAGCTCTAAAATTGCGATATCAATTGTTGACTCAGCTGAAATTCTGATTTTGAAATTACTTGGCACATTGGAATCTCTGTCACGAGGACTTACAAATTCAACGTTTATTGGATTGCTACCTGAACAAAACTCAGTTGGTGGATGGTAATTATCTTGGGCTTGGCCTGCAATCCAATCATCAATACCTTTTTGCCAAAGGTTTGGATCGACAGATAATGGATCACTTTCTTTAAATATAAAGTACTCTTTTTGGTTGTAATTGAATCCTGCAACATCAGATGGGGTGGCTAACTTATTTTCATTTTTGCAAAGCTTTAAGAATAAATGAGTTTGATCTTCACCTGGCTCTGTGCCTTTTTTGAAAATTTCAGTTCGAGATGGCAAACCATCATGTGCTTTAAAACCTGAAACTTTATCAACATCAATTTCAACGACTCCATCTGGTCTTGTAATTGGATCTGTAGATTTATCTTTTAAAGCTTCAAGAACTATTCTTCTCCAAATTGGAGAGGCACCTGATACACCGGACGCGACACCTTTCATTGGTGAATTATTATTATTTCCAACCCAAGTTCCGATCATTACATTTTGATCACCACCGATTGCCCAATTATCTCTTTTATCGTTTGTTGTACCTGTTTTGACAGCAACTTTTCGATTTGGAATATTAAGTAGTGAATTTGGACCAAAAGTTTCTAGTCTTGCATTATTATCTGACAAGATATCATAGATAATGTAACTATCTTCACTTGATAAAATTCTTTTTGCTTTTTCTGGTTTTTTGGATTCCAATACTTTTCCATTATTATCAACAACTTTCAAGACTGCAGTTGGATCAACTCTGAAGCCATCATTTGTAAAAGCTGAATATGCCTCAGTTAATTCTAAAAGTTTTACTTCACCGCCACCCAAGGTTACTGACAATCCAACTCGAGACAATGTCTCTTTTGTTGGAGGCAGAGAATTTAGACCTAAATCATAGGCGAGTGATAAAACATTTTTAATTCCCAGCTTGGCAACTAATTTAACTGCAGGAATATTTAGTGAATTACCCAATGCAAATCTTAATTGAACCGGGCCTCTAAATTTGCCATCATAATTTACTGGAGTGTAATCAGGCTGGCCCTGACCGACTTTAAATACTGTTGGAACATCCATTATCAAGCTTGATGCTGTAAAGCCATCCCTTAAGGCTTGAGCATAGGTAATTGGCTTGATTGCAGAACCAGGCTGGCGAAGTGCTGTAGCTACGTTATACTGACCATCGTAATTTTTGTCATTAAAATCTTTTGAGCCCACCATTGCTAGGATTTCACCAGTTTGAGGATTAACTGCAACTGCTGAACCATTTGAAATATCTAATTTTGTAGCTTTTTTAACTTCTTCAGAAACAATTTTTTCTGCTTTTTCTTGAAGATCTAAATCAAGAGTGGTTGTAATAGTTAATCCACCTTGTTCCAAAACTGTTTCACCATACCTTTCTGCTAGAGATTTTTGTACATATTGCACAAAATGTGGAGCTTTAAAGCTTGCTGCGCGAGATGCAAATACATATGATTCAATATCCGAGGATGCATCTTTTTCCTGTGTTTCATTTATATATCCATCTTCCTGCATTCTTCGAAGAACAGTTTTAGTTCTTTGAATATACCCTTTATCTTCACCTGTGAATGGAGAGTAGTATGATGGGCGCTGCACAAGACCAGCCAGAAATGCTGATTCAACTAGGTTTAAATCTTTGACTGGTTTATTGAAATACATTTCAGAGGCCGCCTCAACTCCCCAAGCAGGACCGCCATATGGGGCTTCATTTAAATACATTTGCAAAATTTCATCTTTAGAATATCTACTTTCGATTTGAATAGTTAAAACAAATTCCCTAATTTTTCGAACTATTGTTCTCTCTGGGGTTAATAAAACTATTTTTACTAGTTGTTGAGTCAAAGTTGACCCACCTTGCAATTTTCCTTTGGTTATAATGTTAAAAATTGCCCGCATATATCCTCTAACATCAAAACCTGGATGGCTGTAGAAATTTTTATCTTCAACGGATATTGTTGCTTGACGCAGGTAAAGTGGCATATCAGTTAATTTAACTGGAGTGCGCTTTTCGCCTGAGTAGGAAAGATCATATAAAGTTTTACCATTTCTATCTAAAATTTTTGAGGAAAAACCTTCTCTTCGTACTACTTTTTCAGGTGAGGGGAGATTTGCAGCGAGAAAAGTGAATGTAATCAGTGCAGCCAATAACCCGAAACAAGAAAATATAAAAGTAAATTTTGAAAGAAAAAGAAAAAACCTTGATCGTTTGAGTGGAGTATTTAAGTTATTTGTTAGAAAGGATAAATCTAAATTTTTCATAATAAACGGATTTTGATATAGTTTAATGCTACAATATATTTTAACAAACTCAAAATGAAAGACTCTAATTTTAAACCAACCAGGAAAAAATTTTTAGTAAAGGTTTTGGTTATTATTGCTGGAATAGTTTTGGTTGGCATGACATTTGTACCTCTTTTGCCATATCTACTTTTTGGCAATTAATTTTTAAAAATAAATAATGGATATTTTTGGATCAGTCACAAACATTCCTGGCGTTGGGGTTAGTATGAAGGAGACCTTGTCTAAATTGCAAATTAATAATATTTACGAGCTTTTTTTACATTTGCCAAGCAGATATATTGATTTTAGATCTGAAAAATCAATTCGAGAATTAAGAGCTAACGAAAATGCAACACTTAAAGTAAGCGTTGTTGATTCACAAAATGTTTATACAAAAAATGGTAAAAATATTCAGCTTTTTACACTTAGTGATGGCGTAAGTGAAATTAAAGCAATTTGGTTTTCCCAGCCATACATAATAAAAAGTATTCCAGTTGGTGAGGAAATTAAAATATCTGGAAGTGCATCATTTTGGAAGAAAAAGTTAGCTTTTTTTTCACCTCATTGGGAGAAAATTAATCAAGGATTTTATACTGAGACTGGAAGACTTGTTCCGGTTTATTCCGAAACCAAGGGAGTTAGTTCAAAGAGACTTAGAAAAATATTGTTAAACGCACTTAATTTATTTGAAAATAATAAAATAAAAATTGACTATTTTAATTTAGATTTAATTCCACAAAACCTAAATATTGATTTTTTAAATTCTCTTAAAAAGATTCATTTCCCAAAGGATTTGGAGGATGCTGAAAGTGGAAGACAACGACTTGCTTATGATGAACTTTTGGAACTTTCAATTTCTAGAGAAAAAAGGAAAAATGATTGGATTAAAAATACAAAAAGTTACAAATTAAAAATTGATAAAGAAAAATTGAGTGAATTTATTGATAATTTAGGTTATGAATTAACTCCATCACAAAAGAGATCAGTTGATGAAATATTAACTGATTTAACAAATGAAATTCCCATGAATAGACTATTACTGGGTGACGTTGGAAGTGGAAAAACAATTGTATCCGCAACCGCAATTTTAATTAGTTTTTTATCTGGATACCAAAGTATAGTTTTAGCACCAACTCAGATTCTTGCACAGCAACATTTTGAAACGTACTCAAAATTATTTGATAAGTATGGGATGAAAGTGGGACTTGTTACATCAAAAAGTAAAATTGATGAAAATGAAAAAATTGATTTATATGTTGGAACACATGCACTTTTATCTGAAAATACCATATTTGAAAAATGTGCATTTATAGTTGTTGATGAACAACACAGATTTGGAGTGGCTCAAAGAGCAAAAATAATGGACAAGGCAACAAAATCAAAAATGACTCCAAATATTTTAACTATGACTGCAACACCAATTCCTAGAACAGTCGCTCTGACTCTTTATGGTGATTTGTCCATTTCTACACTTGATGAATTACCAAAAAATAGAGTTCCAATTTCAACTTGGATAGTTCCTCCAATAAAGCGTACTGCTGCTTATCGGTGGATTGATGATCAAATTAAAACTAATAAAACACAAGTATTTATTGTTTGCCCTTTAATTGAGGATTCGGAAAGTGAAACGATGACAGATGTGCGATCTGTAAAACAGGAATTCGAAAAATTAAAAAAGATTTTTAAAGATTACAAATTAGGTTTATTGCATGGAAAAATGAGCAATGATGATAAATCACAGGCTATTTATAACTTTAAAACCGGTAAAACAAATATCTTGGTTTCGACATCTGTTGTTGAAGTTGGTATTGATATTCCAAACGCTACAATAATTGCAATTGAAAGTGCTGAAAGATTTGGATTTGCACAGCTTCATCAACTTAGAGGAAGAGTGGGAAGAGGATCGAAAAAATCATATTGTATGTTGTTTAGTGATTCAAAATCGGAAACTGCAGTTGAAAGATTGGAGATAATTAAGAATGAAGTGGATGGAAGAAAACTCGCTGAAAGAGATTTATTGAGGCGTGGACCTGGAGAGATATTTGGAACAAAGCAATCGGGATACAATGAACTTAAAATCGCCAGATGGGACGATATTGATTTAATTAAACAATCAAGAGAACAGGCAAAGGAAATACTTAAAAACCCTCAAAATTATGAAGATTTCTTTAAATTTCTCAAAAATAAACAACTGGCTTCAAATTAATGATTTTGCGTGGTACAATATTAGTCTATGGCACCAGTACCAAAGAAAAAACATACAAGAGGACGATCAGGAAGACGAAGATTATCAATCAAATTATCTATGCCTGGATTTGTTAAATGCGAAAATTGTGGAAAATTAAGATTCCCTCACACTGCATGTGGCTTTTGTGGTTTTTACAAAAAAAGCGCATAACAAGTTTTATCTAGTACATGAAATCAGCAAGCGATCCACGACACCAAAGAAGACGAGAGATTATCAAAAATCTTTTTGCATATTCATTTAATCCCCAGGAAATGATCGAAGATGCCAAACCAGTTATTGAAAAATTTGAATTTTTGGATAATTTGATTCGTGAAAGTGCACCGGAGTGGCCAATTGATAAATTAAACAAAACTGATTTATCAATTTTACGTTTATCTTCATATGAATTATTTTTTACCGATACTCCACCAAAAGTGGTAATTGATGAGGCTGTTGAACTTGCAAAAGAGTTTGGAGCAGAATCATCTTCTTCATTTGTAAATGGAGTTTTGGGATCAATACTTAAAAAGCGCGAAGCAGCAACTCCAGCTGAAGAAGCAGCAACTCCAACTGAAAATGAGCAAAGTTCTTGAAAATATTAAAAACCAATTTATTGACAAAGCATTGTTTGAGCAAGCTTTGACTCATAGATCATGGGTGAATGAAAATAAGGGAAAACGAACTTCAAATGAAAGATTGGAATTTTTGGGAGATGCAATATTGGAATATATTGTTTCAGATTCTATTTTTCGAGAATTTCCATTAAAAGAGGAGGGCTATTTGACTGCACTTCGAGCTAATCTTGTAAATACAGTTAATTTATCTGATGTGGCCAATAAACTTGAAATTGGTAAAATTCTTTTTCTTTCAAGAGGAGAGGACGAAGGAGGAGGAAGAAATAATAATTCACTTTTAGCTGATACGGTCGAGGCTATGATTGGTGCAATTTTTATTGACCAAGGAATAGAGGCTGCAAAGCAGTTTATAACTGAGAATATACTATCTCAAGTTCAAGAAAAGGTTAGTTTGCCACTAAAAGACGCCAAAAGTCGATTTCAGGAGGAAGTTCAGGCTCAAGGAATGTCTACACCTCGATATAGTTTAATTACAGAATCTGGCCCCGATCATGCTAAAGAATTTTTAGTGAAGGTTGAAGTTGATGGTAAATCCTTCGGTGAGGGGGCTGGAAAGAGTAAAAGTGAGGCTGAACAGAAGGCTGCAGAGTCTGCCCTTGAAAAATTAGGCAAAAAATAGTAGAATTTCACATTATGGTAATAATTCGGTTAGCAAAATATGGTAAAAGAAATGATCCTTTTTTTAGGATTGTTGCCACTGAACATAAAAACAAGATTCAAGGAGAGTATCTTGAAAATCTAGGCTACTGGCATCCAAAATCTAAGCAAATGAGCATTAATAAAGATGGTATTACTTCATGGACCAAAAAGGGAGCTCAAATTTCCCGAGGTGTTTCTAAATTACTAGCTTAATATGAAAAATTTAATGGAATTTTTAGTAGGCGAGATTGCTGGCAGCGAAAACTTTGAAGTTAACGAGGAATCAAATGATCACGAAGTTGTCATCACAATCACAGCGACACAAAGTGTTGTTGGTTTGATTATTGGAAAACAAGGTAAAACCATTAAGAATTTAAGAAAAATTGCTTCAATTAAAGGAGTTTTAGATAAAAAGACAGTAAGACTTAATGTTGTTGAGAAATAAGGTTAGTTAATTACTTCACTGAGAAAAAGGATCCAATCTTCCAAGTCCTAATTGAGGAGCAACATCAACCGCAACAAAAGGTTTAACTAATAACTTCAATTTATTTAAAATATCTTCTTCATCCTGGCTTAGTGGTGGAATTGCTTCAGTGATTGATGGAAGGTTTTTTGGCAAATCTCCATAATATCCTGTGATATTAAATACTCCACGAGCAGGTTCTTTACCATCGATTTTGATATTTTGAATTGTGGACATTGGTGAGCTTTGGTTCATTTTGTTTGCAAAATTTAAAAGACCTTGATAATTTCCAGTAACAGTTATTTCGAAATCGACACTATTTAATCCAGTATCAGATATTGCTTGTCTTGTACCGTTTACTCTTACATCTTGAATCAAGACAGATTCTTCTTGAGCAAAAGTTCTTGTTTTTGCGAGCAAGCCAACCAGTGGAACACTTGAAGGTAAAGCTGACAGCGCATCAATGCCGACTTCATTTAGATTTTCGCCTTTGAACCTTGTTAAAGTTCTAGCTTTTTGATCAAGCGCTAAAGTTTCTTGATGAACTGTGGAAAACTCGCTCGATGATTGAGTGAATTTATTCAATGTAGTAAATGCACTAATCCCGATTGCCAAAACCAATGCAATTAAGACAATAATTTGAAATGTAAGATTATTTTTCATTCTGAAAGTGATATTGTAATTGAGTATCCTGTTAGTACATTGTAAGTAATTGATTTAATGAAAATATTTTTATAATTTTCATCCTTTTTGAGTGAATCAACAAACGATTTAACAACTTCTTGATTTGGAGTATTAACTACAAAATCGGCAGAAGCTAGTGTGTTATCAAATTGTGTAATTTGAGTATCTGCTGGAAAACTTGAAACTAAAGTTAATAATTTTTTGGGATTAATATTTACTGGTGTTGAATCAATTGCAGAGCGAGCAAGATTGATTCTGTTTCTTAAAAAGACAATTTGATTTTCAGTCTCTTGTAGTGCTGTGATTGAAGATTTTAAATTATTTTGCAATACCAATTCTTTACTCATATCATCTTTTGATTTCAAAGTAACAATTACATATGCCGCAACTGAAATTATAAAAATAACTAGAAAAAAAGAATTTAAGCTTGATAATCTACCTGTTAATTTACCACTTGTGCCTGAACCAGATCTGGTTGGAATTAAATTTATTTTTTGCATTTTTTAATCGAAACGCAAGGCTAACCCTGCAGCTTGAGAATAAAGTGGCATGAAATTTTTGAGCGTTTCTGACTTTTCTTTATCAACCTCAATTGACTGGAATGGATTTCCAACTGAAACTTCAATATTTAACATCCTTGAGAAAGCTGGAATAACTCCTGGTAAACCTGCTGATCCACCAACTAATAATAAACTTGCTGGCATTTGTCCATTTGTTTCTGATTGGAAATAATGCATTGATTTTTTAACTTCATCTGAAACTACTTTAAATATAGGTGTTAGTGCTTTTTCGATTTTACCTTCAAGCTGAGTTGGATCTAATCCATATGTTTTTTTGTATTCTTCTGCTTGAACTTCATTACTGTTTAAAGTTTGAGCCACTGCTCGAGTAAATGCTGCTCCTGCTGTTGGAAATGAACGGGAGAGAGCTAGTTGGCCATTTTTTGCAATTGCAATATCTGTTGAATGATTACCCATATCAACGATGATTACATCTTCTTGTAATCCAATTGAAAGCGATCTTGATGAAGATATCATTGCAGTATCAACTCCAACCACATTCAATCCTGCAACTGATGCTACCTTAATATATTGTTCAACTGTGGATTTTGGAACTGCAACTAAAAGAACTAATACTTCTTGGCCACTTCCTGTATCTACTTTTTCAATTATTTGGTGTTCAATTATGGCTTCTGCCACAGGCATTGGAATGTATTCTTCAGCTTCCCATTTGATGGCTGCTGAGATTTCCTGCTCTGAAAGCATCGGGAATTTTATTGTTCTTGTAAAAACTTCATATTCTGGAATTGAGATTGAAACATTTTTTTCTCTAATTTTTGCATCATTTAGTAATTTTTTAATTGTTCCTGCGTAATTTGCAATACTTTTTTCATCTTTGAAATTTTCTATTCCTCCAAAATTGTGTCCAATTACACCACAATTTTTAAGGACAGGTTTTGCTCTGCCTTGAGTTAGCTCTACTGCTTTTATTGTTTGTCTTCCTAAATCTAGTCCTAAACTCATTTTGATATTGACCCTTCTGTAAAAATACTTGAATCGAAAATTGGTGGATGATCAGGGTAGAGATTATATACTTCTACTTTTCTTGTTGCGTTATTTGAGCTTCCACTTGAAGTTATTTTATCGCCTTGAGCTGGAAGTGTTCCTTGACCATTTACATCAATTCCTAAAGAATATGGTTCGTCAGTGTTATAACGCAATGTGACTCGAGCAAAAATTGGAACACCATTTGAAATTGGGGGAGTAATACCAAAGCTATCAAGCGAACCTGAATTACCAAGCGCAATCGTCTTTTTAAAGGCGAAGCCTTGACCATTTAATGTACAATTTCCTGAATCTATATCTTTATATGAATTAGTTACTCTTCGAGCTGCGTTAGGATCTGCTGCGATAGTTGATCTTTGTAGATTAGAATAGGCAAATGCTGGACGTGCGTAAAACATTGTGATTTCAGCTGCGGGAATTGTTTGTGGATTATTGTATGTTTTTTGTCTACCCCAACAAATACTTAATCTTTGCCCTGAAAAACAAGGTTGACCTGAACATGTAGGATTGCCGTTTACATCTTTTGATACAAACCAAATTGTTGCAGTATCACCATTTGAAAGTTCTGATGGGTGAACATATTGATTGGAATTTCCAGCAAATGTTGCAACTGTAGCGTTATAGCTGGCTTCTTGATTAGGGAGCGTGGCTTGAGTATTTCCAACTAAAAGTGCACTTTCAACTCCAGCTTCAGCTGCTGAGAAAGCTCGTTGTGAATCAACTTCTCGAGACGTGATTGACACATCTGATACGGAACGGGAAATAGCTGAGGCTGCAACAATTACTACGACAGCAATAACCATTAAAACTACCAATAAAGCTTGGCCACTTTGTTTGTTTTTTAAATTGGGCATTACATTAGTCTAGATGAGTCACTATATTTGGTCAATATGTTCGAAGGGTTACTGAGCTTGCAGCAGTTATTTCAGTGATTTCAGTTGAAGTTGATTGCGCTTTTCTAAATTTGAAACTTATTGCCACATTAGTTGGTGAACTGGGAGTACTAGAACAAGTAAAATTACATTCAACGACATCAATCTCATCACTTGTAAGAATGGCTGATCCCGAAGCAATATATCCACCAACACCAACATTCTCACAACTGAAGAATGAAGATATTTTATTTTCATCAACAAAATCGACTCTTCTTGAAGTTGTACATGTTGCTGTACGAGCTACTCGCAACTTTCTTGTTATTGATCCGATTGCATTATCTGCAGTTGACCGAACTTTTGAACTTGCATCGACTTTTCTAATACTTTTTAATGATTGTGCAACCGCCTGAGTTGAAATTACAAAAATTGCTGAAAATGAAACGATTACTATTAGAAGTTCAATTATCGTGAATCCTGATTTTAATTTTTTCATTGAGATTTCCAATCTGTTAAAACATTTTCTATTGTAACTGATTTAGTTCCACCTGGTTCTGGCCAACTTACTTTTACTGATACTTGCATACTTTGAGCATTGGATCTTTGAAGTGTAACTTCTCTTGAGAATATTGTTTGATTTATTACCTGATTGCCACAATTTCCTTGAATACTCCAAGAAAGGGAATTAATACACCAAACTCCTTGATGGGAATAGAAAGTAAGCCAACTTGTATCTCTTTCTTGACGAAGCCATTCCATGGCATCTTGAGCAAGTCTACCTGCAACTGTTTTGTTTCTTGAAAATGTTGAATTTTTAACTGATATTGTGCCCAGTGTAATTAAAGTTACAACTACAAGCGAAACTATTCCCACTGCAACTATTAATTCAAAGAATGATTGACCATGTTTATTTTTCATTATTCAATTTCTCCTGTATTTGTCACCGTAACTGTTCGCGAATAATTGCTTACTGAATCGCGAATTGTAATTTGAGTACCTATTGAACCTGTTGGAATATTTGTACCTTGTTCAAGTGATTTAAATATTATTCCACCTGTGGGAACACCACCTACGATCAGAGTTAAATTGGTAGGAAAATCAACTCTTTTGAGTGGCGTTAAACTTGTTGTTTGATTACAACGAACTTTTGTTTCATAACTTCTACAATTTGATCCGTTACAATTTGCTGGAGCCCAGACATAACCATCTAATACTCCAGTGCATCCTGGTGCAGTTTTATTTCCACTTGAAGATAATTTTTGAATAATTTTTAAATCTTCGACTAAATTTCTGATATTTGATTCGACTTGTTGGCGAAGTGCAAACTGTCGATAGCTTAAAACTCCTGCTGAGACTAACAGTGCAATTATTGATATAACAATTAGGGATTCAATCAATGTGAAACCACTTTTAATTTTCATATTCATGGTGAGACAACCTTGTAATTACAACTTGATGATCCACAATTTGAAGATCCGCCACAAGTTACATTTGTTGTAGTTTGAGTTTCTAAACTTGCACAAAGCTCATATGTACTTCCAACTCGTGCATATCTGTAGTTTTTACCGACTGTTGGGTCCCCTGGGACTGCTCCAATATATGATCCAGAACAATTAGCCGGTGTACCACCACCTGATAGAGTGCTTCCAACCGATGGGAGTGCAGCTGGATAGTTATTACAGTCTGATCTATAAAGCTCTAGACCAGATCTAATTATTTCTAAATCAGCTTTTCGTTTACTATCACGAGCTGATTCTCTGGCTCCTTGCAATCCAAAAAGTGAGATAGTAATTAATAATCCAATAATTGCAATAACAATTAGGAGTTCAATGAGGGTAAAACCCTCTGACTTCGTCATCAATGTGAAACCTAAGCGAGTTTTTTTCATATTGGGCAGGCTCCTCCTGATGGATTTGGATTAGTTGGGGTGTTTCCAACTTTTCCACTTGAACAAACCACAAAGTACTGTGCAGGATTAAAGGACTCAAGCTGTGCCCATAAAACATATTGATTAGCTGAAGAATTATATCTGTAATGCCTTGCAGTGTTTGGATCGTCAACGCATGGTATTGCACCTAAGGGGGCTGACCCACCACACAAAGTTATTGCATTAATAGTTGCGGCTTGGGTTGGATAAGAATTATTTTTGGCTGCATAAATTTCAATTGCATTTTGATACTGTTTGAGATCTGATTGGCGCCTTGCGTCTCTAGTTTTTTTAGGGGCACCAACTAAAGTTATCATAGGGATTAAAGCAAGAACTCCAATTATTGCAATTACGATTAGTAATTCTAAAATAGTAAATCCTTGGGCAGTTTTTTTCATTTATTTTTTATTTTTCTTTTTTAATTTTTCAAGTTCGTCTGCTTGCTGTTGGTAAATTTTATCTCTTTCCAATTTTAACTTATATTCATAATCCTCGATAGTCATATCAAGTGGAGTATCACCTGAGGATAAGCCAAAATTGCAGATTTTATTGCCACATTTTAAGTTTCTTACGTTTATTTTTTGATTAAATTCTGCTTCTTTTTGATTTTCTAGACTAGCATATATTTGAAATCTGGTTCCTGATGAAAGATAGTAATATTCTCTTCCATATTTTGATAGGGGATCAACTCTTAAATTTTCAAGTGCGTCTGTTTTTTCTCCCCAAGCACAAACTGACAATTGTATTTGTTTTCCATCTGACGAGACCACTGGATTACAACCAACAACTTTTCCATCTTGAGAGGAAGGGTAGAAATTATACTTTTTATGGAATGCCTCAAGCGAATTTGCAACATCTCTGACATCATTTTTCCTTTGGACATCACGAGATTTTTGAAGTGAATTTCCATAACTTATATACATGAATACAAATAAACTTAAGAAAATAACACCAAGTGCCTTTAGTTCATTTTTTGTGAAGTTTAGTATTTTCATTTAAAAATTAAATAATAGTAATATTTTCTCACCAGTGACGAGTATTAACAAATAGCCAATTATTAGAAATGGCCCGAATGCAACTTTATCTTTTAATTTGGCGTTTTTAGATAATAGTAAAAATGCACCAAACACCCCACCGACTACAAAAGATAGCATTAACCAAGGAATAACCAATTTTGGCCCAAGCGATAATCCAATTGGTAATGCTAGTTTTACATCTCCTAGGCCCATTCCTTTTCCTTTGGTAAGTAAATTTAATGCAAATAAAATAGAAGGTACAACAAAGGCTGCAAATAAGTATGGAAAGATATCAGTATTTGAAAAGAGCATTGCAATAATTATTATTGCAAAAAGTCCAAATGAAGCAGTGTCGGGGATGAATAAATGTTCAAAATCAATTATAAACACAACTAACATTGTAAATGTGATCAAGAATATGACTGGGAGTGCTAGTATGTTTAGATTTGTTAACCATGGCATTGAGGAAGTTATTTGAGGAGTTAAATTGTAAACTGTTAAAAAAGTAATTAATGAAGATAGTTCAATAATAGGGGCTCGATTGGGTATTTTTTTATGGCAGTTTCTACATTTTCCATTAAGTTGAAGATATGAGAACAGGGGAATATTATCGTACCAGGCAATTGTGTGATTACATTTAGGACATTTTGATCTGTCGTTTATAAATGAGATTTTTCTAGGTACACGCCATGTAATTGCTTCTGCTAGTGAACCTAGTACTAAGGCAATTATTGCGACAATTAAATTTCCCATTTATATACTAGCTTAACAAAAACAATTAGTCCCGACTAGAGCCGGGACTAAAGGTTTACCATTTTTTTTAAACTTATGGTAAGAAGGCTTGTGTTTGAACTGTTGGCGGTGTGTTTGCGTTTGCAGTACACAATATTCCACCTTTTCCATCTACGCTTGAATAAGCAGCCCAAGCAACCTGATTAGCTGAACATCTTGAGTTTTGTGCTTGTGATTCCATTTTTGCGTAAATTACCATTGCTGGAAGTGTGTTTACAGTACCAACGTTATAACACCAGTTGTTTTGATTTCCTTGTGTTCCACAAGTTACTGCGCCAACTGCTGCTGGTTTAACTTGGATTTCGCCAGCTGTAACCAAACAATCCAACCAGTTGGTTGCTGTGCCACATAGTGCACCACCACCTGCAACTGGAGGGTAACCGCTTCTTGTTGTACTAAAAGCTTCTAACGCATGGCCTAATTGAGTGATTGCTGATATACGACCAGCGTCTCTTGTTCTTGCTAATTGTTGAGCAGGATTAAGTGCCAACAAAACAACAACTGCGAGTGTTCCCAAAATTGCTATGACGATAAGAAGTTCGATCAATGTAAAGCCTGATTTACGATTTAAATTATATTTATTCCTCATTTATCGTCACCTCCTTTATACATTATTATTCAGTATGCTTTGTTTAAATAGACTGTGTCAAGTTGTAGATTGGCAAAATTATTGCAATTACTAAAAAGGCAACGCCAATACCCAAGACGACCATAATTATTGGCTCAATTGCTGTTGTTATGGCTTTTACTTTTTGGTCACTTTCAACTTCAAAAACGCGAGAAACTTTTTCTAATACCTCATCCATTTTTCCTGTTTCTTCTCCAACTGCAATCATTTGGACAATAAGATAGGGGAATGCCTCGGGATGCTTGGCGAATGAAAGAGAAATTGGATAACCTTTTTCTATTCTTCTTCCAATATCCAAAAGTGCCCCAGATATTATTGTATTTTTTGTAGCAGCAGTTGTGACTGATATTGCATCTAAAATTGGAACTCCTGAGGCGACCATTAAACTTAGTGTTCTTGTAATTTCAGTTAAAATAATTTGTTTTTGAAGTGGACCAAAAAGTGGAATTTTTAAAACCCATTCATCTAACTTGTGTCTTCCATAATCTGATTTTTGAAATCTATTAAAAATATAAATTCCTAGTAATATTGCAATTAAGAATATATACCAATAAGTTCCCAGGACACCCGCAAAGCCTGCTAAAATTTTAGTAATCAATGGCAACTCTGCTCCAAACTGATCATAAAGAGAGATTAATCGTGGAATAACAAACAAAACCATAATCAACGAGACTACAACCATTGCAACTACGATAATAACTGGATAAATCATGGCACCTCGCACTTTTCCACGAAATTCTCTTTCTTTTTCTAGATTGTCTGCAAGACGAGATAAAACTTTATCCAAAACACCACCTGTTTCACCTGATTTGATTAATGAGACATATGTTCTGTTGAAAACTTTTGGATGCCTGGTTAGAGCTTTCGAAAGGGATTCTCCACCTTCAACATCAGCTAATATTTGAGAGAGAATAGGGGACAGAGATGGATTTGCTTGAACTCTTAAGATTGACAAACTTTCAGTTATTGGCAAGCCTGCATTGATCATTGTAGCCAATTGTCTGGTTAATCCTGTTAAATCAGATAAAGAAATTCTACCACCAAACAGTTGTCGAAGGGAAGCCATTGGACTTTCTCCTGAAGTAATTTCTGTTGGAAAATTTCCCTTGTTTCTAATTAATTTTGCAGCTGAAAATTCACTGTCTGCCTCAACTTGGCCAGTTACCAATCTGCCTTTGGAATCACGAGCTTTGTAATTGAATTTTTTCATGGAAAATACTGGATTTAGCGTGCGACATATCGTCTTAGTTCTTCTGGTCTTTGTGCCCAAGATTGAGCTGTCTCGAAGCTAATCTTTCCTTCTTTAACAAGACCGGCGAGAGAGGCATCAAGACTTTTCATTCCAACATCAGATGAAGTTTGAATGATTGAATCAATTTGATGAGTTTTTCCCTCTCTTACTGCGGTTTTAATTGCAGTCGTTGCTAACATTATTTCTGATGCTACTGCACGATGGCCATCTATTCCTGGAATTAATCTTTGAGAAAAAACCGCCTCCAAAACGTTTGAGAGTTGTAATTTTACCTGATCTTGCTGTTCATCTGGGAAAACGTCGACGATACGATCGATTGATTGTGATGCTGAATTAGTATGAAGTGTCGCAAAAACTAAATGACCAGTTTCTGCAATGGTGAGGGCTGCTGCAATTGTTTCGTAATCACGCATTTCTCCAATTAAAACTACATCTGGATCTTCACGCAAAACTGAACGCAGTGCGATTGACCAAGAATGTGTATCTGTATTCATTTCACGTTGGGATACTATTGATTTTTTTGGTTCAAAAACGAATTCGATTGGATCTTCAACAGTTACTATATGAGTTCCTCTTGTTTGATTTATTTCTTCAAGAATTGATGCAAGAGTTGTTGATTTGCCGTGACCTGTTGGGCCTGTAACCAAAACAAATCCTTGCCTTAGTTTTCCGAATTGATGACATACTTCTGGAAGCCCTAATGATTGAATTGTTGGAATTTCAAATGGAATGCGGCGAGCTGCAATTGCAAATGATCCTTTTTGAGTATAGGCATTAATACGAAATCTGCCTTTGCCTTCTAGTTCGACTGAAAAATCAATTTCTTTATTAACGTAAAATCGCTCTAGTCTTTCGCCATTTAGAATTGATTTGATATGCATTTGCATATCTTCTGGCGTTAAAATGTTTTCGTGCAAAATAGGGAAGAGATCCCCCTCAATTCGCAAAGTTGGTGGAATCCCAACTGTTAAATGCAAATCAGAAGCACTTTTTTCAAATACTACTTCTAAATATTTCTTGACTGTTGATTGTAAAAAATTATCGTCCATGGCAGGATTTATTTATTCTTGCGCAACTCGCAAGACCTCTTCTATTGTCGTCATTCCTTCGACAACTTTCAAGTACCCATCTTGCTTCATTGTGATCATACCTTCGGCCTTTGCTTCCTTTTCAATTTCAATTGCAGGGGCGCGATCTAATATTAATCTTCCAAGTTTTTCTGATACTGGCATCACTTCATAAATACCGAAACGGCCAATAAAACCTGAGTTGTTGTTTTCTTGAGTTGGGATTCCACGAATCAATTTTCCATCGAAATTTTGTGGCATCATCGAACCTAAAACATTTTTTATATCCTCTGATATTTTTGCATCAGGCATATATGGTTCTTTTGAATTTGCATCAACTTTTCGCAAAACTCTTTGACCAACTATTGCTGTAATTGATGAAGCTAGTAAAAATGGTTCAACTCCCATATCTAACAAACGAGGAAGTGCGCCCGCTGCATCGTTTGTGTGCAGCGTCGAGAAAACCAAATGACCAGTTAATGAAGCTTGAACTGCCAAGTCAGCAGTTTCGCGGTCACGGATTTCTCCAACTAAAATAATGTTTGGATCTTGTCGCAGAAATGATCGTAAACCTGAGGCAAAAGTTAAACCTACTGATGGATTAATTTGAACTTGATTAACTCCTGCTAATTTATACTCGATTGGATCCTCAAGCGTCATAATATTTACTTTTTGAGTGTTTAATTTTGAAATCACAGAATAGAGTGTTGTGGTTTTTCCAGATCCTGTTGGACCACAGATTAAGATGATTCCATGTGGGCGAAGAATTGAATCTTCTAAGTTTTTAAGTGCGCGACCTCTTAATCCTAATTCTTGAAGAGTGGGAATTCCACCTGTTTTTTTAAGAAGACGCATAACTACTTTTTCACCAGTTGCCGTGGGCAGGGTTGATACACGAAGATCAACTTCTTCTCCCATTTTTTTGAAATTAAAACGTCCATCTTGAGGAATTCTTTTTTCGTCAATTTTCATTCCTGACAAAATTTTAATACGAGAGACTAATGACTCATGAAGACCAATTGGAATAGTTAATTTTTCCTGCAAAATTCCATCAATTCTGTATCTAACGCGAGTTGATTTCTCTTGAGGTTCAATGTGAACATCTGAAGCACGAGCTCGAGCTGCATAATCCAAAATGTGGGTCACTATTTCACTTATTTTTTCTTGTCTTATTAAACCAGTTTGTGATGACAAATCAAGAGTTTTAACTTGCTCATCTCTATTTGTTTCTTTTAATGCTGCTGCAACTTCTTGAGAGAGCGATGTGCTATATGAAGTAGTAATTAATTCATCAATTTTTGCAGGCATTGCTGCAAATGGTTTAACTCTATAACCTGTGCGCTGCTCGATAAATTCTATTGCCATAATGTTTACTGGATCACTCATGGCAAGAGACAACTCGCGGCCTATTGCATCAATATTTGTTGGAAAAACTTGATAACGACGAGCGATTTCTTGAGGAACAAGACTTAAAGCTTGAGGATTTGCTGGAACTGATGACAAATCAACATATGGAACATTATAATATGCAGCTTTTGCTTTTATTAATGCTTCTTCAGTAACTAATGACTGACGGAGCAATATTTCCTCCTGGGGACGACCAGTTTGGACTTCTAGCATTTTTACTTGCTCAGCTAAATCTGGTTTTATTGCTTTTTGCTGAACCAAAATATCAGCCAGTGTTTTACTGTCATTTGCGGCGGCAGGCATATTAATTCATTGTATACTATTTTATATAAAAATTATGCAAAGTTTTTTGTTTTCTGGAAACCCTACAACTACCAAATCTGAAATTGATAAACTTGCCAAAGAATTTTCAATAATTAATTTATTTGAAAGACCAATTAAAACAGTCAAAGAGGCAAGAGAGTTAATATCTGAAACCAAAATTTCATACGAGAATACGACTGGATATATATTAACTGATTTTGATCAAGCATCTGAGGAAGCACAGGAATCGCTTTTAAAAACACTTGAGGAGCCACCAAGTATGAATCTTTTTTTTATCTTAACTGTCGCGAACATTGCATCCCTGCCACAAACAATTTTATCGCGTGTTCAAATTAAAGAATCTCAAAATGAAAAATCAGAACACAATTTTGATTATGAAAAATCATATTTAGAATCTAATTTATCCCAGAGACTACTTAAAATATCAAAGATAAAAGACCGAGACGAGGCATTAATCTTTATGACAAACTATATTAAATTATTAATTGAAAAAAGGGAATTTAGTGATCTTTCTTTGGCTTATAAATACTTCAAATATTTGAAATATTCTGGGAATGTGAGTGCTACACTTACCGGATTTACAATCTCGCTTGGGCAGGCTACAATGAATACCTGATATGGCTGATTCAACATACAATGCAGATCAAATCCAAGTCCTGGAAGGACTGGAGCCAGTTCGAAAAAGACCTGGAATGTATATCGGATCAACTGATCTTCGAGGACTTCATGAATGTTTGCGTGAAATTATTGATAACTCAGTTGATGAATCATTTGCTGGAACCGCTACTGAAATTTGGGTTGAGTTAACAGAAGACGGTGGCGCATTTATTCGAGACAATGGACGCGGAATTCCAGTTGATAAACACAAATCTGGAGTTTCAGCACTTGAACTGACTATGACTAAGCTTCATGCAGGTGGAAAATTTGGTGGTGGGGCATATAAGATATCAGGTGGACTTCATGGAGTAGGAGCATCAGTTGTGAACGCCTTATCTTCATTTTTCCAAGTAATAGTACTCAAAGAAGATAAAGCATATCTTCAACAATATGAACGTGGAATTCCTAAATTCTCAGTTAAAGAAATTACACAGGCTGAGCTTAATTCTTTGATTCCATCAACATGGAGCATCAAACTTGGGCCAAACATAACTGGTACCATTACGAAATTTATTCCAGATACTCAAATATTTGGAGATATAAAACTTGAAGCTCCAAAAGTTAAAACATTAATGCGAGATAGAGCATATTTAGTGGCTGGCTTGGATTTTCATTTCGAAGATAGAAGAAATGATGATGTTTGTCATTTTTATTTTGAAGGTGGAATTTCTTCACTTGTTGCCCATTCTAATCGAAACAAAGTTCCAGTATGTGATGTTGTTAGTGTTCATGAAGAAGATGATCAAATGCAATGTGATATTGCTCTTCAATACACTGATTCATTTTCTGAAAATGTAAAAGGATATGTAAATGGAATTTATACAGTTGATGGGGGAACACACGTTACTGGATTTCGTATGGCATTGACTCGTTCAGTTATTGATTACGCAAAGAAAAATGGATACGTAAAAGATGATGAGAAAAATGGGATTATTGGGGATGACTTGAAAGAAGGGTTAACTGCAGTAGTTTATGTGAAGATGCCATCTGAGTCGCTTCAATTTGAATCCCAAACTAAGGCAAAATTAAATAATGCTGAAGTACAAGGATTTGTTTCATCATCCACTAAAGCTGGATTGGATACTTATTTTGAAGAGCATCCACAGGAAGCCAAGAAAATAATTGAAAAAGTAAGTTTGGCTGCAAGAGCACGTATTGCCGCAAGAGCTGCAAAAGATGCAGTACTGCGAAAGGGAGCATTAGACGGAATGGGAATGCCTGGAAAGCTCGCTGATTGCCAATCTACAAACCCAGAAAATTCTGAGCTTTATGTTGTTGAAGGAGATTCAGCAGGGGGAACAGCCAGAAACGGAAGAGACAGAAGATTCCAAGCAATTTTGCCTTTATTTGGAAAGGTTTTAAACACAGAACGCGCCCGTTTGGATCAAATAATTAAATCAGATAAATTTAAAAATCTTATAGTTGCAGTTGGAGCTGGAATTGGAGAACAATTTGATTTATCAAAGCTTCGATATCATAGAATCATAATCATGGCCGATGCTGACGTTGATGGATCTCATATTGAATGTCTTTATTTAACATTTTTCTATAGACATTTACCAGAGATTGTAAAAGGTGGCCATCTTTATGTGGCTTTACCTCCACTTTATAAAGTAGATCACAATAAAAAATCAGAATATTTTTACACTGAAGAAGAAAAAGAGGATTACATTAAAAAATTAAATGCAAATTCAAAAATTTCAGTTCAACGATATAAAGGATTGGGAGAAATGAACACACATGAATTGTGGGACACAACAATGAACCCAGAAACTAGAGTGCTCAAAAGAGTTAATATTGATGATGCCGAAGAGGCTGATCAAATGTTTACAATGTTAATGGGGGAGGAAGTGCCACCACGCAAGCAATATATTCAGACCCATGCAAGGGCTGCTAATTTGGATGTTTAATTTAATAAAATGAGTGAAGATAATGGTGAAAAAATAGAACCACAAATAGGATTACCCATTCCACAAGAACATATAAATCTCCTAACAGAAGAGTCAATTAATATCCCCGGCGCATATTGCATCGTAATTAAAATACCTGGATGGGACAAAGTTTACAAAATCACCCGTCAATTTTCAGATGTCGATGAGTCTTTTTTGCATCAGTCTTATGTAGCCGAGATGCGCGAAAGAGAGTTGGTTCAATTTTTTGCTAAAAAATATGCAGATGAAAGTGATGAATTTCAGTTTCAGAAGTATAAAGCTTATAAGCAAGATGGACAGGAAGATGGCGTACCAGAAATCGACATTGCTGAAATGGATAAAAATTATGCAGATTATAAAAGGCAACTAATTGAATCTAACCAAGCAGTTGCAGATAGACTTAACAATAATGATTCCAAAGAGGAATTGGGGAATTATGCAAAAACTTTACTGGAGAGACACAGAATAATTTCTGGTTATCTAGGAGACCATTTACCAAAACTTTATGGAATTGCATTGGTTGATTCTCCAAGAAAATTTTTGGAAAGCCAAGTCCCATCTCAGTTGGCAAGAGGCGATTCATTTCTTGATACCATTCCAGAAAATGGTTATTCAGTATTGGAATTACATGAAAATATTGGTATCAATCTATTGGATACAGCTGTTGATTTAGACAGACAAGAATTTGAACAAGGTGTTACCAGAAGCTCTCTCGAAAATAAAGCAAACAATGTTAGGAGAATACACGAAGAAGATAAAATATTCAAAAATCAAATGGCAGATTTTGCAAGAGGAGCTAAAAAATTGTATGAAGAAAAAGGGATTGTTCTTGATTTATTACAGGATGGACAAATCCCAGCGAAAGTTTTTGGTCAGCATCAATTTTTAGATTTGAAAGATTGGGAAAATGATACAGGAAGTAGAAAAGAAAATACTTTTTTAGAACCAAAAAATGTTTCTTATGATGGAAAGAGAGTAGTTATGTATGATTTATCACCAATTTACGATAAAAATGAACTAAATCAAAAATATTTAGATAATTACATCGGACTACTAGACTATTTGTCTGAATTATCTCCGGATAGTAATTCTTAAATTTATTATTTGCTTTCAGTTTCAACAATAATTCCTCCAAATAGCCTGGCAAAAATGTTATAGAAAAATGCCAAAATTGCACCAAATAATGCCCCTACAACTGCGTAAATAAATGGGAATGCAACAAAAAATAAAACAGGAACTGTTCCTGTTAGAAGATTTTGTTTGGCAATAAGGGCCGTAACAACTGCAAATATTGAGTTGAGAGCACCGATCGTGAATGCCATAACTGCAAGCATTTTAACAGCTGATAGTATTTTTATTTTTTTAATTTCTGTCATATTAACTAATAATACATAGAATTGATAAAATATACCACTCTCATGATATATCGCTACTTGACTGGCCATTATTGCTTGCAAATAATCCTGGGCGTTTAGTTTCATTATTTATAAAATATTCAATCTTTAAATTAGGATCAGCTTTTGTTGTATTTGCTTCAATAGCATATGCTTGTAGTGCCTTTCTAAGTACAACATCAGCAAATTGATCTTTTAAATCACGGCCTGCACTCATATGAGTATATATTGGAGTAGAACCTAAATTATTTTCAACCCTCATTTTATATTGATCTATTTCTTGAGTGACCGCAGAATAAATTTTAAAGGTTTCATCAAGAATTTCACCTCTTTTTCTGTTTTGAAGTGAATCAAAACGATATTGCGCGAAAAATTCATATTCCTGACTATCAGTATCAGGGATAATGCTCTGATAAAACCAAGCAACAAGAGCTAGTTCGTCAGAATTTGGATTTTTTTTGCATTGGTCTTCAACTTTTGCCATGAAACTTGGTTCCAATAATTTTGTTGGATTATCAATAAGAATAGTTATTTCTTGCGTAATAGTTAAATTACTAGCTGTATCACTCTCTGTCATATATTTATGGACATCTAATACACATTGGGTATATAAGTTCTCTTAATTCCTCTCTTTCTTTTTCGATTGTAGGTAAAATATTATCTCCTAATGCATCTTTTGTTCTTCCAAGTGGATCGATGAATTTTATCTTACCATCAGAGGATAATATTACATTTCCCGGATTTATATCACCATGAGGTCTTCCAAGTGCATTCTGAATTAATTCCAAATCTGCAAAAGCTTGATTTATTTGCTCAGGCGTAAGAATTTTTCTTGCTTTCTTGGCATCTCTTATAGTTAATCCATCGACTTTATCCATTGAGAAGCCAACTATTCTGTCTAGTCCATCATAAACAGTAGCTTTTACTCTTGGCAAGCTACCAGCTCCGTTTGCTTTTTCCAATAACACTTTTTGTAAAAATACTTCTTCAATTGAATCAATTTCACCAAATGTTCCGTCTTTGTTGGCAATTTTTATTACCTCATCTAAATTGTCTGGATTATCAAATACATATGCAAAGACCCCAGATCCAATTGGATCACCATATAAATCAATTAGAGTATATCTTGATATATCTGGAACGACTATACGAGGTGAAACTTGATTTGCTACTCTTACCATATTCTCTCCAAAATCCTTGATATAGTTTTGTTTGGTTCCATCAATATTTGTTAAATAAGCTTCAGAATATTCTTCAAACCCTTCAACATTGAATTCTTTAGGCATATTTCTGAAATATGTATTGTAATCATAAATAACACCTGATCTTGGATCTAAAACATATATGACTCCAAAATCACTTTTAATATAAACAATCGCATGACCTGATACTATTTCAGCAACTCCGTCAGCATTATTCCTAATTAGAGAAATATAGGAAACTGCATTTTCAACATCAAGCTGGTCAAGTATTGTTGATAATAAAAAGGACTGTTCAGCACATGTTGCAACTTGAGAGAGTTTGTTTTTACACAACAAACCTAGAGGCAAAGTTTGGCCATCAGGAGAGAGATTTAAATACATCAATTCTCTTCTTTCATTTATTACGTCATAGGCGAGAGGTTTTGGATTTAGTCTTTCAACATTAAGAATGCCATTATTATAAGTAGTTTTGAAAACTTTACCTTCACCTTTGTAATATTCCTGAAGATAATCAAAAGCCTCAAAAGACTTGTCGAAATTGCTAGGATTTGCATATTTTGTTACTATTTTACCTTCTATGCTTTTAGTCGCAGGGATGACTATTCCTCTTAAATCTTGATCTTTGGCTACATCTATTGATATCTTCCATTCTCCATTTAGTGGATATAATGCATCTTCTAAGCCATTTGAGGCAACATTTGATGGAACTTCGACATTCAATGATTCTAGATTTTGTTTGGTTTGAGAAATAGTATTTTCAACAAAACCTTCTACATTTTTTTCTATTAATTCTTGAGTATAGGGAAGCAAAAATTTGTCTCCACTGTCAGTTTGCGCAATCTTGAACAAGACATCATCTTTAATTACAAATGACCCTAGTTCTTGCTCTAGATATTTATCTCTAATTGCAAGGTCATCAATCTTTTCAACCAAAATTGATCCAACTGGAAGATCTGGGGTTTCGCGGATAATTGCCTTGAATGCTAACTGCATTGTCTGCCATGCATCGACAAGGGAAGCAGAAGTATTGAATAATTCACCCATATAGCTCATTGCATCACCAAAACAATCTGTAAAGTTCTTGCCTTGAAGCCTTGCCTCATTACATTCTAAGTATTTTGTTTGAGCGAATCTCAAAGTTTCAAGTGAGCCATTGTTGAAAGAGAAGAGGGTAACCAGCGCATCAAATGCTTGATAGATAAAAGCAAAGGCACAATCCCCAGCGCCCATTGTGCGAGTAACTAAACATTGCTTGTAAATTTCTTGAGAATTGTTTAATAGATTATCAAGTGGGCTACTGGCACCTCCTCCGCAAGTTCCACCATATTTTGCAGTTTGTAGATTACATTTTGCGTTACATGTGCAGCCATCTGCATCAGTACAAACTGATCTGACACAAGAGGACAATTCAAATGGATCAATGTGGCCATCTGGTTTTGTTTTATCAAGGGAGAGGCATTGTCCTTCATAATTTCCAAATGTTACAGATGGATAATAGATAAATCCATCACCACAAAGTTTGTTTGATAAAGGCTCTAAAATTGGATACCACTCAAAGACACCCGCGATTCCTCTTTGAATATATTTGGAGAAAATATCAGTATATAAATTGGACAAGCTCTTTGCCAGTTCTTGGCTTCTATTGGAATCTCTCAAGGTTACTCCTGTTGGATTTTCGTTAATACAAGCACCATCCGAACATCTTTGATTAGCTGCGCATTCGTAATAATTATATTGAGAAGGTCCTGCAAAATTTGGATTACTACATGTTTTGATTCCATCTTGATACGCATTTTCAGTTGGGATACATGAAGAAAATCCTTGTTTGGTTCCATTTTGACAAGCTGGAAGAGTTGCCATATATGCATCACTCGTACAAATAAATGGATATTGAGATGTAAAGCTTCCTTTATTCCAATCGCAGATACATGATTTTTCAACTGCTTCAGAATTTGGTAGTGGGCATTGTCTGCCAAGAGATACTAGGTATTTTGTTTCATACGAAACAACTGGTGGAAATACTGTATATGGACATTTGACTTCATAGCCGAATTGACTACATCTTTTCGATCCAGCATCAGTGCAGGCTAATTCACAAATTTCTTTAAGTGGAGGGCGTGAATATTCTGATCCAGGGCAGCTTTGGCCTTCTTGAATTTGGGTGTTTCTACAATAACATTGACCAACACCTTTTGGACAAACTTCATAAGGCTGAACTAAGAAATAATCTCTTTCAATTCCACCTCGATCGCAGAAAGCATATGGCTTGTTTTCAAAAGTCTTTGACAGACATGTTCCGCCACCTTGACCCGCTGCACAGTAATTATCTTCACAAATTGAATTTAGAATTCCTTCGTCCATCAAAGGTGAGTAACAAGTTTTTTGATAATCAATATCTTGATCAATTCCTTCATCAATACACCTACAACCGCCTTCAGCGAAACAATATTCTTTTAACTTTATTTTTATTTTGCCATTATCTCCAAGACTTAAAACATCTTTTTGGGCTTGATATTGAGGATAAGTGGCACAAGTAAATGTGTTTGTAATGTTTGAAACCTGAAAACAATAACCTGATTGTTTTGATGAATCACTTCTTTGAATTTGACATGAATTGCCTAAATTATTTGAGTTACATGGCAAATCTACTCCTGCAATATCATCCAAGCTGTTATAGATCTGTTCATAAGTTATTGGATCCTGGGCACGAAATGCACAGCTAAAGCTTTTACCATCTTGAGTTAGAGAACATGCTTTTGTTTGATCTGTACACTTGGAACTATCTGGTGCAGCATATGCTGTTTTTGATTGTAAGCATGAAACAACCAGCTCTGGAGAAGGTGAAGGTGTATTTGTTGGCGCAACTCCTGCTAAAGAACAATTTTGTCCACAAGTCCAACCTGCTGGGCAACCAAGCTTCTCAGGATATGTGGTATTACAAACATATGACGATCCAGGAGCCAAACATCTTGAATTTACAACGTCAGAACATTTACTAGAAGGTGAGGCAGTTACTCTAGGAGTTGGGCTTGGCGATGGTGAAGGAGTAGGTGATGGTGTTGAACAAAACTTTCCACATTTATTGCCATTTCCACAATCAACTTGGCCATAAGATGCGCCACAGCTTAAACCAGATGATACACATTGACCTGAAAAAGTCCCACTGCAAGAGACGATTTCGTTACAAAACTTTCCACAAATATTTCCTGAGCCGCACGACAATTGACCATAAGTTACACCACATGAATAATTATTTGGATTTTTACATTCGCCAGAATATGTATCTCGACATGCATCAAATGGATGACAAGAACGTCCACATTTTTGATTTGGATTATCACAGCTTACACCAGTTAACTCTCCACCATCACAGAAATAATTTGAATCAACACATACTGCACCTTGTCCTTGATCTGCACATGAAACTCCACCAATTGGGGGAACTGTTGGTGAGGGGGATGGAGAAGGTGAAGGGCTTGGGGATGGAGAGGCAGTAGGCATTGAACAGAAACTATTGCAATGAAAACCGGTTGCACAACTTGCACTTATTTCGCTCCCAGAACAGATCCAACTATCAGGAAAACAATCTCCACCTAAATCTACACATGTCGGAGGATTTGTCGATGTTGATGTGGCCGTTGCAGTAGCAGTTGCAGTCGCGGTTGCGGTGGCTGTTGGTGTCGGAGTATTATTTACACAATCGCCTCGGTAACACAAAAGTCCACCAGCACAATCAACGCTACCGAAATTGGAGCAACTTGGAACATCTAGTGCACAACGACCCGCAAAAATATTTTCACAATCAAAACCAGGTGGATTGGAAGGGGAGGGTGAAGGGGAAACAGTGATTTGAATATCTTTCCATTTGGCAAAATTATAGTTTTGAGTTAAATCAAGATCAACTATTTTTCTCTGGATTTTTGTTGTGGTATCAACTGCTGAAAGCTGTACGGATGTCGATGTCTTTTCAATAAAACGAACCTCACTGCCATTTGAATTAATATTTAACCCTGACAATTGCGTTCTTGCATCAGCTGGATTGTAGATTAAAGTTAAATTATCACCTGTGATATCTGCAGTGTAGATTTTATAATTCAAAAAAGTACCACGAGGGTATAGTGAAATTATTAATTTTGAACCTGAATCAGATACTGCTACCCGATCAACAGAGTTAGTTGATGGTTCGGAGTATATTCCAAAATCAATAAGTGTTGTTTGAACCTTAGTATCTAAATTAAATTTTACCAATACCACTCTTCCATTGGTAGTTGTCGTTCCGTTTACTAATCCTGTTAATATAATATCCCTGGTTCCTGGAATCCAAGCCATGGGACGTAGTGCATTGGCATATGAAAAACTAATTGCCGCAGCCTCACCACCACCTGATACAACCACTTCTGTGTCTTTGTATAAAAGATTTTTTGTAGTTGGATTATTAATATCACCTTCATAAACTACATTTCTACTGAACCCATTCATATAAGGTGCACTTGAACAACCAGACTCACCACATCCACCTGGGTCTTCAGGTGGGGTGGACATCTGCTGATTGTAAATATACTTTCCACTACCTGAAGGGTCGACAACTATATTTTGTAGGAAAACCCCGCCTAAATAGTTATGAGGTGCGCCGAAATGATTTTGAAGGGCTACTTCAACTTCTGGATCAGCGTAATCTGTCAAAATAACTTGGCTAGCTGAGGTTAATACTACTGAAGTTGGATTGGAAGCTGACAGATCAATAACTGAAAGTGCCTGATTATTAGTACAATTGACGCCCCCTCTAAAAAGAACATTTTGATTATTATTGTTTATATATGTCTCACCAATTAAATAATTTTGGGTTTCGAAAACGCTTTGTGTTATACCAGTTTGAACGTTGAATTTGGAAAAACCGTAGACTTTATCCCCACAAGTTCCAGCTTGAGCTTGAGATCTTACTGTTTGAATCCAAATTTCATTTTGAGTGATTGTTGCTGCTTTGTTGCGAAGATCAAAAGTTAATTTTTGGACGGCGATTGCTGCGACAAATGTCGCTAAGGAGAGAAAGATTACATTTAATACTTGTTTTAATTTGTCACTTTTGAAGTAACTTTTTAATTTTTTAAAACTAACCACACTTCTAATATACAACAAAAGTTACTCAAATTTAAAGAACAATATGATATACTTTGACCATGAATAGAATTCTGATTGGACATATTAATCCAGATTCTGACACAGTTTGTTCTCCAATTGCATACTCCTGGTACTTAAACCAAAAGGAAAAAGATAGTGCAAAAGCATATATCTCAGGCAAACTAAATCACGAAACCGAGTTTATTTTGAAACACTTTAATATTGAAACTCCTGAAATTCTCAATGGGTTTAGTGAAGAGCAGCAGGTTGTAATAATGGACACCAATAATTTTGAGGAATTGTTGCCAAATATTGAAAAAGCACAGATTGTTGAAATTGTTGATCATCATAAATTATTTGGGAATTTGAAAAGTGAAAAACCAGCAACAGTTACCATGCTACCATTAGCTTGCACTGCGACAATTGTTTGGCAAAAAATAAAAGCTGACACAAGTGTAGTCGTTACTCCCCAAATTGCCGGAGTCATGCTTTGTGCAATTATTTCTGACACTCTTAAATTTACAAGCCCAACAACAACTGAAATTGATAAAAATGCAGCTGAAGAATTGGCATCAATATCGAATGACAGCATTGATAGCTTGGCAGAGAGCATGTTTGAAGCAAAGTCTGATTTAACAGGAATGAGTAATCGAGATATTTTGACAGTTGATAGTAAAATTTTTGAAATGGGGAGCAAAAAAGTACGTGTATCTGTAATGGAGACCACTAATCCTCAAAAAGTTCTTGAATTAAAAGAAAATTTGGAAAAAGAAATTGCTGCCATGAAAAGTGAAGAGAAATTAAATTATATGTTTTTCTTTGTAATAGATATTTTAAAAAGTGAAGCTACAGTATTGACCACAACCCCTGAAGAATCACAAATTGCTCAAAATGCATTTCATCAGAGCTTGAATGGTGAACTCTTGGTTTTACCTGGTGTTGTTTCTCGTAAAAAACAAATTATTCCTTCCCTTGAACCTGTAGTTGCCTCAATTTAAAAATTAATGGGCTTAAAACACGAAGTTTTATCTTCACTAAAATTTGCTGATTTAAGTATGGGAAAAATTTTTACAGAAAAAACAATTAATGATCTTCGCAATCTAGGATATGGCTCTGTAAAAGCGGTTGATTATTGCGATCATGGATCCCCAAATTATGATTTGATCCTTCAAGATTTAAAAGAAACCAGGGGCAGAACTTGTGTAATTTCAGATTTAGATGGATTTTGGTTATTTTTTAACAAAATGAATCGATATGCAATAAAATCGATGGGCCAAATGATGAATGAATCTTCGACTTTTGTAATTGCTACAAATAGGCCGAGCACACTAAATCTTTCAGGTTTTAGAGATTTTTTTGAATTAAGAAACAAAAAAAATCCAGATAAAAAATTTAGAATTGCATCACGAGACATTAATATTGATTTGCAAAAAGGACCTAGCATTATTAAAGATGCTTTGACCGAACATAATAATGTTTTTGTTTTGGCAAGTTCATATCTTTTTGATACATCGATAATGTATTATTTAGCTAACAAAATAGACAAGGTGGATTTATCAAAAGTTCACTATAGATTTACAAAGCATTTTTTGGTTTGATTTAAACAGGCTTGATTAGATGAGGTTAAAAGATTAGAATGACAGTTGCGAATTTAAAATTATGGATATTGGAAAAGTAAAACAGGTAAATATTACAGAAGAACTTTCAAAAAGTTACTTGGATTATGCAATGAGCGTTATTGTTGCTCGTGCACTTCCTGATATTCGTGATGGGCTAAAACCTGTGCACCGCAGAATTCTATATGCGATGCATGAAATGGGACTTCTCACTGCAAAAACCACAAAAAGTGCAAAGGTTGTTGGAGAAGTCATGGGTAAATATCATCCACACGGAGATGCCCCAGTTTATGACGCATTAGTTCGTTTGGCACAGGATTTTTCAATGCGTTATCCACTTGTTTTGGGACAGGGAAACTTTGGATCAGTTGATGGTGATCCACCAGCACACATGCGTTACACTGAGGCTAAACTTGATCCAATTTCATATTACATGCTTTTGGATATTGAGAAAAATACAGTCGACTTTACTGATAACTTCGATGCTTCAATGAAGGAGCCATCATATTTACCATCACTATTGCCTAATTTACTTTTAATGGGATCAGAGGGAATTGCAGTTGGAATGGCAACTAAAATTCCACCTCATAATATTAAGGAAGTAATTGATTCTGTGATTTCATCAATTGAAAAGGGACGCGCAGTTCATGACAAACAAAAACAAGAAGAGGAGACAGATTTCTTTATCAAACATATTGATCTTAAGGCATCTGGAGCACGCGATATCAAAGAGCAAGAAGTAAATCCTCAATCAGTTTCATTTGAAACTGATATTACCAGCGAAGAACTATCTGCAATCATGCCTGGACCTGATTTTCCAACAGGTGGTGCAATTTATGATGCAAATTCACTAAAGGAAGTATACGAAACTGGCCGAGGACGCATTGTTGTTCGTGGAATTGCTGAAATCAAAGAGGGAACTAAAGGCAAAACACAAATTATTATAAGTGAGATTCCATATCAAGTTAATAAATCTCAGCTAGTGGTGCAAATTGCTGATTTAGTTAAGAACAAAAGAATTGTTGGAGTATCAGGGCTTCGCGATGAAAGTGATAAAGATGGATTGAGAGTTGCAGTTGATATTAAAAAGGACGGAAAACCAAAGGCAATTTTAAATAATTTATATAAATACACTAGACTTCAAAGTTCATTTTCTGCTAATTTCGTTGCTTTAATTGATGGAATTCCACACACAGTTAATCTTAAAACAATTATCACAGAATACGTAAAACACAGACAAAAGGTGGTAATTAGGCGAACTATTTTTGAATTAACACAGGCCAAGAGACGTGCTCATATTTTGGAGGGCTTAAAAATCGCACTTGATAACTTGGATGAGGTTATAAAAATAATTAGACAGAGCAAAACTCAAGAAGATGCAAAAAGCAATTTAATAAGTAGATTTTCTTTTTCTGAAATTCAGGCAACTGCGATTTTGGATATGCAATTGAGGCGCTTGGCTGCATTGGAGCGAGAAAAAATTGATCAAGAATATGACGAACTTAAAAAATTAATTGATAAATTAACTGCAATTTTGAGAGATCCTGATAAAGTACTTAAAATCATCGTCGAGGAGCTTAATGAATTAAAAGAAAAATATGGTGATAAGAGAAAAACCAAAATTTATAGATCAAAACTTGGTGAATTTAGTCAAGAAGATTTAGTTGCAAAAGATGATACATTAATTACCATTACCAAAACTGGATACATTAAAAGATTGCCAAAAAATTCATTTAAGGCACAAGCGCGGGGAGGCAAGGGAGTTGTCGGAATGGCAACTAAAGAAGAGGACGAAATTGACCACGTAGTAACTGCAACAACACATGACACAATATTGTTCTTTACTGACCATGGACGAGTATTTGGTACAAAAGTTTGGGAAATAAATGAAAGTTCAAGACAATCAAAAGGTCAGGCTTTGGTTAATTTAGTTAATCTGGAACAAGGCGAGCAAGTTAGATCATTACTTCCAATTTCAAACGAGAGCCATGGAAAAGGAAAACACTTAATTATGGCGACTGCAAAAGGAGTGATAAAGAAGACATCTCTATCGGAATTTGAAAACCTTCGAACAAATGGACTCATTGCAATTAGGCTTGGATCAGGAGATAGACTTATATCAGTATTGCCAACATCAGGGGATGATCAAATTCTTTTGCTTACAAAACAAGGGAAAGCGATAAAGTTTTCAGAAACTCGTGTGCGCCCTATGGGAAGAGCTACATCTGGAGTGCGTGGAATGAGACTATCAAAAGATGATCAATTAATTTCTATGGCAGTATTTCCAACCAAGGAACCTGAACGTGAGGCAAAAGATTCACAAGTATTTAAAGATATTTTGACAGTTTCTGAAAAAGGACTGGGCAAACGAACATCAGTTGATAATTTCATTGAACAAAACAGAGGAGGAAGTGGAGTAAAAGGACAAATAATTAATACAAAAACTGGACCTTTGGCTGCAGCTATTATGGTAACTGAACGAGATAACCAACTAGTCATTACTAGCAAATCAGGACAAGTTATTAAGCTTCCAATTAAATCTATTCCTGTATTATCTCGTGCCACACAGGGAGTAATTTTGATGAGATTTACTGATGGGGGAGATAGCGTGGCAGCAGTGACCACACTTGAAAGGCAAGAGAGAATTGAGAGTGAAGAGAAGAAGGCAATATCTTCATGAAAGAAACTTCATATTCATGTAAAATTTTAAGTAATGGATGAGCCAATTAGTGAACAAGTAACTTCATTTCCGGAAGACAAATTTAATCTTCAAAGGTATATCGAACTTCCTGTTGAACAAAGAATTGAAATGGCTCGTGATTTTGCAGAACACGCTGATGGGAGCTGGATTAATGTTTATTTGGCTGCGACCAATAGAAGTGTAAAAATGAATGAAATGGAAGCAAGTAGAGATCAGGAGATAGATAAAAGGATGGAGATTGAGAAGGAGCAAAAAAAATTTGAGCCTGTTGAACAGTTGGTGGAGTTTCGTATTACTCTTCTTACTGCTCAAAAGATGTTAAATGAAGGAGCAATCTCTCAAGAAAAAGCAGACCAAGAAATAGAGAAAGATTGGCAAAAATTTATTAATTTACTAGATTTAAATACAAAAAATAGTGTAATAGATGAGACACTGAACTGGCTAAAGGAAAAAATGACGAGAGGTGATGTTGTCATTCTGGATTCCGAAAGTGAAACAAACGAAGCCAGAAAGAATGAGGTTAAAGAATGGGTACAGTTTGTTTCTTCAGCATTTGCACTAGAAGGTCTTTCTACGATAGACCCCTCAATAAACGATCAATTAATTATAGTTGTGGATTTATTTCCCCCAGAGATGTCTGTCGGTGATTTTTTAATGTCACTTTCGCACGAACGTGCTCATGATCTTCTAAACAAAAGAATGAGATCAATTGATCTTGAAGCTAATACAAAGATTGTGTTTAATGAGTTTTTTCCTATGCTTGAAGAACAGAGGATGTACGAATCTCTGTCGGAAGATCAAAAGTTGAGACTTAGTAAAGGCAATAAAGGACAATTTCAAACCATAGATCGTATGGCATCTGAGCATGAATATAAAATTCAAATCCCGGGCCTAGAAACTCCAATTTTATCTTCACCAAATAAGGCTACGGTTCAATTAATGTATGCTTATCTTCATTCGACAGAAAATCATGCGAGAACTAGAAAAAGAGTGTTGGAATTAGAGATGAAGCATGACGGTAAAAGTGATGAGGAAATATCTGAAGCATTGTCTAGAATGAAAATAGTATCAACTCCTGTAATTGATACATCAACAAAAATTGAATTTGTAAGGGAAAGAGCTAACAAATAATATGGCTGAATCAGATGACTTAAATTCACCTTTACCAAATAGTGAAGGCAAATTTGTTTTCACTTTTGGAATGGAAGACGACCCAACACCTCGTAAAAGTAGATTTGAAATCTTTACCGGGATTGAACCTGAAAGTTCACCCGAGATTGACTTGTACAAGGCAAAGTTTACTGAAATCGCCCGAGAGTATGTCACCAAACCATTACTCGAGAATAATGCTATAACTCAAGAAGAAGCGGATGATATTGAGTGGGCTTGGAAAGATGCTGCATTTTTAAGTACTACAAAACTAAATCAGTTTTGGCAATTTGCAAATGTTCCAGTCAAAGACAGTCTTGCAAAACTTGAAAACAGCGATGACCCGGAAACTTTAAAAATGATGGAAAGGGCAAAAGCAAGAATTGATCAAATGGAAAATGGGTTTTGGGATGCTTCAGTAGTTGCTGCAGTTTACAAATTAGATCCATATTATTACGACCTAGCAATTAAAACAGGCATGCATCTTCGAAGCGTTGTGGTTAATTTAGGAAAAGAAGATCATTTTTCGGACCCTAATGAGATGATTGGAACTGTAATGGAGGAGACAGCACACTTATTGAGTAAATTAGACCACTATCCTGGAACATCTCCCAAATGGGTGGAGGAGATGATGGCACGATATATTGGACTTGGAATGAGAGCTGTAACTGAAAAGAAAGTGCCTAAAGAAGTTAATGAATCTCTTCGAGTTGCTGACTATTTAGCAGTATATAAGATTGTAACTAGCCAATTGGAAGACCCCAATCTCTTGCTAAAACTCTATTTTGGAAGGCTTGAAATGGATGATCCGCAAGTTGAGAAAGCTAGACATGCTATTGAAGATTTCAAGTGGCTTGGGGAGGCAGTTGACTCTGGAATTTCATTTGAGGAAATAGCAAATATAATTAAAGAATTAGGATCACTAAACGATCAATCTTGAGAACTAGCTAGCGATATTGCAATCATCTTTTGGACAGAAGTAATAACCTCCATTATATTTGATGATATATGACCCATCACCATGATTATTTTTTGCAATCGGATCGATTATAGCTTGTACTTTTGTCCCAGCTTCGATTACCACTTTTTGCCTTTTAGGGTCAGTTACAGTATTAATATCAAAAGGTAAATTGATTTCGCCATCTCTTACAATAACTTTTTTTGTTTCAACTGTTTTAACAATTTCGGTGTTTTCAAAATAAGCTGGCAAATCTGGATAAAGTTTGGGGTATAAATCATTTTCGTTTGCAAATGCTTCAGCTAATGCCATGTTTGCCAAGTCTTGAGCTACAGTTTGTGATCTGACATTTACATTTTTTCCATCGACCCTTACATCGTATGACTCATACAAACTCCTTAATGCACTAAAAGTAAACACATTTCCACTTTCCGGAAGAAAAACAGTTCTCACAGTTCCTTTTCCGTTTTGTAATGAACAAATATTTGCCTGATTATATAAAATGTCTGCCATTGTTTCGTTTCCGTTATAAGATTCTTCTTTGTAAATTTCTTCTGGCAACATTATTCCACCATTTTCACCGACAATTATTTTTCCAGCCAAAACTCTCGAATTACCACCAAGTCTATAATAAACAATGTCATGATTAACAATTCCTAGATTATAGTAACCCCAATACAACCTATCAGCAGTCATTGCAGCTAAACTTTTTTCATTTGCATCACAAACTCCTGCTCGCTCATATCTTTCAATTTTAATTTCAGTTCCTGGAATAATTATTGGCTCACCGTATTTTTCAACTAAACTGTCCTTTTGCATCTGTGGAATATCTGCCCAATTTGCCCTAAGTGACATATCGTAACGAAGTGGAGAGTTTTCGATATTTTGAGGGATTTCGTCTGTCATTTTAAATAGGAATAAATTTCTTGATAATAAGCATATTCATGAGTAGATGATTCTTTTTCTAAAATTTGCTTTCCTGGAATAATATTGCCTAAAAATTGGCCAACCTCCTCATGACTACCGTGAGAATCATCGGAATTTTGGATAAAAGTTAAACGGTTTTGCGGAATTCTATCCAATATTTCATATGCTGATTTTTCTTCTTCTGTTAAATCATTTAATGGAATTCCACAAAAAACTGCTTTATTTATTTGACTTGGAATCGAACTTAAAATTCTGCAGGCAACCAAAGTTCCAATTGATTTGGCCACAATTGAAATTTGAGAATCTTTTATAAGATTAATTATCATTTGTGCTTCTTTAAATGATGAAAAATCATCATTTGCGCCAGTTTGCCAGTGTTTCCATTCGTATGTTTCAACTCCAACTAATCCTTTTTTCTCTAGTGTGAATTTTGTTTCATCAGCCCAAGCACGATTTTTGAGTGAAAACCCTGGAAGAATTAGAATATTCATAATAAAACGTATTTTACTTTATTCACCCTTACCGTGGAAATTATCAAAAGTTTCTTTTAATCTTTTATTTGTAACGTGAGTATAGATTTGAGTAGTTGCAATATTTTTATGCCCCAACATCTCTTGAACTGATCTGATGTCAGCTCCTGCAGTTAATAAATCTGTTGCAAAAGAATGCCTTAGTGTGTGTGGTGTGGCATCAATTGGAAGATGAACTTTTTTAACATATTTTTTAATTATTCGCTGAATGGAACGCACAGAAAGCCTCATTTTTTCATCATCCATTATTTTGTCGTCTTTTACGGTATGATTTATGAAAAGCGGGTTATAGTGATCTTGACGTGCTGCTAAATACCTATCAAGCCACTCGGATGCTCGAACTGAAAGAAATACCACTCTGGCGTGACCTCCTTTTCCAACCACACCAAACTCACGCCTTGAAATATCAACACTGTCACGATTTAAACTTGCAAGCTCGGATACTCGAAGACCAGTTGAGAATAAAATCTCCAATATTGCTTTATCTCTTTTTCCAGCTATTCCATACAATGATGGGCCTGATAAAAGCCTCTCCACATGTTCACTTCCCAAAAATGTTACTTTTCTATCTGGAATCTTTGGTAGTTCAATTTTTTCTGGAGCTAGAACATCAAAGTCGTTTTTGGCAAGCCATTTTAGAAACGAACGAAGTGCAATAATATGATAGCTTTGAGTGCGCCTTGAAAGCTCTTTTCCTTTTGGGTCTTTAAAGTTTGCGAGGTCATTTCTGAATTTTTGTACATTTTCTAAATTTATGCTTGAAGTGAGCCCAGAATTTTCAAAAAATGCAGCGAATCTATTTAAGTAATGTTTGTAATTTCGCAGCGTGAGAGTTGATGAACCTTTTTCTATTTGGAGGTAATCTAAAAATTCTTTTATCTTTTGATCAAGTGGGGCAGGGGAGGGCATCTTTTATTAAGCTAAATTAGAATAGACAATTTGTCAATTAGTAATGTGCGACGAGTGGCTTAATTATCTCGAAATCGTTTCTTAATGATAAAATTGAATTTGTATCTGGTTTTAATAATTTGGCATGTGTGAGTTGTTCTTCGTACATTGTTGGAATGTAATATACCCATGCATTCGTGCCATCTAAAATTGGCTGTGCCTGATGAGCTGCATCTTCTACATGAACTGAAACTTTAATTTCTGAAATTTTATTAACTTTAAAATTTTCACCTGTTACTGAATCTGAATCTCTTATATGGATATTTCTTTTAGGAATCCATGGCATCCAGTAATTAAACCAGTCAAATGTAATTTGTCTAAGACTTGCCGGCCGTGAAGTTATAACATGGAGCCTGTCTTCACCTAAAAAATGTGCGACACTAAAACAAGTTTCCAAGGCTCCAGGCATTGGTCCAGAATCGCCAATTACTTTAGGGTCATTCCATATGTTTAAAGCAATTTCGCTTGACTCGGCATCACCGAAACCTAAACTTTTTGACCAATCAACTAAGCTATACCAATTTGTAATATTTTTTGTTGTAAATGAAGTATTATATTTACGATTAAAAGCATGAGTTACAGCATGTGCTGAATTAATTAATATTCCATCGGCATCAAACGACAATATTGCAGTTTGATCGGCAAAAATACCAAAAAGAGCTTTTTGTCTAGCGTTTAATGTATCAATTTTTCTTTCCATATTTTCGACTCATTTAAATGCGTTTTAAGGCCTTTGTAAGTTTAAAGATGATATATTAGACGTCTTACTAATATCAATACTTAAAATTAACAAATCAAGAACAAATTTATTAATTAGATCCAGGTCCAAAGATTTGGGTTAATAAGCAAAAAAAACAATAAAATTTATTAATTATCTGTGCATAAGATTAATTCATCATGCGCTTAGGGATACACGAGGGCTCCCCTTGGTAGCTTTGATTACGTCGCAAAAGTATTATTGTGCGACTATATAGTTGAAGAAATGAACACTTATATACTCAGGAAGTGCAACTCTATCTCGCTCTCAATCAACCACTAAGAAGTATGAATTGTGTGTTTTGTTTAGGTTTGCCTTCGGTTGTACTACTATCGCTTCCTATTTGTTATGTTAGTGTGAAAATTATAGGATATATTGTGAAAAGTTATCCTATAATATGTTATAGGATATATCAAACTATATCATTTAGCCTTGAGGGCCTCCCCCTACTCCCTACTTTCTATCCCCATCTTGTTGAAGCTAATATAGCTATAAAAACAATTATTGATACTGAAAGATATTCCCATAGCACATTTTTAAATAATCTTTCCTCAAGCTTGGCCTGGCCTAAGCCTAATACGGAGTACATTGTTACAGTTAAAAATAATGAGCCTACAACAACAGTCACTGGCCATGTATATAAAATAGTTGCAATTTGGCTCGTAATTAGCGCGAAAACGAAGCTATAAATAAGACACTCGTCTTTAATGATATTTGTATCTAATTTGCATGTCCATAAACTTTGCAAAAGTAATGGAAGTGAAACTGTAAAAATTAGGGATGTGTGAAGCATGATATTTAACTTCATCGAAAAAATTGCATCAAAAAGAAGAAATGCGACCAATAGTGTTAAAACAAAACCAACTCCCCTTGCTGCACGAACGAGCGCAATTGTTCGAATTGCTGAAACTGTAAAAATATTAGCAGTTAAGCAAAGCGCATAAATTCCAAAGCCATATAAAGCAATTACAGGAAGTCTTGCATAAATTGTTGTTGGAATTAGAAACCAAAACAATCCAACTCCTAATGTAAATAATGGAGGCAAAACAAGTGATAAAAGTGTTGCATTTAAAAAAAGTCCTTCCCAAAGATTCCAGATAAACATTAAAAGCGTAAAAAAAGTTAGTAAAAATACATAAAATATTTTATTTTCGTGAGAAGTTAAATTTATTAAAATAAATCCAATTGATAAAAGTAACGAAGTTACAACAAATCGTTTTCTTTTGGTGATAAGCAAAAATTTTAACACCCTATTTAATCCTTAATATTTGCATTAGCGTAGACTTTTTGTACATCATCGTGTTCATCCATTGCAGTTAAAAAATTAATTGCTTTTTGGGTGTCATCTTTTGATATTTCAACAAAATTAATTGCTTTTTGGGTAAGTTCTGCAGATACAATAGAGTAATTTTTTGACTCAATATTATGCTTAACATTCATAAGTTCATGAGGTTTGGTATAAATAATCAAAGAATCCCCAACTTCTTCAACATCTTCCGCTCCTGAATCAATAAATTCTAAAAGTGAATTTTCATTTGTATTTGATTTATTAATAATTATTTGTCCCATTGGAGAAAAATTAAATGCGACAGATCCTGGCCCTCCCATTTTTCCACCAAATTTATCAAATAGATTTTTGATTTCTTGAGATGAGCGATTTTTATTGTCTGTTGCGACTTCAACTAATACTGAGATTCCAAGTGGGCCAAAACCTTCATAAGTAATTTCCTCAAGTGCTTCACCACCGGCTGCTTTGGATATTGCTCTATCAACATTATCCTTTGGCATATTGTTTTGCTTTGCTTTTTCGATTGCAATTTTTAATTTTAAATTTGAATCTGGATTAATTCCGCCTTCTTTTGCTGCAATTGTAATTGCACGAGCCAATTTGGAAAATAATTTTCCACGAATAATATCATTTGCACCTTTTGATCTTTGAATTGTTGCCCAGTGAGAATGCCCTGACATTGGGATATTATATCAGAAGACTTGACATACAGTCTAAGTCACTTATACTCATTGAAGAGTAAATTAAAAATCATGGATCCTGACCTTGCCCGAGAAGCCATAAACGCAGCAATTGATTGCGAGTGGGAAAATGCCGTCAAAATTAATGAAGAAATTTTGAAGTCTAATCCTCGTGATATTGATGCATTAAATAGATTGTCGCGTGCATATTTTGAGATAGGAAATATTGAAAAAACAATATCCTATGTTAAAAAAGCACTTGATATTGACCCCATTAATTCGATTGCAATAAAAACCATGAAGAAATGTGATGGTGCAAGTATGGGAAACACCACTCATCGAATGACAAGTAACACACACCCTTCTGTTTTTTTGGAGGAACCCGGAAAAACAAAATATGTAAATTTGGTTAATGTTGCAAAAGCAGAACTTGTTTCACTTTTGACTCCAGGAATTGAACTAAATGTGAATTTTCATGACCATTCTGCTTCACTTACACTACAGGATGGAAAATATGTTGGAAAACTACCAGACAATATTGCAATGAGACTTATCAAATTATCAAAAGATGGATATTTATATAGAGTATTTATTAAAAGAATAGAAGACCAGCAAATAAATGTATTTATTAGAGAAACGAGCCGCGCTGATGAAGATACACCATCTTTTCCTTCACAAAATGCCTTGGCCTAAAATTATTTTTAATTTTTCTGAAAATTTTGTTTTATCACAATCTAATACATTTTTAAGTAAATTATTTACTTTGCTATCTGGCCCTTCAATTTGGCACTGATTAATATTTTTATAACTGTCATCTGTTTTAGTTAAAATTACTTTTCCACCTAGAATATTTATTATATTTGAAACTTCTATTTCATCAGCATGAGTTGCTCCTGAATTGATTATTTCTGCCTCCCCCACCGAATCGGTTGAAAATATTTTTTTAATTTTTTCTTCTGTTAAATCACCTAAGTTAGATTCTGATAGTTTAAACCTCATAATCTTAAACCAAATTATTGAGTTAATTTCTTTTTTGGAAAGCGTGGAATTTTCTTTTGTGGGAAATGTTTGGATAATGTTTAGAAAATTTCCATTAATTGCTTTGTTTAGAGATTCTTCGTCCCAGCCTTCAACTGGAATTGATAATGATTTAACAATTGATTCTTTTGCGAGTAATCCCTTTTTTGATTCTTGAATTGATAATTTCCAAAGACTTTCTGCTTTCCATTTTCCTTTATTATCTGCCACATTAATTTCAGTATTTCCTGGAATTTTTATTTTATAGATTGTCCAATCTTGAGGGTCAAGTCTAATTATTTCCAATCCGTTTTCATTTGGAGTTAATACTGTAATTTTATTTTTAGGATATGAAGAAAATAAATTATATAAAATCCAAATTAAAAGCACCACTAAAAATAGTGCAACCAATCTTTTGATATTTTTTTTCACTTTTTAATTTTTCTTTTTCTGAAGCCTTTTCCGAGTTTTCTAATAATTTTGTTTACCTTATCTCCACTTCGAAGAATTAAACCAACATGGCTTCCTGCTAGATTTTCGGGAACAATTACATAGCTTGCCCCTGATTGATAAAGGGACTTTGAATCAAAATGAGAATGGGAAGTAAAAATTGTAGATATTTTTGTTTTTTTACTTTTTAAGAATTTAAGTAAACTTAAATTATCTGCCAAACTGCTAGTCGTTGATATTATTAGTTTTGCATCATGAAGTGATACTGAATTTTGAATTTCTTCATCCCCTATATCACCATAAACTACATTTATTCCGTTTAATGCTAATTGACTTGCGATTTCTGGATTGTAATCAACTACAACAAATTGACTCTTTGATTTTTGAAGGTAACTTAGAATTTCACGACCAGTTCTATCGCACCCTATTAAAACTATGTGATCTTTAAGTTCCTCACCGTGAGGAATATATAAATCTTCAGCCCCATTTCTTTCAAAGTTCTTCAAGAACGGCTTGAAGAATAAATAAATTTTATCTGCTGACATTATTATATAAGTTGAAACTGTCATTGTGATAATTCCTACTACAATGACCAATGCAACATCTTTGTTTGTAACTTGACCGAGTGACAAACCCATAGCCATTAAAATAAACGAGAATTCAGAAACTTGTCCTACAGTTAAACCAGCCATAAAAGATGTTTTTTTCTTGAATTTTAGGAAAGCCATAATAATTAAAACTATTAATGGCTGAATTATAATTACAAAAAAAGACAGAACTAAGGCTGTTGGCAAGATTGAAACTAAATCAGATGCCACCAATTTCATTCCAAGAGTTACAAAGAAAATTATAAGGAAAAAATCTCTAATTGGTCGGAGCTTTGCGGCAATTTGGAAATTTTCTGATACTTTTGAAAGTGAGAGGCCTGCTAAAAATCCACCTATTTCCATGCTCAAACCTAATGGCCCTGCTGTAATAAATGAGATTCCAAGTGCCCATGCAATTGATGTAATAAATAATAACTCTTGAGAATTTGCTATATATGAATCAACAATCTTGGACATTGCACGCCCTGCTAAATACCATGTTACAAAAAGAAGGAAAATTAATTTGCCCACTATAGCCATTAGGGAAAATACTGTGAAATTATTTTGGCTAATTCCTGCCAAAACAACTAATAACAATATTGCAAAAATATCTTGAACTAGTAAGAAACCAACTACAATTTTTCCGTATAGACTTGAAAGCTCTCTTTTTTCTGAGAGCAATTTGATCATTATAATTGTTGATGAAAAAGTTAGTGCAATTGCGATATACAAGGCGGATGTATTTTGAAATCCTAAACCAATACAGATTAAAAACCCTACTAGAGTTGTGATTAAAATTTGGCCGATGCCTGTGAAAAATGCTGCTTTACCAACAGATTTAACATCTGAAATTTTCATTTCAAGACCTACCAAAAACAACAAAAGCGATGCACCAATTCGTGCCATGAATTCGACATTTTCTGAATTATGGACAAGTCCTAAATTTGCCAAAATTAAACCCGCAAAAATGTAGCCTGTTAAAAGTGGTTGTTTGATGAGTTTTGCAATAAAGCCTGCAATTGCAGCACCTATTACAATGAATGTTAAGTCTGTTGCCATTTATACATTAAGCGTACTGGTATCAATTGACAGATTCAAGTGTTAGTAGGGCTTTTTCCAAGTCACTTGGCAAATTTGAAGAAAATGATTTGATTTCGTTTGAAAATGGATGGGAAAATGTAATTGCTGCAGCATGGAGAAATAATCTAGGGCACCATGCAATATCTTTTTTGAATGTTTTACGCCCAGCATATAAATGATCTGAGACAATTGGGTTTCCGATGTGTTTTAGATGAACACGCAATTGGTGAGTTCTACCAGTTTTTGGATTCAATGTAAGAAGTGAATAGAATTCTTTATTTTTAGTAAATATTTTATCAATCGAGGCTATTTGTGTAACTGCATCTCGGCCACCTTGGATTACACTAAAATGAGTTCTATTTTCTGGATTTCTTCCAATTGGAGCATCGATAATTTTAGTTTGATCTTTTACTTTTCCATGAACTAGTGCTTTGTATGTTTTTTTTGTTTGTCTTTTTGCAAACTGATTTTGTAAAGCAAAAAAAGAGTCTTCATCTTTTGCAACAATTACAATTCCACTTGTTGGTTTATCAAGCCTGTGGACTATCCCCGATCGAAGATCATCATTTTTTGAAATTTTGTAATTAAAATTTTCTTTTAACCAGCTTTGAAGTGATTCGCCTGAGTTTATTGAATCATTAATTACTAATCCTGATGGTTTATCGATTATTAATAAATATTTATCCTCAAAAATTATTTGAGGTCTTTTTATTTCTTGCGTTCGCATTTTATACAACGTGATGCTTGAGGATAAACCATAAGTCGATCAGTATCGATCATGTTGCCACAATTAATACAAATTGCATATTTTCCAATTTTAATTCTTGTAAGGGCTTTTTTAGTTTCAACAATTGCTCTGTCGATTTGATCTTTAACAGCTGATGTTCTTGCATGACCAAATTGCTCTTCTGCTTCGGTATCTATTGCAGCATTGTCATCAACTCTTGATTTATTTTTGAATGGATCTTCGCGTGATACCTTTTTCTTGCTGTCAGATAATCTTTTTAATTCTTTTTCTAAAAAATCTTTAACAGGGGACAAAACATTTGATGGGAATTTTGGTGGTTCAACTTTTTTATTGCTTTTCATTTTGTTGCTATATTATATAACATTAAAAAAAATGCGAAAGCAACAAGTGCGGAGAGCAATACATCAATTGGACCTATAATTGTTGTCATTGATTTAAATGATATTGCCAAAATTGCGCGAGTAACAAAAAAGACTCCGGCTGAAAATAAACCTGAAAAGCCTACTTTACCAGACTTGTACCAAGTAAAACTTTTATACCTTTCATCGAAAAAGATATATAAAATAAAAATAAAACCAATTATCGTGGCTAAAATTAAAGACTTTGAGTTTTTTGTATACAAAGCGTGAGAGGAAACAATTACGAAAAATGCTAATAAATAGCTAAAAATTGAAGAGTCTAGAAGTTCAATAAATGACATTTGCTTTTTCTTTGAAAAAAACAAAATAACTAAGACACTGACAACTGCAAAACACCAAAATAATATTGATGAAACTGATATTTGAGGGAATGAATCAATTTTTAATTGAATAAAAAGAACAAGACCTGAAACAAAACTAGATAAAATAAGCATTAACGAGGCGACTTCAAAAATATCATTTGATGGATAATCTTCTTTTGTTCTTCGCCAAAATAGAAATAGAAAACTAAAAATTGATATTATTAGTGGTAAGGTAACAGCTATTATGTTTGACAGCATAACCAGTTGCAATATAACATATTAATTACAGTGCTTGAAACACCACATATTTTTGTTGGGGCCGCGATTGCATCAAAAGTTCCAAATCCAATTGCCGCAATTTCAATATCTTTCTTGAGCCATTTTGTGCTTGAGTTGGTGCCCCATTGGAATCCGCATATTAATACAGAAATGAAAGCTCATGGGCATATTACAAAGCAAAGTATGGCTATTATAATTGCTGACGCTGTATTGGCTCTTGTAAGTGGTTTTATAATAAGCCTTAATCCTCCAGGGAACACAAATCCTTATGTTATTTTAGCTTGTTGTTTTGCATCAATTTTGCCAGATTTAGTGGAGGCTCCTTATTTTATTTTTCACTATAAACATAAAATTTTAGCTACCTGGCTTAAATGGCAGAAGGCATTACAAAATGATGCGAGTCCACTTCCTGGGCTTTTGACACAGTTGGCTACAATTATGGCTGTTGTTGTGTGGATGTATTTTTGAAGAATTTATTTTGCCCGCTCAACGTAAGCTCCGCTTCTTGTATCGACTCTAATTAATTCACCTGATTCAATAAACAATGGAACTTTTATTGTCATTCCATTTTCTAAAAGTGCATTTTTATACATATTTGAAGCGGAATTGCCTTTTACACCTGGATCAGTTTCTTTTACTTTGAGATTTACTTTTGGTGGCAAATCAAACGAAAGTGGTTTATCTCCCCAAAATAAGATATCCACAGACTCCCCCTCTTTAATAAAGGGAATTTGATCTTCGATAATGCTTAGTGGGACTTCGATTTGTTCAAATGTATCTGGATTCATAAAAGTTACTGTTTCTGTATCTTTAAAGAGATATTGAAGTCTTTTTTTGAATGTATTTACTTCTTCTACTTTGACATTTGATGAAAAAGACAATGGCAATGTTTCGCCGCTTTCTAAATTTTTGGCCGTAATTTTAACGGTTGCACCACCACGGCCCATCTTAATGAGAGCATATTCAACAACTTTAAATGGTTTATCATCTTTTAAGAAAGTGACTCCATTTTTGAGATCAGTGGCGTTAATCATAAATGAAATTTATGACAAGCTGTGCTTATGATTTAAACAAGCTGTGCTTATCATATTGAACGACAATTTTAGCAGACTTAGGTGATTTTGAAAACTCTATGATAAAATTGTCATGTTTATTAGCCGGGGTGGCGGAATTGGCAGACGCGCAGGTCTCAAAAACCTGTGAGGATAATACCTCGTGAGAGTTCGATCCTCTCCTTCGGCACTCGAGTATCGATAAGTGCATTGTAGACTAATGTTTTGAATCAACTGGATAAAATTTAATCCTGTCACCCTTGAAGTGAAGTTTAATTGTTCCTAATGGTCCGTTTCTGTGTTTTGCGATATCCAATACTGCTTTTTCCTGATTATCTTCTTCTTCTTTCCATAAAAACATAACAACGTCTGCATCTTGCTCAATTGAACCTGAATCTCTTAAATCAGCCAGTTGCGGCCTTCTTGTTCCCCGCTGTTCCACTGCACGTGATAACTGAGAAAGAGAGATGACTGGAACTTTAAGCTCACGAGCGATATTTTTAAATCCTTGAGAAACTTCTGCCACCTCTTGAACTCTATTTTCCAAATCACGAGAACGGGCAAGCTGTAAGTAATCGATGATAATTAACTCAACTCCATGTTCAACCTGCAGACGCCTTGCCTTTGTTCTCATTTCAAGAACTGACATTCCTGGAGTGTCATCAATATAAATTGGAGTATCTGCTAACTCCCCCATTGCGATTGATAATTTTGTAAATTCATCTTCTGATAATTTTCCGGTTTTTAATTTCCATGCATCAATATCAGCTTGTGAAACCAAAAGTCTATCAACTAATTCTTCTTTGCTCATTTCAAGAGAAAAAATTGCAACTGGACGCTTGTTTTCAACCGCCACATGCTGCGCGATATTTAGAGCAAATGAAGTTTTTCCGATACCTGGACGTGCCGCTAAAATTATAAGGTTTGATTTTTGAAATCCTGAAGTTAAATTGTCTAAATCTTGAAATCCTGATGGCACTCCACGCAAACCTTCTGAGGATTTGTGAAGTTCATCTAATCTATCAAATGAATCGGCCAGAGCGGTTCTAATTGAGACAAAGCTGTTTGTTAAATGCTTTTGAGTGAGAGCGAAAACTTCTGATTCTGCTTTATCTAATAATTCTGGTGCTGATAGTCCTTCATCCAGGGATAGATCCACAAGCCGCGATGCTGCAGACATTAAAGCTCTTTTGGTTGCTTGATCGCGAACAATTTTTGCATATTCAGCAACATGTGAGGCTGTTGGGACAATATTAACTAATTCTGCTAAATAGCTTGAGTTACCAATTTTTTTAAGTGATTTGTGTTTTTTGAGTCGCTCTGAAACTGTAAGTAAATCAATTGGTACACGTTCTGAATAAAGCTCAACAATGGCTTTGTAAATTTCACTATGCCTTTCATCATAAAAAAAATGAGGGCTTAAAATATCTGCGACCGCTACTATTGCATTTTTATCCAATAATAGAGCCCCAAGAACTGATATCTCGGCATCATTTGAATGGGGAGGAATCCGAAGGTTTGTTGGATTATTAGGCATCTAAAGTTATCAATCTGACTGAATCTTCAACTAGATTTTCATTTTTAATTGAAAGTTTTCCCATCGATTCTGGGTTTATTCCTGTTAATTCAACAAATTGTGAAACTGGAGCAAGGTTTTCAAAAATTTTGTCTTTGTGTTTTTCAGTTTTGTAGTGAATCGGAATTATTATTTTTGGAGATAAACTCTGAGTGAATGCCCATGCATCTTTTGCATCAATTGTATAAAAGCCTCCAACAGGAACAAATAAAATATCAATTACACCAATATCATCAATTAAATCTTTTTTAGGCAAATGACCCAAATCTCCACAATGAAGTAAAACCATTTTTTCCATTTCAATTCGATAGATTACATTACCACCACGCTCGCTACCATTTGAATTATCATGAAAGCTTTTAAAGCCGACGACTGAGACACCACCAATTTCATATTCGCCAGGATATTTAACAACTTTTTTAACGTTTGATACTCCATTTTCAAAATTATGATCGGGATGATCGTGCGAAATTAATAGAATATCAGCCTCTTCATTCCCAAATTTCATTCCAGTTTTTTCAGGATCAAATGGATCAATAATTACTGTTTGATTTTTACCTTTTAATTTAATGCATGAGTGTCCCAGACTTATAATATCCATATTCCAAATCCTACATCATGAACGCCGACTTCGCAATCAGGCATTTTACGTGTACAATATGCAGGCATGAAGAAAGAAGTTGTAATCGCAATTTTTATTGGAACAATTTTGGGATTAGGTGGAGCATTTGGAATTTGGAAAATGGCAGCCTCATATCTTAGTAAACCAAAAACTAATACAAATCAGCAAGGCAAGTTCCCTACCCCAATTGGACAAAGTACAACAACCAATACAAACACAAAATCAACAATTAATATAACTCTTGCGGCAATTGAGCCGTTTGATGTTTTGAATCAATCTCCAACCAACATAAGTGGCGCAACAATAAATAATTCAATTGTTGTTGCATACACCAGTGACAATATAAAAATATTAAGATCGAATAATTCAGGTATATTTGAAGGTCAATTTGAACTTAGTGCAGGACTTAATTATTTGAAATTTGATGTATTCAAAGATACACAAAAATCAACTTCAGAATATCCGGTTGTTTTTTCAAGTGAGTTTACTGGAAGTACAACACCAGCTTCATCTAAAGATGCAACTAGTTCATCTGATATTCGAGAGAAAGTTCAGGAAAAATTACAAGCAAATAGTAAGCGTGCAACTTCATTTATTGGTGCAGTGACCGACTTAACTGACAGTTCAATTCAAGTCAAAAACACTCAAGGTCAAATTCAACAAATTAAATTATTAACTGATGTTACAGTTTTTGTTAAAAATACAGGAAAAAATACATCTGAAATTAAAAGGTCCGATGTTGCAATTGGAGATTTTATTATTGCAATGGGATACAAGGATCAAGACCAAACACTACAAGCAAGACGAATTTTGGTTACAACTGAACCACAAAAAAATACCAACATAGTTACTTATGGAAAAATTGAGTCAGTTGATACAAAAAATATTATTGTCAGTTTAAAAAATTCATCTGAAAAAATTACAATTGATTTATCCAAAAAGCCAAAGATTACAAATGAGAAAAATGATAAAACAATTTTAAGTAAATCGATTGCTGTTAGCCAGGAAGTTATAGTTTTTAATACAAACCGTATTTTTGTCCTCGATACTCCAACCAATTAATTGATATAATTTTATTAATGTCCAAAAGCCTCAAATATGCATATTTTTTGTTTGTCATAACATCACTTATTTGGGCTTTTGCATCAATTGTAATTAAATACACCTTAAATATTTTTGACCCTACTATTTTTTTGGGTTATAGATTTTTAATTTCTGCCATATTTGCTCTTCCTTTTGTTTTTGGTTTTTCAAAAATTAAAATAAAGTCAAAAAAAGATTTATTTTATATATTAATTTATGGAGTGTTATCTACTTCACTGGCTCTTTTATTTTTGTTTGAGGGATTAGCTCGAACAAGCGTCATCACCCTATCTGTAATTGGAGTGATTGCACCACTTATTGCTGCTTATGCTGGTGAATTTTTTTTAAAGGAGACAATTAGCAAAAACCAAAAAACTGGAATGATAATTGCACTCTCAGGTGCAATTTTAACAATTGTTGAACCAATATTTATCCCAAATGGTGGAATTAATTCTTTTTCTGGTAATTTATTTTTGATAGGATATTTATGTTTTGATATAGCGTCGGTTTTAATTTTAAAAATTTTGCTTCGCAAAAACTACGAACCCACAACCTTAACTAATATTTCATTTTTAATTGGTTTTATAACTCTTCTTCCTGTAATTCTATTTAAATTTTCAAGCGAGTTTGTATTATCAAATATTATCAATGCACCAATTGCAGGTCATATTGGAGTAATTTATATGGCAATTGCCTCAGGGACAATTGCATATACATTCAGGGCAAAGGCTCAAAAGATATTAACTGTGGCGCAAGCTGCACCATTTGGATATTTAGTGTCAGTTTTTTCGATACCTTTTGCAGTTTTGATTTTACATGAATCTTTTAGCCCTTTATTTTTGCTGGGATCTGCAATTATTATATTTGGAGTAGCCAAAGCTGAGCTCAAAAAGTAGATTTATACTTGACTATAGGGTAATTTTGTGATATATTTCTTCTCAAGTGTTGCCACACTTATAACTTGAAAACGTTCATCGCACACTAAAGAAACAAATCTGACAGGAAGAGGAATAAAATGACTTCAAATGCAAATGGCAATGGCCGCAAGAATCAGAATGTCAACGAGATCAACGTAAGAAATCTTGTTCAACGCGCAAACATGTTAAAGCGTAAAGTGGTGTGGCTGGCAAATGCCCAGACAGATTTAGGCCACGAAACGCTGGCAACAGCCGTAGAACAAGGGATCTACTACATGATCGCCGCACCAAACATTCCACATTCTGGTGGTCACCAACTGTGTGTTTTTCAGATCCTTGATCTGATGAATCCACGGTCGCGCAAATATGGTGTGTGGGTCAAATTCGCCTTCGTGGACGAAGCTGGTCTACCACAATATGAAATGAATCATTTTGAAGGTGATAAGGGCATCGAAATGGCATGGGAACTGATTAACTACCTTGACGGGTACGTTCAACATTACCTTGACATATTTGTGCCTCAGGTAAAGGCTTTGAAGCAACGGACCGCCGCCCCCTTGGGAGCGTTTGACTATGTTGATGAAGCCGAAGCTGTCACCCCAGAACAACCCTAAGACTCTTTGAAACAAGTTAGTGGCAATATCGACTCAGTGGAGAAAGAAAAATAACCAAAATCTTTCTCCACTTAGTTCGAATTTTTGTTATTCTTCACAAACGACTTCATTTTTGATATAATCAACTCCTATGAAAGCTCAAATTCATCCAAAATACAATGAGACACAAGTTACATGTGCCTGTGGCAATATGTTTGTGGTTGGCTCCACGCTTGAAAAAATCACACTTGAGGTTTGTTCTAATTGTCACCCTTACTTTACTGGTCAGGTTAAATTCTTGGACACCAAAGGCCGAGTTGATATATTCCGTGCGAAACAAGATGCTGCTGGTAAAAAAATTATCACAAAAACTGAAAAAAGAGCTCAAAAGAAAGCAAAGAAAATTAAAGAACAGCAAGCAAGACCTGACAGCTTGGCTCAATTAAGGACTGAAGCTGGCACAAAACGCAAAAAGTCTTCATAATATAAATATAATTTTATGGCTTCAATTGATTCAGATTTAGTTTATTTGGAAGTTCGTGGTGCAACGGGTGGAGATGAGGCTAAAATTTGGTCTACTGATTTAATTCGAATGTATCTTCGATTTGCAACTAAAAATAATTGGAATGCAGCTGCAGTTGACGACGGTGTCATTAGAATTAAAGGTCTAAATGTATTTAATTTACTTAAAAATGAATCTGGAGTTCATAGAGTTCAACGTGTTCCAGCAACTGAGCGAAAAGGCCGAGTTCATACTTCAACGGCAACTGTTGCCGCACTTCCTCAGATTAAAGACATTGATGTAAACATTAAACCACAAGATATTGAAATTCAATTTTACAGGGCTGGTGGAAATGGTGGTCAAAACGTAAACAAAGTATCAACTGCCGTGCGATTAACTCACAAACCAAGTGGAATAATGGTCACAGCTCAGACTGAGCGATTCCAGGAGCAAAATAGAGTTAATGCGATGGCCTTATTGCGTGCTAAGCTTTGGGAGCGTGAGGAAGAGGAGAAAATGAGAACAGTGGCTGGATATAGATCAGTAATTGGGCGAGGAAATCGATCGGAGAAAATTAGAACATATAATTTTGCTCAGGACCGGGTGACTGATCACAGAATTGGAAAGTCTTGGGGCAACCTAGAAGCTATAATTGAGGGGGATTTATCTAAAATTGTCGAGGCCACAAAAAATATTGTGGTATAACCCAAGTTTTTTGATTTTGTTCTTTTATAAGGAGAATTCCAAATGCTTCGTTTTATCTGGAGAAAATTCCCATATTTTTTTGTGATTGGAATTACACTAATGCTTATTCCATGGGGAAAGGATTATTATTTCACCGATGTAAAAATGCAGTTTCGTATCACTTACATGAGCTGGGAAAGAAGAGAAGCTTGTGAAGTCAACGGAGTGCATCGATTAGTTACAGTTAAGGGCAACAGCTGGGAGAATACTATTATTCCCTATTGGCCGCATGATTTAAAAGATATTGGCTACATTAATTGCACTGAAAGAACTAGACAAGAATACTACAGGATTCAACTTGATCAATCTGGTTTACCTGGAGCTAGTGGTAATAGACCTCTTGCTGATGACTGCGATGTGAGTTTTTCATTTTGGAATAGACACAAAGTTGACGATATTGTCATATCAACTAATCCTCCAAGTGGACCCATTCAATGTAAAAGTTTATATAATTAGAAAGATTTAGATTACAAATGCTTTTCGCGAGAATATTTTTTGCGGGAAGCATTTTTTTATTTTTGCATTATAATTTCTATATGGAAGTGTATGACCGTAAGTTAGTTTATTATTACAACACAAAAACGTTAGTATCTTTTTTAGTATCCCCTCTTCCTTTTGTATTTTCTGCAACTTACTCCATAATTAAATTAATACAATTTATTCCAACAGTTGCGCCTGGTGTAAGTGTTTTGCCATTTGCCCTGGGAATACTTAATTTATGGATTGGGACAGTTATTGCTTATCAAATATACAACGATGCCCAAAAACAATATGACATGGTTCATCTATCAAATCATCCATCATTCGTTAAACCAATTGTAATTCCTATTTTGTGGCTCGTGGGGTGCATGATTGCTTGGTTTTTAACTTTGCCTCTGTATGTAATGTATACCCGAAGATATTAATTTTCCGGAGATTCGACCAGTGTTGCCTCTAATTGTTTTGTTTCACCGTCTCGCCAAATTATAATAGATACTTTATCCCCTACTTTTTTATTTGAGATAATTTCTGCGACATCTTTTGAATCTTCTTTGACATCGTTTCCATCAATTTTGGTAATTATGTCGTCGGTTTGAATTCCTGCTTTTTCAGCTGGAGAACCAGTTACCACTTCTTGAACGTATGCTCCTTGTGGAACATCATTTGTAATTGCTGATTGGCGAGTTATTATTTGATACTGAACTCCTAAAAATGGTTTTTTTGCAAAACTACCATTTGATTTATATTCATCAATTCGTTTTTTAACTACATCAATTGGAATTGAAAAACCAATATTTTGTGCACTTTGTGCAACTGCGACATTGACTCCAATTACCTGGCCAGCAGAATTTAGAAGTGGACCTCCTGAATTGCCTGGGTTAATTGCTGCATCAGTTTGGATGACATTATCCAATCTTTCTACATAGCCTTCATATGCACTTCCAGCTGTGATTCCACGACCAAGCCCTGAAACAACACCTGTTGTAACAGTGTGCCTGAATTCACCCAAGGCAGTGCCGATTGCAATCACAAATTGGCCAACTTTTAAATTTTCAGATGAACCAAGAGTTACTGGAGTTAAATTGTCAGCTTTAATATTGTCAGCTTTAATTTTGATTATTGCCACATCGTTTAATGGATCGCGGCTGATTGATTCGACATCATATTCTTTATCGTCTTGTGTGATTACTTTGTAGGTAATTCCTGATTCTGAAACCACATGTTTATTTGTGACAATCAAACCATCACTTGATATTACAAAGCCGGTTCCGATATCTTGCTTTTGGCCACCTTGAACCTGGCTGCCAAATCCACCCATTCCAAAAGTCATAACACGACGGCGTGGAATTTGAGCAGAAACAGTGACCACTGATGGGGAAACTTTCTCAGCTACATCAGTTACAACTGACTCTTCTTGAACTATTTTTTGTTCTACTATTTGGTTGTTTCCAAGTTTTATTTTGCCTTCTAGAATTTTTGAAAAATCTGCACTTTTGAGTGATTTTGCGATTGGACCAAATGAAGCCACAGAGAACCCGATCACCAAGAAAACAAGAGCTATTAATAATTTATTAACTGATGAACGATTCATTTTATTTTTCTAAAGTTTCAATTGCTTTTTGAAGCTGTTCGTCATCTTTCGTCTTTGTGTCATCTGCTACTTTGATATCTGGCTCTAAACCTTTTTCGTGAACCCAGATTCCAGATGGCGTAAGCCACTTTGCAATTGTTACGTGCAATCCTGTTCCGCCATCAAATTCTTTAGGCTCCTGGACTGTACCTTTACCAAATGAAGTGTCGCCTACTAAGCTGAGTTTTAGCTGATCCCTCAGTGCTCCAGCTAAGATTTCAGAGGCTGAGGCTGAACCTTTATTAATCAAAACTACTGTTTTGTATTTTTTAAGCCGTGCAGATTTACCCACTGCCATTCCATTTTCTCGAGTACCATTTGCAAGTTCTTGAATTACAACAGGCTGACCTGGATCAACAAAATCTGATCCTAATTCAATTGCTGCTTGAAGATAACCACCAGGATTATTTCTAAGATCAATTGCCAAAGAGGAAATATTTTGATTTGAAGTTATTTCGTCAACGACTTTATCCCATTCTTTTTTGGTTTCTGCACCAAATCTAGATACTTTAATGTGAGCTATTTCTTTGTCTTTTCCTACTAAATCCAAAACCACACTTGGAACTTCAATCTTTTTTCTTGTAATTGAGATTTTTAGAGGATCACTATTTCCATCACGTAATAGAGTTAATTCAACTTGAGAACCTGCTGGTCCCCTGATTGCCTTAACTGCTTCAGGAAGACTAAATACGTTTGAGCCTAAATCGACACCTTTTGCTTCATCTTTAATTCCCAAAATATAATCACCTGCTAGAACTCCTGCAGCTTTGGCTGGTGTACCATCAAGTGGAGCAATTACAGCTAACTGACCTGTCCGATACCCGATTTGAATTCCAATTCCTTCAAAATCACCTGATAAATCATCTTCTGTTATTTTATTTTCTGATGGAGTCAAAAATACAGTATAAGGATCACCAATTGAAGCTACCATTCCTTTTATTGCACCGTAAACCAAATCACTATCTTTGACTTTTGTTTTATCAAAATAGTTAACATGAATATCATCCCAAACTTTCCAGAATAAATTAAAATCAAGTTCACGAACTGGAACGTTTCGAGATAAAGTTACGTGAGGTAGATTTTTAAGATTTACAATAAAACCAGAATTTCCAAACACATACCCTATTGAAAACGAGAATGAAAGCAAGAAGATACAGGCTAAGATATAGGCAACACGAGAAAAATTATTTGAAGGTTTTGGCGTTTGGGCAACTTCTTTATCTGACATTTATAATTTTAAATTCCGGTTTTGAAAGGAAGAAGAGCCAAATGACGTGCTCTTTTAACTTCTTGAGATAAAATTCTTTGATGTTTTGCACAAACTCCAGAACGTGTTCTTCCCAAAATTCTGGCTCTGTCTGTTAAGAATTTTCCAATTTCATCTGGAGCCTTGTATGATGGCTCTTTTTTAGCAACACAGAAAGGACATGGTGCATTTTTCTTTGCTAAATTTGGTTTTTTTCTTTTTTTAGTATTTTTCATGGTTTTTAATTATTTTAAAAAACAGAACTTGTTCATTCTTTCCTTTTAAAACGGAATATCATCTAAATTAATTTCCTCTTCAGCAACTGGTGCAGTTTCTTCTTTTGCTGTGTGATCACCTGATTCTTCTTTAGTGGAAACTGGGCTTGCCCCACCTTCTCTTTTGTTATCTAAAATGATCATATCTGTCACTACTATTTCAGTTGTTTGCTTTTGAGCTCCATCTTGAGCTTGCCAACTTCTAGTTTGCAATCTACCTTCAAAAAAAGCTTTACTTCCTTTTTTTAGAAACTGATTACAAATTTCAGCTAACTTATCCCAAACTACTAACCTATGGTATTCGACGTCTTCTTTTTGTTCTCCACCTTCAGTTTTCCATTGCCTGTTTGTTGCCAAACTAAATGTAGCAACTGCTGTACCCTTGGGGGTATAGCGCAATTCAGGATCACGAGTTAGATTACCGATTAGTTGAACTTTATTAAGACTTCTTGCCATTTACTTTATTTAATTTAAACTCTAATTAAGAGATATCTGATTATCTCTTCATCTGTTCTTATTTTATCAGAAAGATCTTTTGAACCTTGTTCGCTTAATTCAATTAAATTATGAATATAGCTTCCTTGGGTTGATTTTTTGATCTTAAATGTAAGATCTTTGACTCCCCAATCTTCTGATTTGACAATTTTACCACCCAAAAGCTCAAGAGTCTTATTTACTCTTTCTGTAATTGTTTTTTTCTTGGCGGAAGTTGCCTTGCCGTCCATTACTAAGGTCAATTCGTATGTAGCCATGCCCAGTAGTATATCACGTGTGATATGCTATGGCAAAGCACATTTTAGGGAAAGGGTAAAGCCAGTAATGGTATCAAAATGAATCGCAGACGTCGACGAAAACGACAGTGGCTACAATGGAGAAAACAATGTTACGGTAAGAACCAATACGACACCTGGACAGATGCATCACGGACACTTCGAATTCAATGTAGATATATAAAGCGAAACCCAACCACAGAAATGTCAGTATATCAGTGCAGATTTTGCAGAAAGTTCCATATTGGACACCAGAGAAAAAGTATATATAGAAACTGGAAGGTTTCCTAAACTGAAGACAAAGGCCTTGGCTACCCACAGGGCCTTTTTTTACTCTCTCCGAGAGAGCGTTTTCTTACTCTCAAGCACCAATTTTAAACTCAACCACATCACCATCTTGCATAATATAATCTCTTCCTTCAGATCGAACTTTTCCGTTTTCGCGGCACAATTTCCATCCTCCAAAACTTTCAAAATCAGCTAAAGATACTACATCTGCTTTAATGAACTTTTTCATAAAATCAGTATGGATTGCGCCTGATGCCTCGACTGCAGTGAATCCATTTTTAATTGTCCATGCGCGAACTTCTTTGACACCTGCTGTCATAAATGAAATTAATCCCAATGTTTTATATGCTTTTTGAATAAGTCGTTCCAGCCCAGATGAATCAATTCCTAGATCTTTGAGATAATCTTCAGATTCTTCTTGAGTAAATCCTGCCAATTGTTCTTCAGTCCTTGCACAAATTGCAACTACTTGATCAACATTTATTCCAAATTCTTCTGCATATTTGGATTCAATTTCTTGGGCATTTTTTAAGCTATCTTCACTTACATTTAAAACTACTAAATATGGTTTTTTGGATAATAATTCAAGACTTTCAACATCTGCATTCTTTTTCTGTTTATGTTTTTCTACAGTTTCAAAATCAGCTAATTCTAGTTCGGTTTTGATTATTTCAAAGTCTTGTTTAGGGTTAACTGATCCTTCGCGAATTATATCTCCATCATCAAAAACTCGAACAACATGGCAAATTGCATCAGTTTGTCTAATGTGGCTTAAAAATTTATTGCCCAATCCTTCGCCTTTGTGAGCTCCTGCAATTAATCCTGCAATATCAATAAATTCAATTGTTGCAGGCACTATTGGAGGAATTTTGCCTTCTGATTTTTCAATTACTTTGGATAATATTTCAAGTCGTTGATCTGGAACTGGAACTATTCCCACGTTTGGTTCAATTGTAGCGAATGGAAAGTTGGCAGCATAAGCCTGCTGCTTCCTGAGAAGTGCATTAAAAAGCGTTGATTTGCCTACGTTTGGCAGGCCTACTATTCCTACTGAGAGACTCATGAGGGTATTTTACTACAAATTGAAGATATTGACTTTATTTTTCCAAAGTATAAATTATATCCTTCAATCTAGATTTGCTTGCTCTAAAGTTGAAGGATACCTAAATTACTAAAACATTTTATTTATCCACAAAAATATTCTGACCAGTAAAGTCCTCCATAGCCTTCGGCTTTGTTACCCCAGTATCCAGGTCTCTGGATTGTATTTTTACAAAAACTTGCAAGTGCTTCTTCATATGTGGCAAAATCCTCTGATTTTCGCTCATATGAAACAGGAGGATATGTAACTTTTGGATCGTCACATAATCCACCGTTTGGTGTATCGCAACCTCGTAAAGTCTTTAAATGATCTTCGTCTCCAATCCAAACTGTTCCACCTGAGTTGTTAGGTAAAACAAAAACGGCATAACTATCATATAGATTAGCGCCTGGCACTCCTACCGCAGTTGATACAGGTTGGCTCATTGCAGGTCCTGCTTCTATTGGCTTATCACCAAAATATGATCCAGCTAGATTGGCTGCAATATACACTCCCCCTGCTACTACTGCTGACACAACCACAACACCAGCGGCAGTTACTAATCCTCCTGCGGCCAGTGGCGGCAAAGGCGGTTTCCTTAATACCCAACGACCAAAATTAATGGCTGCTCTACCTGCTCTTGCCACTAATCCTGGCTTGGTAGCTACATTACCTACTGCTCCAGCACCTGCACCTGCTCCTCCTAGTGAAGCTAATTCAGCTTCAGCAGCAGCAAGTTGCGCTTCTAATTGACCGACACGTGTAACCCAGTTTCCTGCTTTATTTGTCCAACCAACTGTTGGATCAGCTGCTGCAATTTTTCCGGGAAGTTCGGCAATCAACTGAATTAATTCTTTAATCCTCTTGGCCTTTTGTATCGGATCCACGGGCTAATTCCTTTACTGATAAATTTACAAAAGTAATATAACATATTGTGTTCAAATACTGAAGATTATTAGAAGACTTATTGATTAACCTATTAATTTTGCAATAAAGATTACAACCAGTGCTCCACCGATTGCTACTAGAAAAGACATTACATTAAACCCAGTTACTCCAACTCCAAAAAGTCTTTCACCAATAAAACCACCAACCACTGCACCCAAAATTCCTAGGATAATTGATCCTATCATTCCGCCTTTGAAACTTGGCGAAATTAAATTTGCAATTGTTCCTGCTATCAACCCGAAAACTATCCAAAATAGTATATTCATTATGCTTGCTCGCTTTCTCCTGATGATATTTGAATTAATTTTACGATTCCCCATGCTGCAAATGCATAAATAATTATTGCAACTACAGCTGATGGCTCAAAAACTGAAGTTGTTTCAATTCCTTGTGATATTCCTCTTCTGAAAATTCCTTCAAATGGAAATATAAAAAGATTTGTAATTTTATAAAGAAAATTTACAAATGCTCCCCCGCTATTTGCTCCCATGAATTTTAAAATTAAACGAAAAATTAATAACACATCAACCGTAGCTGCTACAAAATATATTAAATTTTGAATTGTTTGTGAATCAGTTGCTTCAACTGTTGCGGGTACTACTACTGTCCTATTTGTTTGGTTTGGGTGAGTTATTGTGGTTTCTTTTATATATTTGGTCATAAGTAATTATAAATTATTAAATTTGAAGGATATGTAATCTTTGTTCTTATTATTTTGTAATGGGGATTACAATTTTGTGTAAAGTTCTGCCTCAAGCTTATCAAGATCATTGTAAACAATTGAATGATCAACATATTTGATTAATCCTTTTTCTTCTAATTTTTTTATTTCGTTACTTGCAGTTTCCCGGGCCACTCCCACAAGTGTTGCAATATTTTGATGAGTAAAACGATGTTTAACAATTTTTTTGTTATTTATATTTTCGCCAAAATGTTGGGCTAAATATATAAATACTGAAATAACTCTTCGATAAGCATCGCTAAAAACTAAGTGTTCAATGCGTGTTAGTGTTTCTCCGTATTCTTCCAGTAGTTCACTCATTAATTTAAAAATTAGTTGAGGTTTATCGATTATAAAATCTATTACTTCTTTTCTGGGAGCTCGGCCGGCTTCTACCGGAGTTAAAGCTTCAAAATAATAAATATTAGGAGTTCCGTTAATTGCCCATACCATTGGGAAATATGATGTTGGCTTTAAAATATGAAGTGTTAGTTCTGCGCCTGATTTTGAAATTGTGTATTGCCTTACATATCCTTTTGTTAAACAAAAAATTCCTTGTGGATCATCATCTGCCCGAATTAAAATTTCTCCTTTTTTGTAGTGCCTGGATTGGAATTTTTTATAGAAGTCGTCAAACACTACTATTCCATTGTTTTGTTTAACTGTTGATATTGTTGCCAATAGAACATTATAGCACCGAGACGACATTATTATGGGTTTTTTGTTTCTGGAGGTATAATATTGTATCGAAAATTAGCACTTTGTATTTGAAAGAAAGAGAGACAATCATGAGTTGGATCAATGATGAAGATTCTTATGAACCTGGAAGTGAACCATTTTTGTTTGACCCAAACAGTACTTGGGGCAAAAACAGAAATGAGCCAGAGCCACCAAAGCCAGAAAAATCATCGGATCAAGATAGTTTTCTCTTTATAGTATTAATTGTATTTGCAGGAATTGTATTTCTATTCCTTTTAGACAAAATGAAAGGAACACCATTTACAGATGAGGTGTGGTTGTTTGTTTGTCTGACACCAATGGTACTTTCTACAATTCTAGTTCTAATACTTAATACTATTATTTCTAGATTTAAATCAAAGAAAGAGAAAAGAGATTCTTGGAACTGAACTCAGAAAGCAGGTAAATCATGCCAGATCATTATGATCCTGATTCGTTTGAAGAAGGTGGGTATCCACTTTTTGAAGAAAGTAATCCATGGGGAAAAGACAAGGAACTACCAGAAGATCCAAAAGACGATCTTCAATCAAACTCGAATGGTTTTCCTTTGTTCTTTTTCGGGTTAGTTCTTTCTGGTTTAATTTTTGCAGGAGCATCGGCTTTTCTCAAAGATTCACTTGCCCTGTCAAAAGAGATTAACTGCTTAATTGCTTTTCTTTCACTATTCTTTGGTTTTGGTATAACTGCAATGGTTATAGGAGTATTGAATGATGAATAGTACAGAATAGCTTCGTGAGGCGGGTGATTAGTTAATCAACTAAAGGCCCGCTTTACTTTTTGCCTCGGGATTTATTGATATTTAATGTTACTGAAGAATAAGAAGATACTACATTTTCTCCATTTTCATTGATTGCTACAACAATTGTATTTGGTTCATCAAAGTTAACTATTGTTTTTCCATCACCGATAGCAGTAAAAGAAAGGTTTGCAAGTATTCCTGATCCTGAAACTACAGATGAACCTGGCTCCACTAGAAAGCTTATAGATCCAATTCCCTGGGGATTATCGATATTTTTTCCAGCAATACTAGCATTTTCGTAAAATCCGCCTGAGGTTATATCATTTAATTTTAATTTCGTTGGATCAAATTTAATTGAAATTTGAGAACCTATTGTTTGATTATTTCCAGTTGAAATTAAAACTTGAATGTTGAATTTATCTTGAACTTTTAAAGTATTTCCTTTTAAATCTGAATTGAATTTAAAACTTAAATTTGTAGATGGAGCTGCAGTACTTCTTAGATCTTGAGATAATTTAATCCCGACCACACCTATAAACATTACTGCAATGAAGCAAATAAAAACTAAAAAATACTTCATAAACTTTTGCATATTTCAGTGTAGCAGAGAATTTATTTATTTAACAAACTCTTTTTGTAGTTTTTCTTTTTGATCTTTTGATAAATTATTAAGCTCATCTGTGTCTTTTTCTGATTTGGCTTTTAAAATTTTATCTAACTCCAGAACTTCTTGATTAACTTTTAGAGCCATTTGATTAATACCCACTAATTTTAATCCTGATAAATCTCGAACACGAGACAATGCAACGTAACCCATACCTTCGACAAATGATTTACTTAAATCAATGAGTGCTGCATCCAAGCTCATTCCCTGGCTTTTGTGTACTGTGATTGCCCAGGCCAAGCGAAGTGGAACTTGGGTAATTTGAGCTTTAACCGTTCCTTCATCTTCTATTGCCCAGTTAACTGGATCGGCAATAATTTTTTTGCCACCAACTGTTTTGACAATTGGGTACTGGCTTTCGTCAAACCCAATTACCTCCCCCAGTGTGCCATTTACATAACCTTTGTCGTAATTGTTTTTAACAAACATTACAATTGCCCCAATTTTGAGAACCAATCTGGCTGGTGCAAGACAGCTTTTGGTTAATAGATCCACTAATTCCTTTTTACCACTTGATGACATATCAAACATCTCAGGATCTGCTTTTATTTTGGCAAGCTCTAAAGTATTTATTGCATCAACATCAATATTGTGTGTATAGAGTTTTGTGGGATTTTCCAATCCTTGGATCTGGGCATTATATCTCTCCATTAACAAATCGACAGCATCCCCTGTTACTTTGTTTCCTCTGATTTCATTTAGTACTTTTAAAAATCCACTATCGGATTGCCTGTATTGTTCTTCTAAATAACAGACCTTTAGATCCATTTGCTGCCAAATTTGTGAACTGGTTGCAAAACTTCCATCTTCTTCTGGGCCACGAGTAACTGGAGGCAATTGGAAAAAATCACCACACATTACAATTTGGAGCCCACCAAATGGATAATCAATATCTTTTAGTGCACGGCAAACAATATCGACCATATCAAGCCGAAAACCATGAAGCATTGAAATTTCATCAATTATTAAAACTCGTGCTGACTTAATTCTTGTGCGCAAATAAAGCTTTTTTTTAAGCTCTTCAATATCGTGTTCGTTAAGACTATTTTTTATTCCAATACCACACCATGAATGAATAGTCATTCCATTTATATGCGTTGCTGCAATTCCAGTTGAAGCTGTGATACCTACTTCAATTTTATTTTTTTTCAAATAATCAATATATTTATTGAGTAAATAAGTTTTGCCGCTTCCTGCAGGCCCTGTTAAATAAACATTTTGGCCCAGTTTTAATAAATCCAGTGCTTCATCTTGAGTCATGTTTGAACATTATATGGCAGATTATGTTATTATTTCACTGCAATTTACGCACATTTTAGGTATAGAGGATATAAAATGCCAGCTCAACCAATAAGAGAAATTTTGGGAAAATCAAATATCGTTGTTGATATACGCAGTGAAAAAGGAAAACTTTCTGAAATTGCTGACAAGCTTGGTCCACTTAGTGTGGTTTTGAATTGGATTGAGGGACTTTTTAGCCCTGCCATTGAATTTTTGTATTTTGCATTTCGAAAATTTAATGTCGTTTTTAAGGGACAACTTGATGTGGTTTTTGATAATACTGATTATGAAAATGTAATCCGAATACTTGTTATGAGTATTCAAAAGGAGAGATATGCAATTCGTCAGTATTATGATTATCCATCAAATGAGATTGATAAATGCATTATTGAAGTTCAATTGCCACATGGATTTTTGTCTGTTGGAGGAACACTTTTCTTTACAATTAAATATACCGAATCAAGCAGAGTAACTGTATCATCAATATATGAGGTACCAGGACAAGCTTTTTCATTAATACGAGGAAAGGAAGATCTGTTACTCATATTTTCTGAAATGAAAAAACGGTATCAGTTTGAATCTAAATAGGATTATTTTGGCGGAGTACAAATCAATTGTGCTTCGCCACTTTTTTAGCCATTTATCCTATAATATTTGTATCTAAAATGATGGTGTGTTATAATGCTTTAGTTGATCGAGAATTAGAATCTTAATTTAAGTATATATTTTCATTTTTCTTCATCAATTTTTTATAATAAATTCATAAATGTATCAAAGAAGTTTTAGTGGTGGTCGTGAGACCGGATCTCGTGGAAGAAGGCCATATTCAGGTGGTAGATTTAGCTATTCCTCAAATCGTGGAGGCTATGGTGGAGGCCGAGGCCGCAGTAATGGCGGTGGAGGCGGACGTGGTGCCAGCAAATTAGCTCACATGGATCCTATGATCTTTGTTAAAAAAGCATCAACAAGTGAACCAGTTGCCGAATACGTTCCAAAGCACACTAACTTTGCTGAATTTAATGTTGAAAAACAGATACTCACTAATATCGCTAGATCAGGATACACTTCCCCAACCCCAATTCAAGACCAAGCAATTGAACCAATTTTACAAGGAAATGATTTAATCGGAACTGCTTCAACTGGAACAGGAAAAACTGCAGCATTTTTGATTCCTATTATTGATAAAATCATTAAGGATGAGAAAAATAGAGCAATTATTATCGCTCCTACTCGTGAATTGGTAGCTCAAATCCATACTGAAACTCGTAACCTAACTGTTGGAATGAGAATTTATAGCACACAAGTTATTGGTGGAATGAATATTCATAGACAAATTCATGAACTTAGACGTTTTCCTCACATTGTTATTGCAACTCCAGGAAGATTAAAGGATTTGATTGAGCGAAGATCAATTAATTTGAATAGTTTTTCAGTTTTCGTTTTAGACGAAGTTGATATGATGGTGGATATTGGATTTATTAATGATATTAAATATTTTGTTAATTTATTGCCTGATGTTCGACAATCTTTGTTTTTCTCAGCAACACTCCCACCTAAAGTAAATGAGATATTGAGAGCATTTGTACGAAATCCAATCCAAGTATCTGTTGCCAAGAACCAAACATCAGCTAATGTGGACCAAGATATTGTTCGAGTTACTGATAAATCACAAAAAACTAGAATTTTGGCTGATATTTTGAAAAAACCAGAATTTAGAAAAGTATTAATTTTTGGACGCACAAAGCACGGAATCGAGAGATTATCCCGAGATCTTACATCAATGGGATTCTCAACTGGATCTTTGCATGGAAATAAAAACCAATCACAACGCAAGCGAATCTTGGACAGATTTAGAATGGATGATATTAAAATATTACTTGCAACTGATGTAGCCTCTCGTGGACTTGATATTAAAAATGTAACTCACGTAATTAACTATGATTTACCTGAAACTTATGAAGATTATATTCATAGAATTGGTAGAACTGGACGTGCTAACCAAAAAGGTCTGGCTTTGACTTTTATTGATTAAGATTTAAAATAACAAAGAAAATGTTTAAAGGATTTAAAGATTTTATTCTTCGCGGAAATGTAATTGATTTAGCCGTAGCAGTTGTCATTGGAGCCGCTTTTAATTCAGTTGTTACTTCTTTTGTAAAAGGCATTATTACCCCACTTATTGGCGTTTTTGGAAACCCTGATTTTTCTAATTTAATATTTACAGTTAATAAAAGTAAATTTTTAATAGGTGATGTAATGAACTCAGTAATTTCATTCATGATTGTTTCTTTTGTTATTTATTTTTTGATTATAATTCCTATGAATAAGATTTCAGATAAAGTAAAAAAGGGAGAGAAAGTGGATGTGACAACCAAGATTTGCCCAGAATGTTTGAGTGCAGTACCTATTAAAGCGAAAAGGTGTAAGTTTTGTACTAGTCTTCAGAAAAAGTAATACCTAACAGGTTTATTTGTTAGGTATCAGTCACTCTACTTTAATTAAATGGAATTGGATTCATATCAATATAGCTGCCATCAGGTTTGACGAAAAATATAAAGAGCTGATCGTGGTTTATAAACATGAACGATGTCCAGCAATAAACCCAGTGTGGCGGATTATATTCGTTAATGTATTTTTTAACAACCGTGCCATCTGCTAGCCTGATTTCTCCAACATTTGGATAGTACTGGTAGTTCATATAACTTGAAATCTGACCTACAACACTTAGATTTGAATATTGCCTCAAAAATGCTAGCCCTACTTCTTCATGATTCCAGCCATCAACAACTTGCGTGAGTTTGATGACTTTGTCACCCAGAACTGCAAAAACAGGATCTCGCTCTGGATCATCATGTCTGCCATCTTCATGAAAATAAAACCCATCTGGATAGTTTGGTTTTAGATTTGCAGGATCTAGTTTGATTTGAACACCGTTGATTATTTGATTTTGATATTCTGAAATTCTACGTTCACTACCTAATCCGTATGAATAAAGAATTAACATTGCAGAAACTAACACTATTCCAGCATAGATTAGTTTTTGGTCTTCTGATTTCTTCATGAGGATAGCTCCTATTTAAAAATGTACAAGTATATTATAGGGTTAATTGTAGGTAAAATCCAGTTGAATCAATTTTTCTATTTGCTAAAATTGATGATGAAAATATATTTGATAAGGCATGGGAAAAGTGATGCACATGAGGCAGGAAAAAGACAGGCTCCCCACTCCCCACTTGGAAAAATTGGACGAAAACAGGCCAAAAAAGTAGCCCAAAGAATTGCAAAAGAAGATGTTGAAATTTTAATCTCCAGCCCTTGGAAAAGAGCACACGAAACTGCACAAGCGATATCTGAAAAACTTAAAACGGATATTATTTTGAATGATTTGATTCATGAGAAAAAACACCATCCTGATCTTTATGAATCTGAAATGGATAGCAAAATAAATATGGATTATCAAAGTGAAGCAGAAAAAAATATTTTTGATTTTGATTGGAAATTTAAAGGAGAGGGTGAATCATCGCGAGACATGTTTAAAAGGGCGATAGAATTTCGTAATCAATTAATAAAAGAATATAATGGTAAAAATTTAGTGGTAGTGACTCACAGTTTGTTTATTAGAGCTTTTATAATTTCTGCATTATTTGATAGTATTTTTGATGATAATTTAATGGTTTTTCATAAATTATATAAAAGTGTTTCACTTGAAAATACTGGAGTTACATTATTGGAATATGATGAGGAAAAGAATGAATGGAAAATTGAATATATGAATGACCACTCACATTTGAAATAATAGTCTTCAATGAACCAATTAACTGACGAGGAAAAAAGAATAATTGAAGGCAAATCTACTGAAAGGCCGTTTTCTGGAGAGTATGATGATTTCACAAAGAGGGAACTTATATTTGCCGCAAATGCAATAATCCTCTATTTTCTTCTAATGCTAAATTTGATGCCCAATGCGGATGGCCTGCTTTTGACAAACACTTTGAAGGAGCTGTGAAGTGGCTACCTGACCCTGATGGGCAAAGAACTGAAATTCAATGTGCTAATTGTGGTGGACATTTGGGACATGTATTTGAAGGCGAACATTTAACAGACAAAAATACCCGCCACTGTGTAAATTCATTGTCAATAAAATTTATTCCAATTGAAGAAAAAATCCCAGAGTTATTGAAAAATTAGATACTTCATATTAAATCCCTTATTTATGACATTAAATGGTATAATATATATTAGAAACTCGGCACATTATAAGGATCGTAAAAATGAACAAGAAACCATTTGCACTTGTTATTTACTCAGAAGAAATATTTGAAAGCGTATTAAAACCAATTTTGTATGTTGGAATAATTTGTGTAGTTTGTGTTTTGATTGCAATTGTATTTTTTGGGCCAGCAAGTGAAGCTGATTTGCTGTTTTGGGTAAGTGTAATAATATCAACCATTGTTGGAATCATTAGTGGTCTTGAGTTTATAAAATTCCATAGATTCGGATGGCTTTCAAGCATTGTAGGAAGTATAAAGTATGATGGATTTTCGTATGTCAGCATATTCGTAACTTTTGCATTGCTTATTCTAAACTCACTTATTCATGGAGTATATCTCTTAAAAAACACAATTAATCTAAATGGCATAGCAATTTTGATTGCAATTTGGGTAATTGTTTTTGTGCTTTTGTTGATTTATGAGATTCAAATGGATAATGATCTCAAGAGAACAAAACAACAAGACCTTAGAATTGGTTTTTCTGGTGAAATTATGGTTTCGGCAATCATGGCAACACTTGCCACAATTGTTGCGACCGTTAGTTTTTGTTTAATTGTTGGGTTTTTCAAATCCATTGCTCTTTTTGACAGACAAGGGTTTTTCTATGTATTAGTTATTACTGTAGTATTTCAGATTATTGCAGTTATTAGAACGAAAGAGAGCAAAACCCATTTTATAGACTGAAAAAAAATAACCCCATGGATCAAATTTGACCTATGGGGTTTATTGTTTCTTACTCTACAACTTTTTCTAATGTTCCTCTTAGACTAATTTCACTAACCATTCCTTCAAGCGCTTCTGACAAATCGCCTAGTTCGACAACGACGTCCTCTTGATTGGTGCGTGCAAAAGCATACATTCTTGCTCTGTTTGCAAGTTCTGAAATACTAGCTCCTGTGAGTTTTGATAGATCAGATCCAAGCGATTGGACATTGTTTATCGATTTTGACTCGGGCAGGTGCGCATAAAGAATTTCGAGGGCGGTTTCCGGATCCAGGCTTCCAATTTCTAAAATAATATCTGATCGACCAGGACGTCGCAATGCTCCGTTAATTGATGCAAGATTGTTTGTTGTCATTACTGTTACAATCCTGTCATCTTTTGATGCGATTCCATCGATGACATTTAACATTTCATTAAATCTTGCTGTCCTTTGCCTTGAGACCTCATCAATATCTTCTACAACGATTAGGCATGGTGTATGACGTTGTGCCATTTTATATGCATCAGATAGACTAAACGCATCTATTAAATAGATTACAGTCCAGCCGTTTTGCATTGCTTCGTGGACGATATTCATCACAAGAAGTGATTTCCCTCCACCATAAGATCCCGAAAGCAAAATTCCCTTTTTGACTGTAATGCCGAGACGAGGCAATACCAATGTATTTTTAAATATTGGCAGAATCTCCCTATTTAGTCTTAGTTGAATTGCTTTTGAATACCTTGCCAGAGAGTATGCTTCACTGATTTCAAGTGGTTTTGGTGTCACAAATGGAACTGAGTCACCATCACTATCTCGGAATCTCATTTGGATAGCACTTCCTCTATAAAGAAGGCCATCATTTAGCATTTTATCAACACAATCCAAAAGATCCGTTACTTCTTTTTCGAATTTTTTGGGATATTGTGCCTTAACAACAAAACAAAATGAATCATCTTGGTGAGTATAGTGAGTCGCAAACTCTGAATTGATCGTTGGAACTACCAAAGTTCCCCAGTAAATTGTAACAATTCGCTCTGGTGCCAACTGAACTGCAATTTGAGTTGAACTGCCAGTTGTTACCACTTGGAAGATATCAACCAACCCTTGATAAAGAGCCGCTGCACCTTCATAAGGAGATACTTTATATGTTCTAATTTTTGAAGTAGAACCGTATATTTCTTCAATCCGAGCAGAGATTAGCTTTGAGGCCATCTGTAATTCCAGTTCTGCTGGAACTAGAATTGGATCACCGTTTGGAACATCGATTGTTAAGTATTCAGGCATTTTGTTCTCCAAAAGATAAATGTGTCAAAGGTCGCCCAATTATTTGGACGGAAGTATTTTAGCCTATTTTTTGGGGTTAAACAACTTTTTTATATTAATTTTTTCCTAGCACTTAAAACAAGTCTTTTATATCTATTGTTTTCAAGTGTAACAATGTACACAATTTTGTGACTTTTTAAAACATACCAAAATTCCCAACCATATTTATATTTCCAATAAGAACCAGCTTTGATTACCCCTGGGAGAAAAGTACCTGGGAACCTAATTTGATTTTCGTACCAATCTGGATTCGCTCTTTTAATTGAAACGATATTTTTTTTATTTATTTTGAAATCTCCATGAAAACTCCACAATTTTTCCCAAAAAGTTAATTTTATATTTAAAATATTTTTAGAAGTTACAAATTGCATTGAAGTTTTATCTAAATAAACCAAGAGCCAAGACTCCATTTATTATTAGATAAAGGGCAATTAAGTAATTTAGAAGTTTGGGAAACATTAAAATTAATACTCCAAAGATAATTGATGAAACTGGACTTAAGTTATTCATATATTTATTTTAAAAAAATTGCCAATAAGATTGCGCCAAATAAAAATACAGAAAGCCAAACTGTTGTTTGAACTACTAAATTAATAGCATCTTTTTTGTGTCCTGCAAAAAATAAAAGATAAGGCTTATAAAAAACTATTAAGCCACAAACGAGAGCGGAGGTACTAAATAAAAGCAGAAATGAAATTGGACCAAAAAAATTTGGAACTTTTCCAAACAGTTTATTTGCATTGTTCATAATGAAACTTACTGCGGAGATGTAAACTGTTATTCCAAGGGCTTGGGTAAAACCTCTTTGTTTCATTGATAAATTATAACACTGCAAGTAAAGCGATTACCAACTCCCCCCTCCACCGCCGCCAAAACCGCCACCTCCCCCACCTGAGAACCCAGAGCCTCCTGAAAAACTACTAGATTTTGATGACCCAATCATTGAAGAAGCTGTACTTGTTGTAAAACTATTAAAAGATCCTGCCCATGCAACAGAATTTGTATGAAAATATGATGGAGGTTTAACACCAAGAGATTCCATATCACGAGCTAGTTTGGTAACCACCCCTAGAGAAATTGCCAGTGGCAGCATGTCTTTTAAAAATAATTGTTTTTCTGCAAATTCTTGTCGCCATTTACCAACATTTATGTAATGCTTTAAGCCCACAATCTGGCGGTACATTGAATACCCAAGTGGTGCACGGCGTGACATTTTATTTGCAAAAATAAAGCCTAGACATGACGAGAAAACATGAATTATTTTTAGCAAGCCTGCATACATTGAACCTTCGTAAAAGCTTAAAGCAACTCCCGAAACCAAGACGATCACAAAACATACTGCAAACCACTTTATTTTTGTATTATCTGGCCTGTTTTCAAAATATTTTTTATCTTTTAAACTTGAATATAACAAGTCTTTAAATTTTTCTAGTTTTGTATAAAATTTTGGTTTTAATTCTGACAATAATACTTTATTGTTGTCACCACTTCTTTCAAAAAGTGATTCGTATAAATATTTTTGATAGTCTCTTAGTTTTTCTATATTCTTGTTTCCTGTTTTTTTAATTTCGTAATCATCAATTGCCCATTTTTTGTCAATTTTGGAAATTTCCAAAAAGCCCAGTCTTCCCAATTCAGTTATCTCTGCAACAATATCTTGGATATCAATTTTTTCATCTAAGATTGCACCAACTTCTGAAGGAGTAAGTCCATCAATTGGAGAATATACAAAAGGCAAGAATTCGCGGTGGCCAAAAAGTGGAGCGTTTTCTGTTTTTGTATTTTTTTCTTGAAAATAAATATTGTCACCAACATTTTTTATATCCCTGCCTTTTTTGAACCAGGCAATAAACATTACCAAAAATGGAAATATAGAAACTGGATATCCCCAATATTCAAAAATGTAATCGTACAAATTTTTTTTGAAATTTATAGAATTATTTTTATCAAAACCGACAACTATTGTTATGTCGTTTTTTCCATTTTCAAAATCTGAATTTGATTGTGCAATTATTTTATTTTTTTCTGTGAGATTAAAATCACAGGAAAAACATTTGTAACTTATTATATTTGCTGAATAAGATTGCACAACTACTTCGGCATTTAATATATCCATGTCCCAATCTGAACCAGTTATGTTCCAATAAAATTCGTCATGATCTTCAAATCTTTGAACTATTGAGTGAGCTTTGTATGAAATAATATAAGTCTTATCAGATTGAATTAATACATCAGGGTCACCTATTTTAATAACTAAATTGTCACCCTCTCTAAATGTTTTATATTGATAATTTTTATCATTTTCATCTTTAACTGATAGGATTGTTAATCGTGAATTAATAAATTTATCTTTTGTTCGATAAATTGATGGAATATATCTAAAAATTCCATGCTTTAAATCGCCAAAGTGAATTTGATTAAAATTTACTTTTATTTTTTCAGTAACTGAAATTGAATTATCTTGATTGATTGTGATGTTTGAACTGAAGTTGCTTATTTTGTATGCATTAACTTCAGCTAAAACAGTTTTTGTAAAATTAAAAAATATAAAAACACAAAAAATTATAGCAAGTAAATATTTCATTGATTTATATTTTACTCCAAATTTTGTTTAAAGAAGCTTACAGTCCTGGCCATTGCAGACGAGAAACTTGGACCGCTAATATTATGTCCTCCAGTCGGATATTCAAAAAGAGTATGGGCAATATTTGTACTATCTAAAATTTTTATTAAATTTCGGCTATATTCAATACTTACTACATCGTCATTTATTGCATGGTGAATTTCTATTACACCTTTTATGTCACTTAAATAATTGGTAGCTGGAACTTTTTTCCAAAAATCACTATTTGGATCAAATTCACCATATAATTCTCGCAATTTTTGTCTATCTTTTTGCCTTTGAGTATTATCTGTTGGAGGGCGATAACTTTGATCATTAATTCTATATTCTTGTAAATCTGAATATGAATAGCCTGCTCCAGCCCAAATAACCACTCCCTTTATTGATGGCATTGCTGCCATACTTCGAAACACCACATTTCCGGCCATTGAATGCCCCCATAAACCAATTGCGTTTTTGTCCACAAAATCGGCATTATTTAATGCACTCACCGCATTTAAAGTATCAATTATATAATTTCCAGAGTAATATGCCCCGCTTGCATCTCCTTGAGAATCTCCGTGTCCCCTTAGGTCGATTTTAAAAACTACAAATCCACTTTTTGCTAAATAATTTACATAATCAATATATTTTTCGGTAGTTTTATATATAGATGGTGCAATATAGCCATGAACAAAAACAATTGCTGGATAAGTTTCTTTGTTATCTTTTGGAATAGTTAATAAACCATTAATTTTTAATCCATCTGAATCGTAATTTGTAATATATGAAGTGTAGTTTGCATTTTCCTGGTACTTTTCAAGCTCTCCAAGTTTTGAATTGTAATTTCTAGATCTAAGATATGGAATTGTTAACTCTTGAAATGGAAATGGTGTGGCAGTTGGTGTAATTGTTTTTTGCAAAGAAATATCAACCGGAACTTTTATTGTTTGTCCGATATTGTTTTTAGAAATTACAAAAAGAACTAAACCAATCAAAATAAAAATTAATAGTAATTTTGTTTTCATTTACATCAATCCAATGATTAGCCCCATTGCAATCATGGATGCCAATTGATATCCAGTATTTATTGCAAATAATTTAAATTTTTTTCCTCCAAACAGAAAATCAGACATTTGAATTGGCATTACGAAACCAAGCCACATCCAAAATGCGCTAATTAAACCTGTAGATAATTTATCATATTTGAAAAAATATTGAGATAAAAACGTAACATGAGATAGAACATAAGCCGAAACTAGAGTTAGAACAAAACTTAAAAAATAATTCGTTCCCATTTTTTTCTGAGCTTCTTTTAAGCTATTTGATGTATACCCCATTAATTTCATCCAGGGTTTTGCAAAAAGCAGTGGTGAATACCAAATGAAACCAATAACCATTGATGCAATAGCACTCAACATAACTGCAAGATAATTTACTTCAACATTCATTTAAATCACCCCAATTCATATAAAATTATATGTGTATTTTGTCTTCATTAACAATAGCTTCTTTGCTCTGATTAATTAAAAATAGCTGGTTATTGGAAATTTTTGGAAGATTGTCAAAAGTAAAAAATCCAAAATCATCAACTTCTGCTGATTTTTTGAATTCTCCACCAATGAATTTTCCAATAACGCAAATATCTAATCTTGCACTTTGCCTGTCAGTTCTTACTTTAAGTTCAGAATCTGCACTAACTACGAAACCTGATTCTTCATTTACTTCCCTTTCGATTGATTCAAATGGATGTTCTCCACCTTTAATGTAGCCGCCAGGCAAGCTCCATTTGGTTTGACGGTATGTATGATGAAGCAGTAAAACTTCTTTTTTTTCATTAAAGAATACCCCTGTAACACCTACTAAAAATTGGTCCTCTTTTGCACGCATTATTGAGAGCTGAAAATTTTTTGGGAGATTAAGTTTTCGCCAAATTTTTGCAAGTATATTTTTCATTAAATCAAATCGATTTTTCGTCTATTTCAGGTTCCCCAAGTTTTGATTTTAATTTAGTATTTTCAATTTCTAGTTGGTGAATTTCTTTAGTTAAATCGACAACTTCTTTTTTTGTTTCGTCTAAACTTTTGTCTTTTCCTCGAAGAGCCCAATTGGTTGAAAAAACTCTAAGCAAATTTACTAACCAAAAAATTAAAATTCCAACAAAAAGTGAAACTAATGCAATTGCATAAACTGGAACTTGGGGAATTGTATAGTTTATAAAAGTAATTGAAGTTACTTGCGTATTTTGTGTTGCAAATACCGCTGCCAAAATTCCTGTTGCTATGATAATTAATAAAATCATATCCGTATTATAGACTATATTGTATAATATCCTAACTTGAAGAATGAGCGGCAAACAACTGCCAACAATAATCCCGATTTAACGGAGGTTAATTTTTCCCCAATTTTATTAAACGATGAACAAATGGCAAGACTGACTATTGCATATAGCGCATTTACCAACTCAACAAAAGATTTAGTATTTCCAATTGGTGAAACTGGCCTTTATTCTGCTGCAAGATTACATTCGCAAAATGGAGTGAGTTTGTTAAATGAATTAACAAAAATTGGATGCATTGATGTTGATAGTGTTATTACTTTTCCAAGTGGAGAAAATCTAAGAATGATTACCCAAGATAATGCACTTTTGTTTTTTATTGCAAGAGACTATGCAATTGAGTCAGAAAAAAAACCAACTCAACCTCAATTTTGTGAATTGCTTGAACCATATAGACAGATTGAACACAACCATTTAATAAAAGTTGCAGAACTGGAACTTCAAAAAGTATATGAATTAGAAAGACAAAGAAGAGAACAAATACAAGTAAACAATGACGACACTAATCCAGTTGCTGCGTTACTTTTTAAGATAGTTAATGAAAGAAGTAGAGATTTTATAAGCCGCAGAAATAGTAAGGCAACAAGCCCGATAAAGTCTGCAATATGGCCAGTTTCAGTTTCAGATTTTTCTAAAATTACAGGAATTGATATTGGAATTGCCAATTCATATTTATCTAAAAATAATACTATTATTAGCGAAGATATTTCTGAGATTTTATTGAAAATAATTGGTATAAATAAACTTGATTTTTCTAAATCCAAATTAACCTATAAACAAGTTGCAGCTTTTATAGTGGTGAGATATCGTGAACAATTAATTGGAGAAAATAGTTTAATTAAATTGTTAGATTCTATAAGTAGTAGCCAAAATGATGTTTATGAAAAAATTTTTGAGAACATTAGTAAACAAATTGAAAAATGAGTCCAGAAAACAAAAAATCCAGAAGAAATGGTGCAGATAAAATCAAGTGGGCTGAGTTTTTTGATGTTGACAGAATAGACCCAGCATTGACTATTGTATATACGCGAGTTATGCATAATTTTGCACTTACAACCGAAGGCACAGAAGATGTTGCACTACCCAAAATTGCACATAAAATTTCACAATCCACAGTGGGGAAACTTTTGGATATTTCTGAAAATACAATGATTAAAGGATCAAAAAGCTTAAGACCTGCAATTAATAAACATTTTTTACAGCTTTGTGTAATTGCATATGGTGAAATTTACACTAGATATAAAAACGAAAACAATTTTTTGCGTATTTTGGCTAATGCAAAATCTTCTGATGACGAATATAAAAATTTAGTTATCGGACAAGCATTTGAGAGAGACAAACCTACTAGATAGTTTCTCTTTTGGGGTACTTACTATGGCTTGGAAAATGGGTTTCTTTATATTTTTCAATTTCATCGGTTAATTTATCAAATGACAAACGTATTGATCTGTCTTGAGCAAAATCTTGAGAATGAACTTCAATATTCCCTGATGGAAGACTGACATTAATTAAACAAACGAAGAATTTTTCGTACTTAAGAATTAAATCCAACTTAATTGAATCAGGATCCATTTTTTTGAGCATCTTTTCAATTTTTTTGGTCTTTAAATCAATAATTTTTACACTTGCTTCGTAAATCTCACAATTTTTGGAGGCGGTTGATATTTTCATTAAACTTTACTAACCTATTTATATTACCAATTTGCAATTATTGCAATGAGTGACATACAATGACAATCTTGAATGGAAATTAAAGTCAAAAAAAGAGATGGAAGCTATGAAGAATTTGATAAGAATAAACTTGAAAAAGTTGTTATTGCTGCTGGTTTAACACAAACTCAAGCTCAAAAATTACTTTTAGAAGTTGAAGATAAAATTATAAATTTAAAAAAAACAACAATCTCATCGATCGAGATAGCAGATATTGTTTCAGATTGTTTGCGAGATATTGATTTGTACGCATACAATCTTTTCATTTGGTATCAAAAAGTTAAAGACCGCGAGAATAAAAAGTAAAACTATGACAAAGTTCCAAGAATACTATGATTTGATGGTTTTAAACCACAAAGAATTATTTGATAAGTTTCGTTTAGTGCATGATGAATATGCACTAAATCCTGATCAAAATCAGGATGAATTTAATGAAATTGGGAAAGCAATACAAAAGGCAATTCGTGAATATGAAGATAAACTATGTGGCAGAAGTGAAGGATCTGGATATGGAGCGTATTCAGGAAAATTGGCAGATAAATTTCAAGAACTTATTCGCAAAAAATTTCCAAAGATTGACTCTGTTGGAGTAATTGTTAAAAAAAATCCTGATTTTTTTGTGAAGAAAATTAATTTACCTAAAAACTAAGTGTTGACAATGTTTATAAGTTCTGACAATAATTAAACATGCCAGCCAAAAGGAAAGCAAAATCAAGAAAAACTTCATCTAGAAAATCATCTTCCCGTGTGGTTAGATCAGTATCTTCTGTTTCAGTAAAAGATAATAAAAGTTCTCAAAGTGATTTCTTAGCACTTCTTATAACAATTTTAATTGCAGCTTTATTTATATTTTTCTTTGTAAGCAATATGTCCAAATCAACTGAAGTCATGAATAATGACTTAACTCTTGAAAAATTAGAGACAAGAGTACCATTAGTTCAACAGAATAAATCTGGTGAATTTGGTGCAGCTATTTTGACGGAAGTTAATGGCAAAGTTAAAGTTGTAATTGACATGAACAACACTCCAAAAGGAGTTGCTCAGCCATCTCATATTCATATGGGAAGTTGCGCAAAAATCGGTGGAGTCACTTATCCGCTTTCAAATGTAGTTGATGGAAAATCAGAAACTATGCTTAATGTTTCAATGTCTGAACTTCGAGCAAAACTCCCACTTGCAGTAAATGTACACAAGTCGGCATCACAATCTAATGTGTATGTTGCTTGCGGTGACTTACTTAACTAAATTATTTTCTCTTCTTTTTTTTTCTGCTTCTCTAATTTCTTTTTCAGTTAATCCAAAATGATGCCCCACTTCATGAATTACAGTTGATTCAATATTTTTTTCCAGTTGAATTAAATCTTTAGAAATTCTAATTAGTGGAAGCATGAAAATTGTAATTTTATCTGGAATTGCGTCGGTGTAGTTTGCCCTTTTGGTTAATGGAGTTCCCTCATATAGACCTAAAAGATACATGCCATTTTTATGCTCCATATGCATTTTTGTTAATTGATAGTCTTCTGGGTAAAACTCAGATGAGATGTCGACATTTTCTATTGCATTTGCAAATTCATGTGGTAAATTTTTTACGACTTTTTCTACTATTTTTTGAAATTCAAAAATATTCATTGAAGAATGTTATCACTCAAATGTACTGATTGCCAAGAGTTAAATTAAAGAACATATAAATCTTGATTATATTCAGATACTGCAACCTTTTCTCCTTCGCCCGCGACTACGCGTTCTAATGCCATACATTGCCTACAACCTCCAAATGGACATTTAAATATTTGAAGTTGCCTTGCTAGTTTAATTTTTTGAGCAATTTCTAAAATTGTATCAAAAGCTTTTTTCTCATCAGGGAGATTGACAGCAATTGGTGTATCGTTTTTATCTAAATACCAATATGATGCACCTTCGATATTTCTATTCTGTAAGTTTTTTACTAATAAGTAATAAATTGGTAGTTGGAGTGAATCCTCTTCTTCTTCGTTTTTGCCTGTTTTGAAATCTAAAATATGAACTGAATCTGATTCTTGTTTATAAACTAACCAATCGACCTTGCCACATAAAATTAAATTGTCAGTATCGTTTAACCAATACCAAGGCAATCCCCCATCAGCTTTTATTTTTATTGCTTTTTCTCTTAAAATTCCAGGGTTTTCTTCAACTCTTTTGAGCATTTGGCGCCCTCTATCTTTGTATTCCATTTCCACAGCTGAAGTTTTAAATCCACCTTTTTTACCCTCAATTTTTTGCCATACTACATCTAACTTTTTAGTAAGTGGAATTGTGAATCTTTCTTCTGCTCCCAGATTTGATATGCTATCTAGGACATCGTGGACTGCTTGTCCCAATGCAAGTGGAGGCGTCATGACTGTAATTCTATGACCTGAGCGAGGATCTTTGTAAACTGATCTTAAATAATAGGACCTTGGGCACTTTAGAAAATCAGCAATTGAACTGTGTGAAAGCCATACGGCTTTAAATTTATCTCTTTGAATATTGTTTTCCACTTTAGCTATTATATAACAGATGCAAAACCATACTATTCCCGAAATTTTAACATTTGTAGATTTAGAAACAACTGGGACATCGCCAGCGTATGATCGTGTCATTGATGTTGGAATAGTTCGTGTGGAGAATGGAAAAATAGTTCATGAATATAGCCAATTAGTTAACCCAGAAGGGCCGATACCTGATTTTATAAGTTCAATGACGGGGATATACAATGAACAGCTAGTTAATTCACCAACTTTTTCATCAATCTCAAATGATGTTTGGGAATTATTAGAAGGTTCTATCTTTGTAGCACATAATGCACGATTTGATTATGGATTTTTAAAGCAAGAATTTTTGAGAATTGGTAAAACTTTAAAATCTGAAGTGTTATGTACTGCTAGACTTTCTAGGAAACTATATCCAAATCATATGAGACATAATTTGGACTCAATTATTGAGCGATTTGGATTTAAAGTAGAATCTCGACACCGAGCATATCCTGATGCAAGAGTTTTGTGGGATTTTTTTCAGAAAATGCAAAGCGATTACGACTCAGAAGTAATCAGTGAAACCATCAAGTCGATTACAAAAACAAATACAATTCCAGCAAATCTTGCGAAATCTGATTTAGATAATTTGCCTGAAACTGCTGGAGTTTATTTAATGTATGGAGAGAATAATACTTTACTTTATGTAGGGAAAAGCACCAATATAAAAAGTAGAGTTCGATCGCATTTTACAAATGACTACCAAACTTCAACTGATTTGAAACTGATAAAGGAAGTGACAAAAATTGATTATATCGAAACAGCGGGTGAAATGGGAGCTTTACTTCGCGAATCAACTCTAATAAAGAAATTGTCACCAATTTACAATAGAGCGCTCCGACATGGAAGACACATGGTCGTGCTTCTAAAAACAGAGAATGAGGGTGGATATTTTACTGTTTTAACCAAAGAATCACACATGATTGATTTTGATCAAACTGACAAAATAATTGGTGTTTTTAGAAATAAAAAACAAGTAACTGAGCGATTATTAATGCTTGCTAAAGAATTTAAACTTTGCCCAAAACTTTTGGGTCAAGAAAAAACAAAAGGATCATGTTTTTATACACAAATCGGTAGATGTAATGGCGCATGTACTGAAAATGAAAAACCACTAGCTTACAATATGAGATTTTCTCAGGCTTTTGCAAATATCCGTATCCCCTCTTGGCCATTTGATGGAGAAAAAATAATTACTGAACAAAAAAATGGTAAGACTGAACAACATAAAATTTATAAATGGTGTTATTTGGGTTCAAGAAATAGTGAACTTGATGAATTTGAAAAGAGTGAAGATATTATTTTTGATTGGGATATATACCGAATTATCCGGAAATTTCTTTAACTAAATCTTTTAATTCAACTAATTTTTGTTCTCTTGTTTCTAGATTTTTTATACTTACCATATTTTTGGTTAATTCATCGCTACCTATTACAATTGCAAACGGAATTGATTTATCTGAGGCGTATGAAAATTGCTTACCAAGATTTTGATTTCCTTCAAAAATTTCCGTTTTGATATTTTGTTCTCTTAAAAACTTTGCGACTTCAAGAGATTTTTTTATTAAGTTATTATTTTCCTGATCATAAATTGTTACTAATACTTGTGTTGAATTTATAACTTTTGGAGTGATATTTAATTTCTCCATGACATCTAATAGTCTATCTAGACCAAAAGAACTTCCAGAAGCCGGAACATCAGGCCCACCCAAAGCGCTAATTAAATTGTCATATCTTCCTCCACCTGAAATTGAGCCGATTCCTCCATCTATAACAATAGTTTCAAAAATAGGGCCAGTATAATAGCTTAATCCTCGAGCCAAGACAGGATTTAACTCATAAAACATTTCTTCAACTCCCAAATTATTTATAGTATCAAATAATTTTTCTAAATTTGAAATTTCATCTTGAATATTTTTTGAAGCAAACATTTTTTTAAGTTCAATAAATTTTTCATTATTTGTTTTATCTTTAATTGATAGTAAATCACTTGTAATTTTTAGGTATTTTTCTTTGTCTGCATTTTCAATATTTAATTTTTGTGTTTCTTTTTCAAAATAATCAGCTGACTCATCTAGAGTTATTTTATCTAATTTGTCCCAAGCTCTCATTACAATTGGATTTGCTTTTTGGTCAAAACCGAATTCATTTACTAAAGCATTTAAAAATCTTCTGTCACCTATTTGAATTTTAAATTGATTTGTAAAACCAATTTTTTGTAAAAATTCAACATTGATAGCAACAATTTCAGCATCAACTAGTAAAGAATTGGTTCCTAATGTATCAAAGTCACATTGAATAAATTCGCGGTATCTACCTGCTTGAGTGTTTTCACCTCTAAAAACCGGCCCAATTGAATATCTTTTATATGGCTTTGGTAGTTCTTGCCAATTGTTTCCTGCAAAGCGAGCCAGTGGAACTGTGTGATCGTAGCGTAAGCCGCCATCTTCATGAGGCTTTGCAAGGTGAAATAATAAATTTTCAGCCTCTTCTCCATATTTACCCATAAGAGTTTCCATTTTTTCAATTACTGGAGTTTGAAGTGGAACAAATCCGAAAGACTCAAATACTCGCCGCGCAGTATCTGTTACAAACTGCCTTACCATCATATCCTTACCTGCAATATCCCTGGTTCCTTTAAAGTTTGAGAATTTAGTAGCCATTTCTTTCAAATTGTACCTGAAAAAAATACAAATTGCGAAATATTGTATTATTAAAGTAATGAAGAAAATATTATTATTGATTTCTGTATCAATAGTGTTTGTTTTGGGATTAAAATATTTGGGAGTATTTTCTAAAGATGAATTTAATTTGACTGGGAAAAAAATTGTTGAGTCAAACACAAATACTGCAGAGGTTTTACCTAAACAATATAAAATTGAAGAGTTTGCGGCAAACTTAAATGTTCCATGGAGTATTGTTTGGACTTCAAAAAATAGAATGTTGATATCTGAGCGTCCTGGCAGAATTAGATTAGTAGTATCAGGGGCCAAGCAAGATCTTCCACTAATTAGTTTTCCCGAGGTGAAGGCGAATAACGAAGAAGGATTAATGGGAATTGAAGTTGATCCAAACTACAAACAAAATAGATTTATATATGCATGTTTGGCATACCCTACTGATAATATTTATAAAGTAAAAGTTGTCAGATTAATTGATGATGGAAATAGTGCGCGAATTGATAAAACAATAATTGACAGTATTCCTTCTGCAACATTTCATACTGGATGCAGAATAAAATTTGGCCCTGACCAAAAACTATACATTACAACAGGCGATGCATCAAAGAAAGATTTAGCACAAGACTTTAATTCGTTAGCTGGAAAGATTTTGCGAATTAATTCTGATGGATCAATTCCAAATGACAACCCAACTACTAATTCGTTAATTTATAGTTTAGGGCATCGAAACCCACAAGGAATTGATTGGCACCCAACAAGCAATGTACTATTTGAAACAGAACATGGCCCAAGTGTTTTTGATGGACCAGCTGGAGGCGATGAAGTTAATATTATAAAACCAAACCAAAATTATGGATGGCCATTGGTCTCTCACACAAAACACAAAGATGGATTGATTGATCCAGTGATTATATTTACTCCAGCTATTGCTCCTGCATCTGGAGTTTTTTATACATCAAATAATATTCCACAATTTAAAAACAATTTTTTCTTTGGTGGATTAATTGGAGAAACAATAATTCGAGTAATTACAACAAGTGATAGTGACCCAAAAGTTATTTCTTATGAACATCTTCTTGAAAATGGTGAAAAATTAAAATATGGAAGAATAAGAGATGTTGCAATGGGACCAGATGGAAATTTATATTTTTCTACATCTAATCGTGACGGACGTGGAAAAGAAAAAGAAAATGATGACAAAATCTATGTTATTAAACCTGAATGAAAAAAATTATGTTGATTGTAATTTTAGTTGTATTGTTTTTTTTATTTATTAAAAATAATACAAAAAATAATTTACAAATACCGACTCCGACAATAACACCTGATGAAAATCAATTTGATAATTTTACCGATAGCGTTGGTGATTATAATTATTACTATTTTAAAGCGGACCCTATTGAAGTTAATCTAATTGCAAATTTCTCTGAAAGAAAAAAATCAAATGATGTATATCGTGAATATGGATGTTTGAATTTGGTAAATGCAACTTTTTATACAAAGGAAGAAAAACCAATTGGATTATTTAAAGTTGATGACAAACTTTTAAGAGATTACAGAGATAATCAAACATTTAATGGTGTATTTGCAATTGACCAATCAGACAATTTTTCTTTCTCAAGAAAAATTAAAAATTTAGATGAATACAGAATTGCACTTCAATCAGGACCACTTTTAATTGAAAATAAAAACATAAATAACTTAAAACTTAAAAATGATGAGAATGCCAGACGAGTTGTTTTGGCAAACGTTGATCAAACACTTTATTTTTTGATAATTTATAATAAAAATTCACTTTACTTAGGACCAACACTACAGGAATTACCAAATATTTTAAATCAGATATCAAACAAATTAGATGTTAATTTTGATAATGCAATTAATTTGGATGGCGGATCTGCATCATCAATTGCAACATCAAATTTTAGCTTAACAGAACTAACATATTCTGGTTCGTTTTTTTGTATAAAGTAATTTAATAATACAAATATTTTAACCAAGTTAATAATATATATTTAATCTTTGTGATTGATTACTTGTCTTAATGTTTTTGATTTGAACTTCAGTTGGTGTAGAATTTTCAAAAAATAAAAAGTAAACATTATTTTTAAATTTATATACTAATCCAACTTTTGAAACTGTAAAATTATCCTCACCATTTGATGTATCTTCTAGTATTCCAATTGACAATTTTGGTAAACCACTAAAATCACAAGATTGATTATAAGAAATTATACTTTTATTTAAAAGGTTGTTATTCCCAAAAACAAGGCATAATTTTGCTAACTCTAAATTACCATGTGGAATAGCAGGTATTACTTCTTCACTCCCTCCATAAAGGGCGTCATCTAATTTAACTTCATCATTAGGATCCATTATTTTTATATCTAAAATATTTGAGAGAAGAGTTGAAATTTCTCTTCCTTTTTGAACACCATCAATTGCATTTGATAAATAATAAGTTAAATTTTGGTCACTAACATTTGATAACTTGTATCTTAAAAAAGCAGCAAAATTAATAAAATTTTGACTAACATCGAAATTTTTATTTTTATATTCCTGATAAATTAAATCCATTCCAACATTAGTTTCATCAATTTCGATTCTATAAAAACTACTTGCATTTCTTAATCCTAGTTTTTCAAAAAATTCTGTTGAGACTTCGGCAACCCATGGCATTTCAACTTGTAAATTTTGTATTTCTTTATTACCAAAACTACGATTAATATCTTTCCATTTTGAAAATGTTTGCATTGATGCTGTATTTAAAACTATAAATTTTTTCTTAGGGGACCAAACTTCTGATGATTCATCCCAAATTGAAATACTTCCTGTTCTTCCAAAATCGTATGGTGATTTAAGTGCCACTATTCCGTCAAATCCAAAATAACCTAAAAGGTTATCAAAAGCATCAATTATTTTTTGATCGTCATTTAATAATTCTGAAATTTTACGTCTATCGTAAACATCTCTCATTTGTAAAAGCAAATTTAGCCTATTATCAAGTTGCCCGATATCACTTCTTCCGATTTGGAATCTTATGTCATCAGTTTGAACAATAAATTGACCGATAGCAAGGGATGAATAGCCAAATGCTGTGCCATACCCTTCCATAACAAGTGGGCTTTTATTTTCCCACTTTTCAAAATTTCTCCAATCGGAATTTATTGAGCTAATTTGATCAATTAGGTTTCTATCAGATAATGCGATATCTAATTTGTGTTTGCGAAGAGATATTTTGTCACCATTTCGAAGTACTTCTACTGGAATTGATTTAACTAATTCTTCTGATTTTGCTTTTTTTTGCTCGACAAATAAAGCGTTTCCAAGCACTACAGCTGACAGTTTAAGAAATTGACGTCTTTCCATTTGAATAAATTAATTTTGGCAAAAGAAGAATTTGCCAACAGTTATGATTTCATAATCCACTGAATATAGCAACCCATTATCTGTTAAAAAATAAAATTGCCCAACAATTTTTTATTTTGTTGGGCACTTAGCTTAAGGAAAGTTAGATATTAGATTTCTCGTTCATGAACACCGTAGTATTCTTCTTCTGCAGCGTCTTGAATAAGACTCTCAATATCTGATCTTCCTATATCTACACCGAGATAAAATGTGTCTGATTTGCCTCGAGGCCAATTTGCATCAGGATCGCTACCGTAATTGAAACCCCAAGCTTTACCTTTTTGCCAATCTTCGAGGCTGTTGCCTTCGACTAATGGACAATTCGGATTGTGTGGAGTGTTATCGACGATTGCAGCGATGCCTTCGATTTGATTGGCTGGACGACGGCAATATTCACAACAAGTCATTTTATTACCTCATGTATAGTGTACTTTCGAACATGCATATTATACTATAGGTATATAGTGAATTCAAACTATGATTTGTTGGGGCGATCAAGAATATACATCTTGATAGCAAAATATGTGACCAAATCAATTATTCTCCCATCTTCACACATGCTGTTTGCAGTTTGTAAATCGACCCATACCAAATCAGGATTAGCTGGCCTAGGGCCTTGAAAGGCATAAATCAACAGATGAAACATTTCTGTTGAATAAGGTGTAATTCGCAACGGTTGCGGGAGCATTGGACGGAGTGATCTTGGTGTTATATCTGGTTTGCCAAGAAGACTTTTGAGCCAATTTGACGCAATCGTAAAGCTGTCTTCTTTATCTATAGTTACCTTTGGGATAGTTAAGAAATTTTCAACTGGATAGTGTTTTTTGATATCAACGCAATCTCTGCTTTTGGCTGGGCTCCAATCAAGTGAATACACATGATTCCAATAATTGGACTGCGCAACAATGTGTGAATAGTAGAAGTTTCAGTTTGAAATTTCTGTATTGCACCCAATGGAGTATTTTGATTTGCCATTTTGGTTTTCCTGTTTTGGTTTGTGTAAATTTGCGAAAGAGCTTTTGCATTATCGCATAAAAATGGCCCCTGATGAAATTTATTTTCACTTTGGGGCCTAAATTTTGCCTAACTTGTTACTTCAATTCCTTCAACACCATCGTTATGAAATTGCTCAAGTAGATCTTGGATATACCAGATATTTGTAATATCTGACCAAAAAGCCCGAGATGCTTTTACTGCTTTTTGGAACTCAGAACTCATGTTAACAGCTTTTTCAGCACCTAGACCTTGATTAAAGAATTCCAAGATAGTTTCATAATGTTTGCCATTATCTTTACTCATTAATTCGACATAGAACCTAATGTCATCTTGGACAAGGTGGTTTCTGCGCCCAAAATTTGGATCGTCAAACATTTTTTGGAACCATTGTGCGACAGCAAACGCCATGACAACAGAATTGAGCCTAAAAAATGGTTCCAAATCATACTCAAGGCCTAAATCGCGGCGTAGATATGTTACCACTTCAGAACCCAATACACCTTCTGCATATTCAATAAATGTGCGATTTCCGATCAGTAAAATTCCACTTTTTACGACGTAGTAAGGCTTGGAATTTGACATTCGTGGCTCCTTTTGGTTAGCCGATGATCTAGAAAAGTTTCTAGATTAATATTATAGGCTAATTGTATAAAATGGTCAATTTGCGCGAATATTGGACTAAATACTTATCTTTAAAGTATAATTTCAAAGTTACTTTCGCACTTTATTGAAAACTGGAGAATTTACAAGATGACATCGAATTTAGATAAGTTTGACATTGTCACAATTCGAAAAGGTGCAAGTCTTTTTATTGAAGGCAGCCCTTCTGTAAAATTGGGACAAGCTCAACAGGCAATCGTTTTGTCAAGAAACGACAACAATATTCGTGTTATAACAGCGGCAATCGGTGACACCAACAATCCGATAATCGAAGCATTAGTTTTAGTTAGTGATACCGTAAAGTTAAATACTACACCAAGCGGATCTGAAACTTATATTTCAATCACAAGAACTGGAATATATCCTGATTTTGGATTGGAAGGGCCGATGACCTGTGAAATCAGAGAATCTCAAATTGTTGGAGTAAACAACTCTGGAGCATTTGGCTTCATGGTTAATTTTTACACTTTCAAAGGAGAGTTTGTCTCCGGATATGCTGATTCAAATCATTTTTGGCCGATAAACTTTGAACTCTTTGGAGGAAAATGATGATTACAGTTACACCCAGGATTACACGAAACTGTACACTTTTTGAAAGTTATGATTGCATTTTTGGCAGAATGCCGGGATTTAATGCATGGGACATTAAAGCGAACACACCTGCAATAATCATCTCTTTTAACTCAAGGTGTGCGCACATTAGAGCACAATGCATGGATGGTGTGGAGAGAGATGGATTTGTATTTCTTAACAATTTAGATATTATTCCGGAGGCAATCGAAACTGGTACAAAAATTGATTTTGGATCAGTCCTAGTTGCAACAAGATCAACAGTAATTTGGATTCATCCTTCGATGAATATGCAAATGAATGAGGAATATGCAATCCAAATCGTTGCTGAAGGACAAAAACTGATGTTCCTTGAGCAAAATGCGTTTGGATATGTAGCACGAATGATATACCCAACTGGGGAATACATTGCAGGATACATTGATATTCAACATTTTCAGCTTGTAGAAAAAGAGATAACTAGATAAAAGTACCGCCTGGTTAAGTTGCAATCATGCAATTCAATCAGGCGGTTTATTTGTCATAACATCTTTAACAAAATCGTTTATTAGGTTAGAAAGTTCAATTTGACCTTGCTTTTTTTTGTCATTATCATTACTTTTTAGTAGATCGTGAATCATTAATACTCGATCTTTTAGGGATGAGTTTTCAAAAAACCATTCAATAACATCTCTTTTTTTAGTTAAAATTACGTGAACTATGCTTCGAATTGTAAAATCTGCTGAATCATCCAGCTCACTACAAAATTGAAAATTTGCAGTTATGTTCATTACTTCTAGCCACCAATTTGGATCAACCATTTCAATCTTTACACTTGGCCAGGACATATCCACTTCCTTTTCTATTTTGGGTAGTGCTATTATAGCTTATGAGTGAAGATGCAGCCAGTCGAAGAGGTGGAGAAGGTAAAATTGTTTCCCCTACTGATGCAAAAGCTAGTATGGGAAGAAGTTTTCAGCGAATTCACTCAAGTGGTGGACATACTGGAAATGGCGTTGCAAAACCTACCGAATGGGCAGCTAGTGAAAAATTGGCCAAAGGAGAACCAACACAAACTGAAATAAAGATGGTTTTTGAGAGTAATCCTCATGAGGTTTCAACATACAAATTAGCTGGAATGAACGATCTACAGATTTACGATATTTTGAAAGATAGATAAAAAAAATACCGCCTGAGCTTTGCTTTGATATGCAAATACCCAAACGGTTTATTGTTTTTAAATTACGGTAGCATTTTTGCCACTTTATGGTTCAAAAGCCACCATTGGATTGAAAGAGATGTTTTCATATCTGTTATTGGCAGATTTTCATATCTTAGATCGGATATCTGATCTGGTTTGACTTCAACAATTTTGATTTCGTCATCAGAAGTTTTATCTCCACGTTTATCCCCATTTGAAATTTCAACAAAATAAATCATCATTCTTTCGGTTAAATATGCTGGTGAAATATCAAAAGAACCAATTTGTGAAATGTTATCTTTCTTGGGATGATAACCGGTTATTCTTTGACATTCACGCAGTACTACATTCACCGGATCTTCACCAGGATTGATTCGCTCGGATAAAATTTCTAATTCAAGAAATCTAGGATTAACATGACGTTCAAACGTTGCAAATCTAGTTTGACTTACGAGTGTAAATTTTTGAGTATCTGTATTGAAAACCAAAAACCCAACTGTTTGACCTACATCAAAGATCATGGCTGGAATACACCTTCCATTTACTCCAACTTCATAGCTTTTTATTACAAATTTTAAGTATCCGATCGAATGAAGAACCTTTGTGCGTAAAAGATTATACTTGGTTAAAATTCTAGATGACATCTTTTAAGAACCTTTCAGAAAGAGCGAGATAAACGAGAAGAGTATTATATCAAAATAAAAGGCCGACCAAGAATTTATTGATTTTAAATTCCTGACGGCCCTGAATTATGCTTATTTATACAAATTTTCGCTTCTTATATATTCGGCTACTTGATCGTTTGGTAGATATTTTTCCAAATCGGGAGCGTTGTTTTGAATCATAGTTCTAATAACACGCGGCGTGATTGGGATACTAAAATATACATGACTTAAAGGAAAGATTGTAATTGCAGAATCTGATCCCCAATTTTGCTGAATTAACATTTCACGAATCAGATTTCGGGTAGTCATATACTGATTATCGGCAAACTGATAATTTAAAAAGACTCCTTTTGAAAAAAGCCCTTGCGGGATAGCCAAGTGAAGCATCTGAATTCTTTGACTTGGTGATGCAAATCTACTTAGCTGTGATTTTAGACAGCAAATAATTTGATCAAAATTTCCTCGACTTACCAATTCTTCGATCATTTCAAGATCAATTTTTGTTGGAGGGTCGCCTGTTAGAAAACAAATTGCAATAGTTGCCATTTTTTCTTTTATTCCAAATTGCTCATCAGTATCCACAAAAGGTGCCGTAAACATTTTAAATCTCCCTTTTTTAAGAATTAGGTGCTAGATAACTATTTGTATTATATAATTACCTTGCCTTTTCGCACATAAGCAAATAAAAGTGAGGTCAAAATGTTTCTTACACCAGTAATACTAAAGCGCAATGCGATTTTTGGAGCAATTTGTATTTTAAACAACGAACATGCGATTCAATCAGTTTTGATTAACCCAACTGAAGATTTGGTGGATCATGAACTTTTGAATTGGAATAAAATCAATTTCCCAACAATTTCATACTTTTTAATTACCAGAATCAATCACCCATTTAATATTGGCTTTGTTAATTATCTGAAGGACAGAGAGACAAACAGTTGGAGCCAAAATTTTGGTTTTGCAAGAAGTTTTGCGTATGAATTTGACGGCTATTGCGTTTATTTGGTAGTAAATATGAAACCTGAAGAAAACCATGTGGATATTGACGAGCTATCGCAAACTATTGCTGCGATGAGTGCGTAAAAAATTAAGGGAAGAGATTAGCGTTTTAAACGACATAATTTCTTCCCTTTTGAACTAAATTTACAAATTTGCTAAAAATTGAGTGATATATTGATCACTATTGATAGCAAGTTGCTTCGATATGAAATCACGATTCCAATTTTGATTTGTCATCTTTAAGAGCAAATTTCGCGATAATTCAACCATACCAGCTTGCTCTTTATCAAACATTGAATTTGATGAGTATCCTTGGTTAACTTGAGGAGTTTGCCATCCGATAGAAGGCATAAAATCTCCGCAAAAGACCAATCCATTCATAGCACCTATTACCCAGAAGACAGCTTCGGGATCCATATGCCATCTTAGGATATCAACTGGTGGAACAATTGGTTTTTTATAAACCACAACGACTGAATTGTGTTCGCTTAAGATCGAAATCTCATCACTCACCTTTAAATGTTCTGTTGATAAGTCAACTGAAATACTAATATTGAGGCTTATTTGTGGCATATATGTCGCAAATAAAACTCCATTTACAACAAAGTGAGTGATATGAGTTTTTTTGTCATAGACTTGATTCAAAAGCAATGCTTGAGTGTTAATCATTTGTCTATACCTTTCAAACCATAAAATGTGCTAGATAATAAGGATATTATAAACTATAGGTAATTTGGAGTCAATTTTATATTTAGTGGTGTATAATTTGAAATATCAATGAAACGGGCTTCCTTTTTTTTAATTATATTTTTTGGGCTTTTTTTATTGTTTACTTACTTATTGGGCAAAAATGCTTGGCATAAATTAGAAAGAAAAGAAGTGGCTGAGATAGTTGACCCAAAAGTATTATCTTCGAAATCAAGTGATGAAACGCCCTCTGCTGGAGCAAGTGGAACTCCGACTATGGAAAAGAAAGGGAAATATCCAATTCACAAAAATATTACTGCAACCGTTTTTTGGGTTGGAGAACCAATTGGTAATGGATCAAGTGAAAATAATGCGTATTCAGCGTGGGATGATCAATGGCAAAAAAATTATGGTGGTTTTGATGATCCTTATCTTCGAAGTGGATTTTACCCAAATGGTTTTGTTCCACGCGAGAATCCATTTTATTTGGATTTGCCATATAACGATTTTGACGACAATGGAGTGCGAAAGCCTGAAGCTAGCAAAGTAATTCCTTGGGCTAGTGAGAAAAAATGGCTTGACAGCGAATCGATGCTCAAAAATAGATGGGTAAAATTAATTAAAAATGGAATTGAATGTTATGGGCAAATTGAGGATAGTGGGCCTTATGAATATGATGATTCCCAATATGTATTTGGAAATGCAACTCCAAAAAATACACTAGCCAACAATGCAGGTCTTGATGTCTCCCCTGCAATTCGGGATTGTCTGAAGTTTACAGGATCAAATAATGCAGATAATAAAGTTGATTGGCAATTTGTTGAAGAATCTGAAGTCCCAGTTGGGCCTTGGAGAGAAATTATTACCCGATCACAGATTAACTGGAAGTAATTCTGACAGAAAAAACCGCCAGGATATTTTTTTATCATGACGGTTTGTTTGCCTTACTGTATATTTTTTCTTAGTCTTTCCTCAATAAACTGATCGAAATCAAAGTGGTCAGGATAGAGATAGAGTTCTACTGGAAAAAATAAAAATACACAAAAATACATTTGATATTTTGATTCACCAATTTGTCTTGATTCAATTTTTAAATCAGCATATCCCAAAAACTTTGCGACTTTGATAAATGCATCAACAGTTTGCTGATTATTTTGAACAAATAATGCAAATTCTGTAAATTTCTTCTTTTTTGCTACTTTTTCCCATGTGTAAAGAAGAAATAAACGTAATTGATCGCGGACAGTTGATCTGAAACAATGTGAGCCAAATTCGACTATCAAGGTATCAAGACATGAATCAACTTCAGAATTGAACATTTTGTCCTCACTTATTTTCAATGAACTTACTTTGGGTGAATTTTATCACAATGGCTACGTTTCTTATAACAAAAAAGCCAGGCAAATTTTTGGTTTACCTGGCAAAATACTTATTTAGAATTATCTAAATATCTTCATGTTTACTTTTTAACAGCTTCTTTTGTTTCATCTTCTATTGGAAGCTCAAGTTTTTGATGGATGAATTTCCACACATCCAAGATAATAGGATTTGAAATTTCAACTGGAACTACTCCAAATTTGATTTTGTATTGCAAACCATTTTGAGTCTCTTCAAAATTAACTATCTGAATGTTTACAAAACCAAGATATTTACAGATAGCGATAAAGGCTTCAGCGGAATACTTAGTGTGACCAGCTGTAAGAAAATGTACATCGCCGCTACTAATTTCCTTGCCAAGATCATTTCTGATTTGTGAAAGAAAAAGATTGACTTCATCAAGAACTTTGTATTCTATTGTTTCAACAGTTAAAAATATCAAATTTGCAAAAGCTTGAAGTTCTTCAAGTGAATAACTTACAAGTTTTGCGTTGATAAAAGTAGACGAATCAAAGTTTAGATCTGACAATTCATCTGGAATACCCGAGAAATAAATTGAATCAGTATCACTTTCAACAACTTTGAAGCCTAAAAATTCAAAAGTTATACCAAGAGTTCTCCAAAATAGTGCATGCAGATCATCATGATCAGATAAATCTACTGTGTCTGGCTTTTTTCCCTCTTCAAGTTCCAATCTAATTTGATCAAGTGATTGTATTAATAGATCGAAAAAATTTGTATCTGATACTTCTTGATCAAACCATTTTTGGATTTGGCTACGTACAGATTGACTAGACATTTCAATTTCCTTTCAAAGAACAAAAATGAAACTATGGGTGTATTTTACACGGGGAGAACAAAAAAAGCCAGGCAAATTTTTGGTTTACCTGGCGCGTAGTTTTTAATCTAGTTAGTATCCATTTTTTTCTTTGATGTCTAATTTATCTTTGAGATATGATTCTGCATTAAAGATAATTGGATTGGAAATTTCAAGAGGTACAAAATCCCAACGAGCTTGAGCTTGGATGATACTGCCACTAATGAATTCAACAACAATATCTTCGAAGCCAAGAAAAATTAAAATGGCTTTAAACGCTTCATCCGTATACTTGTTGTTTTGATTGCCACAAAACCAATATACATTATTCACTTTTTCTCTTTGTGACAATCCCTCTCTTACCCAAATCAAGAAATTTTCAACTTGATCAAAGACTGTCTCAAAAGTTGTACCATCGGATTGAAAGGTGCCAGCATCTGAAACAATCATTTTGGCAAACTCCTGTAACTCTTCAATTGTGTAGCTATTTAGCTTTTTGTTTAAAAAACCCTCTGCTGAGAAATTAATTTCTCTGAATTCGCTTGGTATTTTTTGAATTGAGAGGACAAAAGTTCTCTCTACCCCCACAACTTCACATGTTACCTGAAATCCTAATATGTGAAGTATTACTGCAAGATTTTCGTAGACATGCACATTTAAATGTGGAAAACGGGAAAAAGTGAATTTACCCACTGGAAAAGCTTGGTTTAGAGATTCTCTTGTATCGTTAAAGAATTCAATCACCAAATCTCTTACTGTTAGATTACTATATCCCGGAATTGACTCGGCCAATGTTTGGATCACTTTAATTCTCATGTCTGACATTTCGATTCCCTTTCAAAGAACTAGAAATTATACTATGGGAGTATTATACACGAAAAAACCGCCTAGGTTTAGTGAAAAACTTAGGCGGCGAACTGATTTATTTAACTATTGCAACATTTCTTCGATGTATTGATCTGGAAATTGCATTTTGACACAAGGATATGCTTCGACATCTCCCAATAAAACCATGTAATAGATGTTTGATCCTTCAGAAGTTGAACTTCTTACTGTACCTTGATAACTTGGATTTTGGAATCCAAAATAATGCATTACAAACATCAATTCATCCATTAACGATGGATTATTAACAATATAAGCACCATTTATTTGTTGAGTGCCTGCGAATAAATTACCTATTGGAAAATTATGATGGCTTGATGTGAACTTGATGAGCATAAAACTCATTAAAATCTCTCTAATTGTTCCCCGTTTATCAAAATAATAGAAATCATGATTTAGAATTTCTTTTACTTGTCTTTTTATTGATTCACTTTGCGGGAAAATGACAGTAATACTTTTGCCATCAGTTGTGACTTGGACTCCTCGAGCTACTGGCATATCCAGAAACATTTGCAAGACTTTATCAAGCTGATCTGGCGAGATACCGGAGAAATCGTAAATCTTAGAGTTTCTAACATGAACCAACATTTTGAGTTTCCTTTTTTGGGTGCGAGCTAAACGATAGGGGTATTATATCAAATTACTTGCCTAGCTTGGCATTTTTGCGGGCTTCGGATTCATCTAGGATTATTTTTCTAAGCCTGATGTTTTTTGGTGTTACTTCAACTAACTCACTATCATCGATATATTCAATTGCTTCTTCTAAGCTCATGGCAAGCGGAACATTAAAATGTTCCATTCCCCCATCACCCTTTGATCTCATATTTGAAAGTTTCTTTTCTTTACAAACGTTAATTCTCAAATCCCCTTCACGAGAACTCATTCCAACTACTTGGCCTTTGTAAACATCGACGTTTGGGCCTACAAACAACTGGCCACGATCTTGAACATTGATTAATCCGTAAAGTCTTGTAGTTCCTGATTCAAATGCAACGAGTGATCCTTTGGTTCTCTTGAAATGTTCACCTGCGTCAATATCAAACTTTTCAAACATGGTGTTAATTATTCCCAAACCTTTTGTGTCAGTTAAGAATTCGTTACGGTATCCAAATAAATTGTAAGTAGGAATTATAAATTCTAATTCAACTGATCCACTGTCTTGAGTTACCATATTTTGCATCATTCCTTTTCTTTCGCCCATTTTTTGGATAATAACACCTGAATATTGAGATGGGACTTCGATAAATACTCTTTCATATGCTGTTAATTTTTTACCATCAACAATTTTGATTAAAGCTTCAGGACGTGAGACTTGGAATTCATAGCCTTCACGTCGCATTCTTTCAATTAAAATAGCCAAATGTAATTCACCTCGGCCTGAAACTATCCATTCTCCACCAGTTGTTTCCTCTACGCGGAGCGCGACATCTGTTTCTAATTCTCTAAATAATCGCTCTCTGATTTCTCGGGAGGTTTTAAATTCTCCTTCACGACCTGAAAAAGGAGAGTCATTAATTTTGAAAGTCATTTTAATTGTTGGCTCTTCAATTGCAATAACAGGCAAGGCTACAGGATTAATTGGATCAGCTATTGTTTCTCCAATTGTTACATCTGCAATTCCAGCAACTGAGACTATATCCCCAGCAATGGCTGAATCAACTTCCATTTTTTCAAGTCCAACGTAACTCATTAAGGCTGCGACTCTGAATTTTTGTGGTTCACCATTTCTATTAAATCTTACAATTTCTTGGCCTTTGGTTATTTTTCCATTTGCAATTTTTCCAGTTCCAATTCTTCCTTTATATGTATCTCCACCAATTGCTGAAACTAAAATCTGAAGTGGTTTATCAACATCTCCACTTGGAGCTGGAATTTCATTTACAATGCTTTCAAAAATTGGAGAAATATCTGTCATTTTGGATAAATCAGATTCCAATCCTGCTAATCCATCACGGCCTGATGCATAGATTGTGGGGAAAAATGCAGCTGACTCATCCGCTCCTAATTCCACAAATAAATCGAAGGTTTTACCAACTGCCCACTCAGATCTGGCTCCAGTTTTGTCGATTTTATTTACAACTACAATAATTTTGAGGCCCATTTTGAGAGCTTGCTTTAAGACAAATCTAGTTTGAGGCATTGGGCCTTCTTTGGCATCAATTAACAATAAACAGCCATCTGCCATTCCCAATACACGCTCAACTTCTCCACCGAAATCAGCATGGCCTGGAGTATCAATAATATTAATTTTGTATTCTTTATATGTAACTGAGGCGTTTTTGGAGAAAATTGTAATTCCACGCTCTTTTTCTAAATCATTACTGTCCATAATCATGACTGAGGAATCTTGCTCTTTGTTTAAATGAGTATGTGATTGACGCAAAAGAGCATCGACCAATGTGGTTTTTCCATGGTCAACGTGGGCAATAATAGCTACATTTCTTATATTCATAGGTTTGGAAAATTAATTGAAGCGAAAACGCCCTATCTTCCTTGGGTATTTTATACTTTTTTGGGCAAATTAGCTAGTTTTGGTATAATCGGGCTGTACATTTTAAAACATATTAAGGATGAGATAAGATGGGTCACCTTCCACCAATTCATGGAATAGTAAACAATTACAATGAAGATCCTTTGGATATTCTGGATAGAAAAAATGTAAGATATGCTCTTTGGGATGCAAATTTTCTTATGAGACTTGCAGGCCAAGGTAATAAATATAAATATCTGCTTATTTTTAAACCAGAATTATTCTCATACAGAGACGGAAGTAAGACTGTGAAGATTTCATCAATATTAGGGCGTGCTGGAATAGTTAGTGTTGAGCACATACCGATTGGTCTATTTTTTGAGTCACGAGAGGATTTACTGGACAGACTAATCCAAACACTTGATTTGTATGTTAATAGCTGGGAGCTAGCAAGATGATAAATCAAACAAATCCTGAAACTTTGCCGTTTTATGGGGTGGTTTCTGAAAACTTAACTGATGTGGAAACTGCACTTTCGCTAAATTCAAATATTTTATATGGAGTACATGTAATTGATATTGGAGAGATTAATAGACGCGGTATTGTACGAGGATATTCAATACATACCAGAGGTGAAAGATTTGAGTTTGTAGATGAAAGACAAAAGCCCAGAAATATAATCTATGCAATTCTGGCAAAGTACATATCAATCAGAGTGAAAGTCGTTCCCAATTCATCAGTTGAATTCTTATCAATCAAAACAGATAGGATCACACCTTGGGAACTTGGCGAATTATTAGATACTCATATATATGAATGGAAAAAGTCTCAAGAAGAAGGGCGGAAATAAGATGTCTAATGAAACTAATTCTGCTTTAGTCCATGGTTTTGTTTGTGAAAATTGGGATGAGGCTGAGAAAATTCTAAAGGAGAATCCGAAAATATTATATGCAGTAGTTTTTGCTAATCCAAAACATATTGAATTGGGATTAAGAAGCGAATATGAATATTTTATCTTAACTCGAGGAAAGTATTTCGGATACAGAAGAGAGAAAGGCAACTGGAAAACGTCAGAGAATTTATTGAGTCTTATGCTTGCCCTTCACATAACGCTCTACCGTGATGCAACTGCCGAAAAGACACCTTGGTTTTTCATAGAGACAAAGGAATTGGACCCTAATACACTTTCTAAATTGTTAGATGAACATGTTCAGAAATGGAAGAGTGCTCCTGAACAGGTATAGATAGAAAATAGCCTCTTTGTGAAGACCACTAAAATCACAAGGAGGCAATTATTTTGTTAGTCCATCAAAGAAGATTTCTGGGAGTTTTAAATCTGGATCTTTGAACTGGAAATTATCTAAATCACGATCTAGATTTTTGACTGAATCTTCAATTTCTAATACTGCCGAATCTGTGGCGTATTTTGAAGGAGGCAAATTATCTGGGATTGGAGTCGGGATAACTGATGGAGGAAGAGTTGCTTGTGGTTCGTTATTTTTTCTAGGTCGCACAACTGATACGAAAGCTGACAAAACAAGTAATACTACTAGAATTATTATTACAACTTCTAAAATTGCAAACATTCTTTTTTGTTTTGGATCAAGACTTTTCATAAATTCACTAATTTTCTCAACAATCAATTTTGCTTCATCCTTTACTTTTCCCATAGAACCAATTTTTTGTGTTGGTGCAGGTGCTGGTGGCGGATTAACTGGGTTTGGTGTTATTTCTTGATTTGGTTGCATAAAATTTATCCTACAGTTTTGATTTTTCGAACAATTTCATTTAAAAAATCATTTCCCTCTTTCATATATTGAATTGCATCTTTCATGACATCTAAAACTTTATTTACATTAACTTCTGAATTCACATTTGATGGATTTGCTATGGTTGTATCTGCAGCATCTTTCTTTTCTTGAGCACGAGTTAATTTATTTTTGGTTTCCAAAATCCATCTTTCAATTGCTTTGGTATCCAAATCTTGATTTTGTCTGATTTGAGCTATTTTTGCATTTGTTCTATCTGTAACTTCAAGCTCACGATTGAAAATATTTCGAAGGCTAATTTGAGGAATTAAAACCTGAGAGGAATAAATTAATTGAATACTTACATTTGTGAATTGGTTTTTTGCTTTTTCAGAATCTCTGAATAAATCCTCAAGAGTACCCGCACTTGGAATTAAACTGCTGTGATTTTTATACCAATCAACTTCGTTTTGAATTCGAAGTGTTACTGTGTCCTTTTGTGACTGATCAAGACCGTTTACAACTTTTACTTTTTCATTTAACAAAACTAAATATGTACGAACTACATTATCGCGAGTTACTAAAAATAAATAATTAGCGTCTCTTAATTTGGATTTTGCAGTTAATGTTTTGGAGCTTAAATATTGATCTTTTGATAATAAATACTGCGCTTTTGCTTTTTGGTATTCATTTACTTGAAATTTATAATCTTCGTTTGCAATGTCCACTGGAGACTTTTGTGGAGTCTCTGTGGGGAATGGGGTTGCTGGAATTGCAGTTGCCTCTTGAGCATGAACATTAATTACTGAAAGATTTAACAATACAACGACAGAAAAAACTAGGAAAAAACGCTTCATATCTTTTATTCTACAACAAATTTAATATGTAATTTTTAATCTACCTGTTTCAAATGAAACTGAGTAACCAGTAAGAGACTTTATTTGAACAACATAATTATTTTTACCACTCCAAAAGGAGAGATTGTTGGAAATTAAATTAGTTGAAGTTTGATTGGCAGTTTGCAATTCACTATTGTAAACCACAATTCCATGAGTTTTATCATAAATTCTCACATATGCTTGGCCATTACCATCTTGAACTTTGAGATATAAATCAAAAACTGCAATTGCATTTGAGCCGTAATCATTTGCTAAATCGAGCGTAAAATTGGAGTTAGTTACATCCACCCAATCTTGACTACCCGACGCAAAATTAGAATTAATTGGCAGATAAGTGGTGGAGGTTTTAGGTTTTGTGGTTGCAGTTGGTTTTGTTTGAATTGAACTTGAAGTTGTAGTTTGAGCTGATATTGTAGCAGTTGCCCGGCTTACTTCATTTGTAATTAATTTTTGGATTTGATTGTAATCGATTTGATTAGAGATTGTTTGTTGGGGTACTACTTCAGTTTGATTTGTTATGGGAGTATCAACTGATAATTTTTGATTTGAATCGATTTTGTTTTCTAAAATTGAAAGTCTGGAAGTAAAAATAAAAAAGAAAACTAAAATTAAAACTAAAGAAATGAATGAAACAGCAAGGGATAATTTGGCAAGCATTGATTAATTATTACATAGATTGTTAATCCAAAAAAATAACCCCTCTGGCCAATATCGGTTGGTTGAGGGGTAACTTGGACTTATTTGTTTTTATTTGGGCCACGAAATGCAATTGAGACAACTATGCCAAAAATGTTTATCCTTCTTAAAATTTTTGAATATATAACTGAAAAATAAAGTACAGCTTTCCAGAAGTAAAAATCTTTTGGAAGTTTTTGTTCCTTTACTTGAAAATCTTTTACGATTTTTGCTGCCATACTTAAATATTCTTGAAATTCATCAGGCAAAGAAATTGAATTCATAAATGCTCTATTGAATTCATTTATCATGAATTTTTTGCCAATTTCATCAAGAAGATTTGATTCATATAAATTGCCGATTATCAGATATTTAAGTGTTATATTTGGACAAAAAGGGCTTGAGAGCGCTTGAATTTTTCCATTTTTGTCAATTGTTATTGAATAACAATTACTACATTTACCAAAAAGTATACGATCTAATTTTTTTCCGATTTCAACTTCGAAAATTCTGATAACTGTAATTTTATTTGACTCAATATATATAGACCCTGTTGATTTGTTGAAATAGAATTCAACGAAAATTTTTGAATTATCATTTGAACGTTGGATTGACCAGCCAGATTTTCGATAAACAGTCGGCATAACACACTCCCTGTAAATGTTCCCAAAGTTTGGGCTATTTTAACAAAAAATAACCCCTCTGGCCAATATCGGTTGGTTGAGGGGTTGGAGATAGTTTGTTATTTTTTTATTTTTGAGCGAATATATCTTGCGATTGCATATTCAATCAGCTTTTTGCTTCTATTCATTTGTGCCAATTTTGCTTGGAACTTTGTTAGCCTGGTTAACTTGTGAGTTAGTTGGCCTGGCTTGTGAATTCTTATATTCTCAACGACTTCCTCACACTTTTGCCAATATAATTGATATGCGGATGGTAAATCGGATACTTGTTCGTTTGGCTCAACGGTCAGTGCGAGTATCTCTACCCATTCTTTATCTGTAATCCATTTCTGTTCTGATGGGTGACCCAAGATAAACATCTTGGATGAATCAGTTGGAGCATATGGACTAACAATGCAAACAGATTTGTTTTCTGTAATGGGATTAATGTGATACGCCTTGGGATTATTTTTTAGTAAACCCCTTAGAGATTTATTTCTTGATACCTGCAGGCAAACAATTCGTTTTATTGTGTTTGTTGATGGTTTGTTTGGATTGCACACGCCAAAAACTATAATCATGACATGTTCGCCCAAAAACATTAGTGAGATTTCATCCTCACCTTCACCTTTGTTCGTGAGCCAATTCCCAGCCAGAATGCCATCTTCTAGATATACGGTCATTATGTTTTACTCCCTACTTGTGAATGTTCGAAACTATGGGTATTATATCAATGTCCAAACACATTTACAAACTATAGGAGTTAAAATTGAACAATCATACACCAGAGCAAGTTCAAGCAGTTGAAAAACTACTGAATTTTTTTAGACAAGGAATCGCATTTTTAGATAATGACAACAGTCCAGATATTCAAACCTGGAAGGATAATTTGCCATGTGTTATTTACAAATTGCAAGGCTATGGGGATGGAATTACAAGAACCGTAACTGGTACTTTGGATTTTTCACAGCAAACTGTAAAAATTGAGTACAATGTGTGGCTGGGTGCTGAAAATCAAACGAAGTCAAAACATTTTGAATTAAGAGCAAAACCTATTTCATTGTTAGATGAAGAGATAGTTAATCCAACTATAATGTTAGTTGTTGTAATTGCAATTACAAATGCCATTACCACAATGACTGAAGAATTAGAGTAATACAAACCCCTCGAGAAATTTATTTTTTCCCGAGGGGTGTTTTTTTTAAGTTATTTCAAATTGCTCTGAGTCTCTTTCTCCAATATTAATGATTACCTGTGGCAATAATGGCTTTTCAATATCATAGGCAATTGCCCAGAACCTATCTCTTATCCGATCAATATCTTCCCAGACTTCTACTAGACAATACTTTGTATCCACAAGGCCAAACCTTGATCCATGAATAACAAATTGACCAATAATGGAGACGCCTGGCGGTTTTTCTTCTGGTTCTCCTGTATAGATTGCCTGCCTATATGTGTTTTCGAAATTTGTCACAGTTAGTGACATATCGATTCCAAAATTTTGAGCAAAACTCATTAATATTTGTTGCTTTATCTTAGTCCAATCTTTTTTGTCTTTTGGTACATCAATTATTTTCCATACCCCATTAACTTGACCGGACATCATGAACACAAAGTGAGAAAGATCTAACATTTTGCCTCCAAAGTGCAATATCTAAACGTTGATGGAGTATAACAGAATTTATTTAATCTGAGTGCCTTGTGGAGTATCCAATACAATAAAACCCTTTTCCTCAATTTGCTTTCTTAATTCATCACTTTTTGGGAAATCTTTATCATTTCGTGCTTTATCTCTTTTTTCAATTAAATCTTTAATCTCTTGTGATATTTCTTTTTCTTTTTGAGAATTTTCTAGGATTTTGAGGCCCAAAACTTCATCAAAACTTAAAAGTAAATCTAGCTTATCCTCGTTTGGAATATTTGATTTTGCAGCTTCCCAAACCACAGCCAGGGCTTGTGGCATATTTAAATCATCTGATAATGCAGCTTTAAAATCTTCACTATATTTGATTCTTTTTTGATCTTTCTCCTGAGAGAGCATTGAACGGCTTACTTGGAATGATTTGGCTAAATCGTATAATTTGTTTAGTGCGTTTTGAGATGCAGTTAATCCTTCCCAAGTGAAATTAAGTGATGCCCTGTAATGGCTTGTGAGATAAAAATACCGAAGAGCCAATGGATTAAATCCTCTATTTTCAATATCTGTAATATTATATGCATTTCCCAAACTTTTACCCATTCTTCCCCCATCGACTTTTAAAAATGCACCATGAACCCAATAATTTACAAATTTTTTGCCAGTTGCTGCCTCTGATTGTGCAATTTCGTTGACATGATGAGTTTGTTTTAGATCTTGCCCTCCACAATGGATATCAAAAGTATCACCTAAAAATTTCCTGCTCATTGCAGAACACTCAATATGCCAGCCAGGAAAACCTATTCCCCAAGGACTATCCCATTCCATATGTCTTTGACCTGGAACTTCTGAAAATTTCCAAAGAGCAAAATCTCTAGGATTTTTCTTCTCAGGATTGATTTCAACTCTTGCTCCTTCTTTGATTTGATCCATATCAGACATAACACCGTATTTACCACCAGTTATTTCTTCAAACTTGACTGTATCAAAATATATTCCGTCTTTGATTTTATATGCCATTCCCTTTGCCTCGATTTCTTTTACTAATTCTATTTGTTCAGGAATAAATTCTGTAGCACGAGTGAACTGAAGTGGATGAATTAAGTTCATTTTATCGAAATCTTTTATAAACGCGTCGATATAAAACTGGGCAATATCCCAAGCATTTTTGTTTTCTCTTTTTTCTGCTTTTTCCATTCTATCCTCGCCAGTGTCTGCATCCCCTGCATTATCCCCCGATAAATGCCCTACGTCAGTTAGATTCATAATAAATGTAGTTTTGTAGCCTAAATATTTGAGCGTGCGAAGCAAAATATCACTCATTGTGTAGGTACGGAAATTTCCTATCGATGCATAGTCATAAACTGTAGGGCCACAAGTGTAGACTCCAACATTATCTTTGTTGATTGGAACAAATTCTTGCACCTGGCGAGACAAAGAATTATAGATTCTCATAGCTGATTCTAGCACAAAAAAAGGCAGTTAAAGTTTTTTATATTTTAACTGCCAAGTGACATTATGATGATGCTCGATGTGCCAGTAGAATTATTACTGTAAACAATATTGCTAATACAATGATTTTTATAACAAGATATTCAACCATTGCATCCAGAAAACTTAAGCCATCCCAAAAGAATCTGTGAGTCGCGTACCCTAGTATTGCTCCACTTAGAATTGCACCTGCAATGACATTTTCTTGAGTATCTGAAACCTGAAATATTGGACCAAAAATCCATGTTTTGAAAAAATCCAGAATAAGCTTTAGATAAAGCATTTGAACCTACCTTTTGTGTGATTACAAATGTACTGCGTGTGAACATTAGGATTATATAATATTATGGGTTATAAAGATAACCCTGTTTTCAACATGGGTTAGAAACAAAAATCCCTGTTAATTTTTTGATTTAACAGGGATAACTTAAGTTACTTAATTGATTACAATCGAAAAGTTATTGTGCAGGCACTGATGTCGGCGTTTGAGTTGGATATGATGTAGCACCAGGCTGCAAAGGAACTGCAACATCAACGTTTGATCCACCAGTTGAAACTACCAAATTTGAAATCTGTTGGCTAGTTGTGAGTAGGTATTGGATACAAGCGTCTTGAGTCCCAAGGCCCATAACATCGCAAGCATGACGATTGAGTTGTGCCACTTTTTCTGTGACTTGAGATTGGGTGTCAACTTTGTATAGCTCAGTCTGGCGATCAACTTCTGCCGCTGCAAGTCGAGCTTCTGCTTGTTGAACTTGAGTTTGAGCAAGTAGTGCTTGGTCATATGCCTTGCTGATCTCTGGATTACAGAAATCCCAGTTTAAGAGACTGATGTTATTTTGAGCTACCGCTGGCAATCCATTGGTTGAGAACCATGAGCTTGTCCCTGTTCCAATAGCTTCTGAAACATCGTCTCGTTGATTGGTGAATTGTCTGATTGTATATGGCTGTACACTATTTTTGACCAAACTTGCCAATTCGTTTGTCCATGCCTCAAGGATTTGATCCTTGTTGCCGTTTCTTTTGGCAAATTCTCTATCCCAACTAACGTTGCCTGCATTTAAGACGAAGTTAACCTTGATAGTGACGCAAGTGCCATCATTTGCCGCAGCATTAAAATCGCGAATGAATTGGTAATTGCTATTTGATGGATAGTATTCAGCCCGATATGTACCAGGAAATGGAACTCCTACCGCACCGGGCGATTTATACAATGTGGTTTTTGGTGTACCTCCTGCATTTGAAGTGGTTTTATCAATAACCAATAACACCTGGTTTGGTTCAATTACATATGTTGTAATACCACTATAGAATAGTGCCAGCAGAGCAATTCCAATGACTGTTGCTCCGCCTGAAATAACCAATTTCCCTTCATTGTCTCGTCCTGTTGCCCAAGACATTGCAAATACCAAGGAGGCAGCACCAAGTACAATTAAGAAAAATTGAATCCAAGGACTTGCTAACCAATAACTTAACATTTTGTTCTTTGCCTTTCGATTAAACTGCAATGTTCATCCAATTATTTGGACGTGTGAATTATACAATAAATTTGTGGAAAATAAAAATTATAGGTTACAAACAAAAATCCCTGTTAATTTTTTGATTTAACAGGGTGTAATAATAAATACAGTAAATAAATTTAAGTTATATAAGTATAGTTATGCGCGCATCAGGCCAAAGAATTGGCGATGAATGAATCTCTCATCCCAAATTTGATTGAGCCATGCAGAATGCAATTCCCGAGCGATTTCAAATTGAGTTTTGCTTTTATCCTTGAATACTACAGTAGACTTGGCTTGAAGACTGAAACTGTGCCCAAG
>CAZGEA010000001.1:0-9201 GCA_964524515.1 uncultured Gammaproteobacteria bacterium | reverse complement strand
AACTAAAATCCCAGAGATAAAAGGATGATTCGAAACCAAAACCATTAAAAACACCCAATATAGGAAGATGTTCAAATAGATTGGTCTTTTCAATCCAATTGTCAACGGAAATTCCACGCTGAATTTCAATATCCTTTTGATATACGACCGTGACTGGGCCTGTATAGGCAATATTTTTGTAAATCTCCAAGTTATCTGGGCGAGTAGCAGCGACTTTACATGAGACATCACAAAACGGCACACAGCTTGCAACAAGCAAACCGTTTTGGACAAAATGCAACCTACCCCGATAATCCACCTGCAACCCTTGAATCAAATCGATGATATCAAAGTCAGTTGGGTGTGGGAAAGACATTTTGACCTTCCTTTCTATAACCAAATTGTCAGTGTGCGAGGATTATATTATATCAAGTAACTATAGGGATTTCTAATTTAACAATATTAGGAAGTAACTGGTAATATTTGGCAAGATTAGGTAGTATTAGGAAATATGTTAATTCCACCAAAATATATTATTACTCCAAAAATAATTGAGCTATTAAATCAAATTGCAGCACACCGCGATGTAATTGAAAGTATTACAATTCCGCCTGAAATTGAAGCTAACATTAGACGTGAGTCAACTCTAAACAGTTCACTTTATTCTGCCAAGATTGAAGGCAATACTCTGACACTTGATGAGGTGACTCGTATGCCATCCAAGGATCAACGAAAGGCTGAAGTCTATGGAATTATGAAAGCGCAAAAATGGGCACTTGAGAAACATAAGAAAGACTTGAGTTTGAGTGAAATTTTGGAAATTCATAAAATTTGTATGAGTGGATTTACTAACTTTGAATCATTGGGAAAAATTAGAACTAACATGGAGGCAATTTTTAATTCAAATGGAATTGCAATCTACATGCCTCCGCCACCTAACATGGTTAATAAATTAGTTGAAAGACTTATCAAATTTGCAAATAGTAACCGCGAGAGATTTGTTCCAATTCGTGCAGCACTTTTTCATTATTCATTTGAAAAGATTCACCCTTTTTTGGATGGTAATGGCCGCGTGGGTAGAATTTTGATGCAAAGAATTTTGGCTCAAGGCGGTTATGGAATGCGAGGGATCCCCTCGTTTGAAAAATACTTGGATGAGCATCGAACAAGCTATTATCGAATGCTTGAGGAGCCTGAAAAAGATACTACAAGTTATATTGAGTTTATATTGGAAGCTATTGCCGAATCTTCAAACATAGCCCGTGAACAAATTAATAATAAACAAAATCCAAATGCAGAAGATTTTTTGCTCCCTCGAAGAGCCGAAATTGTGCGATTGGCGCGAGAGCAGAAGATGATTTCTATGGATATGATCAGACGTAGATTTTTGAAGGTAAATGCGCGAACACTGAGGTATGACGTTAAACGTTTAACTGATGAAGGGTATTTGATGAAACTAGGCACTACACGTGGTGTTTATTATAAATTAGCAAATAATTAACCCATAGTGATATAATTCCCCTATCGGTAACTTGCACACTAAGTGAGGCATAAATGTTAAGACGACAAATCGTTTCCCGATTGAAGGATTATGCTGAAGTAAATTACGATCGACTACCACCTTCGATATTAGCTCAATATTTTGCTTGGTATTTTGAGGAGCATCAAACTCAAGTTGATGATTTTACTAGTGATAAGTTTGCTAGTGAAATCATGTTTGCGATGGAAATCTTGAGGCATGGAAATTATTTTGAGGCAGAGCTTCATCGAGTAAGACTACTTGCTGCAATGCCAGAGCTAAATCAGAAAATTCCAGATATTTTTAATCTTATCGAGGATGTTGTTAAACATTCATTTACTCAACTACTTGTATCTATTGTAATTTATGTCACTAAGGATCCAAGAAATGAATTTTCAGCTGCATTTTTGGGAAGTGTCAAATCTGCTGATTGGCAGCTTGAGCGAGCAGTTGCAGCATTTGTAACTCTTGTTTGGCAAGATGGATTTGAAGATAAAATGGCAACTTTTGAATCAGAAAGAATTAAAGTTGGTACATTGGGAGAAGTAAATTTTGCGGTGTTTCAGGTTGAATATGAGATCTTTGTCAATTTACAAGATGTCTATAATTCTGATGATCCGCGTGATTTTCAAATTCAATTGGTATTTAACACCAAAACGCCAAACGCGATGCCTACCATTGTGCATTCGGAAATAACAATTGAAACTGCACTTCGAATTCTTGAAAGAAATGTTACTCAGTTGTGGTTTGATTACCGCCACAGTTTATCGATAAAGTATTGGGCAGAAGATGAAGATTAGTTAGTAGATTATAGGACAGGCCGCATGGGATAAAAATATAATCCTATGCGGTTTTTTATGGCGTAGACACATTTTTATTTTGTCCCATAATTTTGGTATAATTCCCCTATCGTTTAACTTGCACAATAAAAGAGGCAGAAATGAACCGCAAAGATTTGTTGACCAATTTGAACAATTATCTTGAAAAAAGTGCCAATCGCGAACACTTAACTGGCTCAATAACTAAATTTTTGATTTGGTTTTTTGAAAATAGCACTTGGAATTATAATGAAAAAAATCCATTTGATGAATTCGCTGACCAAATCATTTTATCAATGAATATCTTTCGAAGCAGCAACCTTGATCAGGTGGCTGAGTATCGAAAAGAGTTTTTGGAGAATTCTCAACTGATAAAAGTAGCTAGTATTCCTGATCTATGTGAACTTCCAAACGATAAACAGGATTGTAAACAGAGGGATGCGTTTGCTGCAATATTGAGGCTTGTCATTTGTAATGCAATTTATTCTGCTGAATTTACCTATTGGCCTTTTATTGGATTTAGGATCAAAACATCTCAAATACAGCTTACCAACGCAGTGTCTTTATTTACTGCACAAGTTTGGGAGAATGGATTCTATCTTGTTGCTACTGAAAGATCTGTACAAAAAGTTATCAAGGTTGGTGACATCCCAATTTCAGTAACAATTACTGATGGACAAATATCATTGATTTTTTGCGAAGGAAGATTGCAGATTCTTTTCATTGAAAATGAAACATATACAATTCCTAGGTTTTCATACCACAGGATCAAATTGCATGAAGCACTTTCGGTGATTCAAAGGACAATTGACAATTGGCATGCAAGCCAATCTGATCATAGTTTAGTACAAGTAATTATTTAGTTGAAATAGCGACCGCTGAGAGTAAAAACAAACCAGCGGTTTTTTTGTCCCATAATTTTGGTATAATTCCCCTATCGTTTAACTTGCACAATAAAGGAATAGTGACATGCTTAAGTCAGAAATTTTAGCTAAGTTTGCTGAAATACGAACAATTTATTTTGAAAATGGAGACATGGCCCATAGAATGGAATTGTGTGATTATTTACTCTGGTTTTTCCAAGATGGACTTAGCTGGAAACATGATTATGATCTAAAAAGTCTTTTTCCAGTTTTAGTCAAAGCCATGACATTACTTCGTGTAAGTGAGGAAGATACTATAGAGAGATGTCGAAATGGATTTTTGATCGCATCTCATGACAGTTTCAAGGAGATTCCAGATTTATTTGGAGTAGCTTTTGAGGATAATATTGCCCGCGAGTATATTTGGCAGATACTAAAAGACATACTTAAGCGACTGTTTAAAATAAATATCACAGAAGTGAGTTTGCATATTAGTTCATATTTTGAAGGTGTGTGGAATGTCTTAGACAATGCCATTGATGTTTTTATAGACCAAGTGTGGCAATCAGGTTTTCGCGAACTATGTGTCAATTCTCCTGGTCGCAGTCATTTGGCAACTATGGGAAATTGTGTTATTTTTGTAACGAAAAAAGGCCAAAACACAATGCTTAACTTATCCTTTTTGAAGGATTTTAGCCTTGAGAAGGATATTGAATTGAATATGGGAAAGCAAGAAGAAGATATCTCTTCTGGTAAATTTCCAAAAAGAAGTGTTGTTGGTCTTAGTCTTGCAGAAGCACTTAATTTATTGCAAGAAGCAGTAAATTACTGGCCTACCAGAACTTCTAATTATTCGCTAATAAAGTTTAATACAAAGTAATCTAGTTGCCGCTTAAGGTGAAAACATCCTTAAGCGGTTTTTTGTGCCGTAAATTTGCTATAATCCCCATTACCGTTAACTAGCACAATAAAGGATGTAATCCATGAGAAAGTCTAGAATCTTGGAACTATTGGCAGGTTATGAAAGTAATGTTTTGGATCTAACAGACCAAAATGCTCCAGCTAGATTAATTTTTGTTCAATATTTAGCATGGAGTTTTTCAAAAGATGGAAATGCTGAGGAGTTTCTATATCTGCCCACTTCTTTTGCAACACATGTAGTTATGGTTTGCAATATGTTAAGGATCAGCGAAGAACAAGAGATTCTTATATTTAGAGGTTTATATTTGGAGGCAATGCGCCGTCGGGATATAGACCAAAAAGTAACTCAAATCGGTAATCTATTGGATTTGTCATCAGATCAAAATTCTACTTCATTGATGACTGTTATCGAACAAAGTCTCAAAGAAGTATTTGGGTTTGGACAAGGAAGTCTGTATTTCTCAACTATAAATACTCAAATTGAGGCCACTGCTTTGGCACTTAAAAACAGTATTATAAGTTTTGTAACTGAAGTGTGGATGAAAGGACTGGGAAATATAGCTTGCAAAGAACCAGAAAAAAAGCGATTGATACTTTTGTCTTACATTCGAATCCAGATTAGACAAATTGATTCAAAAATAGAATTGCAATTAACTGGTAGTCCATATTTGTATGGAGGTGAAATATCTATGCAGTTTGATTGCAATTTGGATACATATATTATGCCCGGTTATTCGATTGATGGAAAAAGTTTCAGTTTGAGTCATGTTTTGTACTTATTGGAAGAGGTAATTCAAATGTGGAGTGAGTATGTGATATATGATACTTATCAGCATTTAGATATTCGTTACGTAGATTAGATAATTGCCGCTTTGGAAGAAAAACAAATCCAAGGCGGTTTTTTATGACTTTAGGCAATGCAATATGCCGAAGGCACGTTTATTGTATAATACCAATGTCCGATAACTTGCACACTAAAGAGGCAAACTAAATGAATATTCGTGTAATTTTGACAGAACTTTCAAGCTTCATTCACGATAAAGTCAACGACAACAAATATCTTCCCAAAATTGAGATTGCAAAAGCTTTTTACTTTGCGATCGCAAACGGCAAATTCAAACCCAACAAGAATGATTTGATCGATGCAACTGAATTTCATTCATGGGTAATTGATATTTGTGAAAAATTTAGAACAGGAGATGAATCTGAAATTGTTGAATGTAGAGAGAACTATTTTGGAATGAGGCCAGAGCTAAACGGCTATATTCCGCAAATTCATGATTTGACAATGATCACTGAAGAACAGCAGGTTTTTGTCGATGATGTGGGTGATATGATCGAGGATACAGTAGGTCTGTATTTAGATGACTATACTGCAATATTCTATGGCAATATCCTTTCTTCCATGCTGGTTTTCATTAACTACAAAACCATGTTTTGTATTAATGTTTGGATAAAGGGAGGCCTTCGCGATAAAGTTAACTCTTTTGAAGAAATTTATGCGCGAACTAACTTTGGAACACTTTGCATTCAAGTTGAAAAGTTGGAAGACGAACAAGCAATGGTTACTCTTGTTTCACCATCTTTTGCAATGCCTACAAAACAGGTTCTTATTGCAATTGGTGCAAACGGATTACCGATTCTTGAGATTGACCAACAAAGCGTTGGAGCCGATTTGATTCAATCACTTGATATGATTCAGGAGGCAATTAATAATTGGGGGAATGCCCGAATCATACCTTGCGAAGTAGATCAATTGAAATTGTTTGCAAATGTTAATTAGTTAATGTTGTCCGCCAGGAAAAGTAAACGCTCATGCGTAAAACTCTTGGCGGATTTTTTTGTTATAATTTTAGGCACATTGGAAGAAAACTAACAGGTAAAAGGTGTTCAAATGATTGCTCAAGCGATTGCGAATTTGCAAAAATTTCGACCAGTAAGTCCAATTGAAGATGTTATTTCTGGCTATATTGAAGCAGTACTGACGAAAGCATTCAATGGAAAATTTGTTGTCAATAATCCTTCGGAGTTTGGTATTTTTTTGTTCAATGCATTTTATGATTGGAGGTTTGCAAAACCACCCAGTGCTGAAGCAAAACTCAAGTCTGAGTATTTGAGACGACGGGAATGGGATTTGCTGCCAAATCTTACTGAGATTAATCATCTTGATCGAAGGACTGCAATGTTTATCGATATTGAGAGATTAATTAAGAATATTGTTCCAGAAAGTCACACTGTAATTGCCAAATTGCGTGAACTTTTTTTTGCTCAAGACTACATATTGAAACAATCATTGGTTGTTTTTTTCAATCAAGTCTTTGTCAAAAGAATATATCACATAATGAAAGACAGGCCTGTATCTCTCAAGCTTTGTGGTGGCTTTGCCGAATTTGATATCGAAATCATCAAAGAAGATGATTTAGTTGTAATTTCGATTATTAGCACACGGAAAAACAAAATTCATCTTATGATTCCGCTTTCTTTGCAATTATCGGATGTTGAGACTAGATCAAATATCTTCAAAGCATATGAGATTGCTTGGATATTAGACATTGTAATCGAGAACTTTGCACAAATTGAAAGTTCATTTGCAGTTGTTAACAAATAAAATATGGCCGCCATGGATATAATAAACTATGGCGGTTTTTCATTTTTGGGCTTATAACTGGTATAATTCCCCTATCGTTAACTTGTACCTTCAAGGATAGAATGATGATTATTCGTCAATTGACTGATACCCTAATTGAATTTATTTCGAAAAATTTGAACATTAGTAGTAAATTGCCACAAGTCAGACTGGCTCAAGTAATTAACAACTATTTAATTGTTAATTACAACGAAACAGATAGCCTTGGTGATTTGCATTTACCTAGCTTATTGTTTGATTCTTATGACCAATTTAGAAGTGCTGATGATATTGTTCGTTCTCGAATGAGAAACGAGTATTTTAAAGCAAGACCAGAATTGAAAGGTCAACTTCCAGTAATTGATGGTATTGCTAAGTCTCCTGAAGAATTTGCCGATCAAGCATTAGTTATTGGTGATTTTCTTGATTTGTTTGGATACCTTAGTGATCAATCTGATGAACTTGAAAGCGAAGCTGTAACTGTTTCAATACATCTTTCCGCTCCCAATGCTATGCTCCAAAACTATAGAGCTAAATTTTTGATTGAAGTGTGGCAAAAAGGATTAGAGGAAAAAGTCAGATTATCAGCAACTGACACAGGAATGATTGTTTTGGGTGATTTTTATCTAGAGATTACAAGGATCAAAGCAACCGAGACTGTAGTCAGTATTGCTATCAAAAATGTCAAAGATTCAAATAGTAAAGTGTTGATAAAGATTATTGGTAAAGGGAAAGTTCCAAAATCTAGAATCAGGTCTGAAGGAAATTCTCTTTGGGAGGCAATGAGAGCAATTGACATGGTAATTAAAGAGTGGAAAACACTTCACTTGTAAATTTTAAGTCATAGGAGAAAGTGACAATGTTAACTGCAGATCTAATCAAAAAACTTGAGACCTATAAGTTTCCTAACCAACAAACAAAAACATTGGCAAGTTATTTGGCAAGGAGATTGATTGAATATTCTGAGCCAAATATTCTTGAGAGAGAGTTTGTATATTTTACATTCATTTCTCTTCTCGAATGGGATGATTTTTCAAAAGGAACTGATGAAGAAGATCTATATCAAAAATATCTTCTAGCTCACAGTTGGGAGGGGATATCTCTTAAATTTCTCTTGGAATTTCAGATGGCAATATTCAAAAAGACAATCGTGAGTGAACTGGAAAAAGTTTGCGAGAGAGTTGGATTTGATATTCACACTGCAGCAGCTCAAATTGAAACAATCTTTTTGGCATCGGAAATCATTGTTACCCAAACCACTCTGTTGTTTCATGGCAGTATTTTTGCAAAATATATATTGCCTTGGGCTAACAAAGCATCTGATGGTGAAATTTTGACAGGAAATTTTGAATTGACAAGAATTCAAGTTGTAAAACGAAGATCAAGTGTTTTGTGTAATTTTACAAGACAAGGAAAATATATATCAATGGAAATTCCCATACTACGAATGACAAATGTTTCCAATATTATACTTGGAACTGATTTTGAACATCTGGATGAATTTATTTTCATGATTCGATCACTTATGAGAAATTTTAAGTGGAGCAGTTTACAATCATCTAAGAACTAGTTTTTGCACCGCCATAGAAAAAAATAACTATGGCGGTTTTTCATTTTTGGGCTTATAACTGGTATAATTCCCCTATCGTTAACTTGCACTACAAAAAGGCGTAAAAAATGAAAAGCCAAGATTTTTTGGACAAACTGGAAAGAATTGGTTATAGGACTGATTTTAATTTCAACGTCAGGATGTTGACTCAATATTTTGCTTGGTATTTTAAAAGGCAAAAAAGATATTTGAATCTGGATTTCATAAATAAAATACAAATTCGTTTTATTCACGAAGCAGTTTCTTATCTTTCAACCGTAACTCAAGAGAATAATGGAGAGATTTTTATATTACTTAATCAATACATGGACGCGATCAAGATTAATCCGTTTCCTGATATAAATTCTCACAAAAATCTTGCATTAAGGAAAAGAATTTTTGAGGATTGTTCTATTATATATCGAGCTATCAATAAAGCTTTGAGCTATCCAAGATACGATATACCATTGGCCCAATTGTTTTTTGCACACGATAGATATCTCGAACAGAAAGCTGCACAACTTGCGGCAATATTTTGGACTGATCACTCAGCTGATGTTGAAGCATATTTTGCAAATAATTCTTCAATGTATGAGGGTGAGTTTTCGACAACCACGAGAGACAAAATTGCGAAAGTGAATGTGATCAAATATATAGATAAATATGTTTTGTTTTTGTGGAATGCCTCAATTGAGGAACATAGAAGTAATAATGTTCGAATTGAACTTTTTAAAAATAGCGAGGTAACTATAGAAATAAACGGAAAACTAATGTTTCATGAGGCTATTGAGATTATTGAGATTGCAATTGCCAATTGGCTTTATAAATTGCATATAATTTAGAGAAACGCTAACCACCAGAGAAATTTAACCTGGTGGTTTTTATTT